>NZ_JAANNB010000349.1 GCF_011603975.1 Cellulomonas sp. IC4_254 | reverse complement strand
GCTCGCCGGGAGCGCGGCCGTCGCGCTCAGCCCGGCCAGGACCAGCAGGCCCAGCCGCAGCGTGTCGAGGCGCACCTCCTCGTTGACGGCCACGGCCGCCTCGACCTGAGCGGGGTCGGCGTCGGTCCGGGACAGCACGGCGCGCAGGTCGTCGTTGCTCACGAAGTCGACGGAGTCCAGGTCGACCTGCGCGACCAGCGACGGCGGCAGCTCCGGGCGCGCCAGCACCGCGCGGCCCACCCCGACGCCGAGGATCGTCACCAGCAGCGCACCGACCAGCGCGGTCCCGACGGCCGACGCGAGGTTCTGCGTCGTCCCGCGGATCGACCCCACGTCCCCCGCGAGCCGGCGCGGCGCCGCCGTCACCAGCACGTTGAACACCAGCGTGACGAGCGCCCCCTGCCCGACGCCGAACACCACCAGCCCGAGGATCGTCGGCAGCGTCTCCCAGTTGTTGGTCACGACCAGCGACAGCCAGACGAGCGCCACGGTGGTCAGCCCGAACCCCGCCAGGCCGATCGTCCGGGGCGGGAACCGGTCGTACAGCCGGACCACCAGCGTCGCCACGACGAACACCGTGAGGTTGAACGGCATCATCGCGAGCGCGGTGTCCAGCGGCGTGCGCCCCTGCACGATCTGGATGTAGAGCGGCACGGTGAAGTTGAGCGCCGCCTCCAGCGCCACGACCGTGAACATCGCGTAGACCGCGGCCCGCTCGCGCGGGGAGCCCAGCACCGACAGGTCGACCAGCGGGGTGCGCCCGGTCGCCACCCGGTGCCGCGTCCACCGCACGAACGTCTGGCCGAGCACGACGCCGACGACCACCAGGACCGGCGCCGGCGACACCCCGGCGACGTCGAACGGCGCCCCCGGCGAGGCGAGCAGCAGCCCCCAGGCGTCGAGGTTCTGGAACCCGGTCGACACCAGCGCCACGGCCGAGCCGACCAGCACGGCACCGAGGCCGTCGAGCCGGACCGCCGGGTCGCCGGGCACCGGAGGCAGCCGGACGCTGAGCAGGAGGACCGCCACCGCGAGCGCCAGCGCGACCCCGAACACGGGCCGCCAGCCGACGAACGTGCCCAGCACGCCCCCGACGAGGAACGCCGCGACCCCCGCGAGCGCCCGCGCCGAGCCGAGCGACCCGATCGCGGTCGCCTGCTGGTCCCCGCCGTAGCTCGCCGCGATCAGCGCGACGAGGGAGGGCACGATCACCGCCGCCGACGCGCCCGCGAGCGCCTGGGCCGCGATGGCCCAGCCCACCGACGGCGCCAGCAGCATGAGCACGCTCGACGCCGCGAACGAGGCCACGACGACCCGGAACGCCCGGACCCACCCGACCCGCTGCCCGACCTTGGCGCCGGTCATCACCAGCCCGGCGACCGCCAGGCCGTAGGTGACGATCGTCGCGCTCACCGCGGTCGGCGCGACGTCGAAGTCCGCCACCATGCCGCCGATCGACACCGGCAGCGCCGCCAGGTTGAACGCCATCAGCACCTGCGCGAGGAACAGGCACGCCAGCGGCAGCCACGACGCGCGCTCCCCCGGCACGACGACCGCGCGCGCCCGCTGCCCCTCGCTCATCCGACCGGCTCCCCTCCTGGCGGTCGACGGGCCGCGCCCTCCCGGGGACGGTCGACGTCAGGGTGCTCCCGCCAGGGCCCGGGCGTCCAGGCCCGCCGTCACCTGCGACCCCCGCGTGCGACGCTGCCGCCGTGACGACCGACCTGCTCTGGGTCGCGGCCCTGGCGGCGCCGGCCGCGCTGGGTGCTGC
>NZ_JAANNB010000034.1 GCF_011603975.1 Cellulomonas sp. IC4_254 | reverse complement strand
CCGGCGACGCGGGGGCGCGGCCGGGCGGGGTGCTGGAGCGGGTCAGGTGCGCGGCGCGAAGATCGCGGTGAGGTCGGCGACGACCGACGGCAGGTGGTCCTGCACGTCACCGGTCCCCCCGGCGGTGTCCCAGCGGACGAACGTCGCGTGGGCGAGGCCGAGCAGCAGGGTGCCGATCAGCGCCACCGCCGACTCGTCGGCCGCGGTGCCGAGCCGGCGCCGGACCAGGGCGCCGATCTCGTCGTGCAGGCCCTGGACGTGCGTGTAGGCCCGGAGCATCAGCTCCGGGTGGCCCTTGGCGAGCTCGAAGGCCCGCTCCATCCGCTCCTTGCCGAGCGGCGGGTGGTCGAGGGCGCTGGTGGTGAGCGCCTGCATGTCCGCGAGCAGGTCGCCGGTCGGGCCGCCGGTCGCGAACGCCTCCGCGGCGGCCTCGTCGAGGCGCCAGTGCTCCATGCCGAGCACGGCGTCGTCCTTCGACTCGAAGTAGTTGAAGAACGTGCGGACACTCACGCCGACCTCCGCGCAGATGGCCTCGACCGTCACGCGGTCCAGCCCCTGCTCCGCGGCCAGGCGGTGGGTGGCGTCGACGAACGCCTCCAGGCGGGCACGCTTCTTGCGCGCCCGCAGCCCCTCGGTCTCCACGACTTCTTGCACGTCCTGAATTATTGCAGGGCGTGCAGAGTTGTCCAGGGCAATCGAGGTGCGAGGCCCGTCACACCTCGCCGAAGCCCTCCTCGACCGCGCCGACGAACGCGTCGACCGCGACCCGCGCCTGCGGCCCGGTGGCCGAGACCTCGAGCGTCCGGCCCTGCGTCGCGGCGAGCTGCATCAGCTCCAGGACGCTCGCGCCGTTGACGCCGTCGACCTGCACCGACGCGTCGAAGCCGGCCATCATCCGGGCGAGCACCGCCGCCGGGCGCGCGTGCAGGCCCATGGGGTTGCGCACGACGACGTGCGCGGTGATCGGCACGGCGGAGTCGCCGGCGTGCTGCGGCCCGGGCACGGCCGCGGCGGGCGCCGCAGGAGCCTCGGCGGGCGCGACCGCACCCGGCCCCGCGGCGTGCGGGAACCCCGCGCCCGCGGCGACGGCGGCGCCGAGCACCTCGCCGACCGGCGCCCCGCCGGCCGCGGTGACCCCCGCGGCGACGGCGGCCTCGACGAACGGCGCGTCCGCGAGGTGCACCCGGGCGGCGACGTCCTCGTCCAGGAACTCCAGGACCGACTCGGTGGTGAGCACCGCCGACCCCAGGTCGGTGAGCACGACGGCGGACCGGCCGTCGGCCGTCGCCTCGCCGAGCGCCTCCTCGACCAGGTCGAAGCTCGTGCCGAGCCCGCCCGCGCCGTCCCCGCCGGCCGCGAGGATCAGCACGTCCGGCGCCATCTGCGCCGCCAGCTCCCGGACGCCCTCGGCCAGCGTCGCCGAGTGGGAGACCAGGACGAGGGCGACCGGGGCGGGGCTCATGCGGCCGCCTCGGCCGTGGCCGCCGCCGCCTCGAGGATCAGCGCGGTGGACGTCGCCCCCGGGTCCTGGTGCCCGGCCGAGCGCTCGCCCAGGTAGGACGCGCGGCCCTTGGTCGCGACCAGCGGGGTCGTCGCCTCGGCGCCGGCGCGCGCCGCCTCGGCCGCGGCGGCCAGCACGGCGGCCGGGGAGGCGCCGGCGTCGGCCGCGGCGACCGCGGCCTCGACCGCCGGGGTCCACGCGTCCACCATCGTCTTCTCGCCGGTCGCGGCCTTGCCGCGCACGACGATGCCTTCCAGACCGGCCTCCAGCAGCGCCACGACGGCCGCGCTGTCGAGCTCGGGCAGCCCGGTGACCTTCGCGGCGCGCAGGTAGGCCGTGCCGTAGAGCGGGCCCGCGGCGCCGCCGACGGTGGACATGAGCGTCGTGGCCACCAGCTTGAGCACGGCGCCGACGTCACCCGGCGGGGCGTCCAGCGCGTCGAGCTTGGCCGTCACGGCGGTGAACCCCCGGGTGAGGTTCTCGCCGTGGTCGCCGTCGCCGATCTGCCGGTCGAGCTCGATGAGCTCCTCCCGGTGCTCGGCGACCACCTCCGCCGTGCGCCGCACCCAGGCGACCGCCCAGCCCGCGTCCAGAGAGCCCGTCATGTCCCGTTCCCACCTCCGCCGTCGGACCCGCGACCCCCGCCGCCGGGAGGGCGGCGGGACCGGCTACCAGTGCAGCGCGGCCGTGCGCACCGGCGCGTCCCAGAGCGCGGTGAGCTCGTCGTCCAGCCGGAGGACAGTGACCGAGGCGCCCTGCATCTCCAGTGATGTCACATAGTTGCCCACGAGCGACCGGGTCACCTGGACCCCGCGGCCCTCGAGCAGCCTGCGTGCCTGACGATAGACGACGTAGAGCTCGGACTGCGGCGTGCCGCCCATGCCGTTGACGAACAGCAGCACCTGCTCCCCCGACGCCAGGCCGAGGTCGTCGGCCACCGGGGTCAGCAGCATCTCGGTGATCTCGTCGGCGGGGGCGGCCTTGATCCGGCGCCGGCCCGGCTCGCCGTGGATGCCGATGCCGATCTCGAGCTCGTCGTCCGGCAGGTCGAAGGACGGCTTGCCGGCGTGCGGCACGGTGCAGGCCGTGAGGGCGACGCCCATGGACCGGACGTTGGCGACGACCTTCTCGGCGACCGCGACGACGGCGTCCAGGTCGTCCCCGCGCGCGGCCGCCGCGCCGGCGATCTTCTCCACCGCGACGGTGCCCGCCACGCCGCGGCGGCCGGCCGTGTAGAGGGAGTCCTCGACCGCGACGTCGTCGTTCACCACGACCGTGCGGACGGTGAGGTCGTCGGCGTCGGCGAGCTCGGCGGCGGTCTCGAAGTTGAGCACGTCGCCGGTGTAGTTCTTGACGATCGCGAGCACGCCGGCGCCGCCGTCGGCCGCGGCGAACGCGGGGGCGATCTGGTCCGGGGTGGGCGAGGTGAACATGGCGCCCGGGACGGCCGCGTCGAGCATGCCGTCGCCGACGAACCCGGCGTGGAGCGGCTCGTGGCCGGAGCCGCCGCCGGAGACGAGGCCGACCTTGCCGCTCACGGCACCGCCGGCGCGGGCGACGAACAGCGGGTCGGTGTGCACCTCGACCACGTCGGCGTGCGCGAGGCCGAAGCCCTCCACCGACTCGGCGACGACGTTCTGGGGGTCGTTGATGAGCTTCTTCACGGCGATGCTTCCTTCCCGGCACCCGGACCCGCGGCGCCCTCGCCGCGACAGTGCTCACACTCGCCGCGCTGGTCGCGGGCCGTCAAGGGCACGGTGTGCGGCGGGGGTGCACGTTCGTGCACCCCCGCCGGGGCCCCGCAGCAGCACCCGTCAGGCGCGACCCATCAGCACCCGCGCCTCGGCCACCAGGTAGATCGACCCGGTCACGAGGACGGCCGCGCCGCGCTCGACCTCGCGCTCCGCGAGGTCCGCCGCGAGGGTCACGGCCTCGTCCAGCCGCTCCCGGACGTGCACCCGGTCCTCGCCGAACACGTCGACCGCGATCTCGGCCAGGTCGTCGACCTCCATCGCCCGCGGGTTCGACGCCCGGGTGACGACGACCTCGGCCAGGTACGGCTCCAGGACGGCGAGGATGTTCTCGGGGTCCTTGTCCGCCATCGCGCCGACGACGCCGACGATCCGCTGGAACGAGAAGGCCTCCTCGACCGCCGCGACGAGGGCCTCGGCGCCGGCCGGGTTGTGCGCGCCGTCCACGAGCACGGTCGGGCTGGACCGCACCAGCTCCAGGCGCCCGGGCGAGTCGACGTCGGCGAACGCCGCCTCGACCACCGAGCCGTCCAGCGCCCCGCCGCCCGCGATCAGCGCCTCGACCGCCGCGAGCGCCGCGAGCGCGTTGTGCGCCTGGTGCTCGCCGTGCAGCGGCAGGAACACGTCCGTGTAGACGCCGCCGGACCCGCGCAGGGTCAGCAGCTGCCCGCCGACCGCGACCTGCCGGTCCACCACGTCGATGTCGACGCCCTCGCGGACCACGCGAGCCCCGTGCTCGGCGGCGGCGTGCAGGATGACGCCCTCGGCGTCCTCCTCCTGCCGGGACAGCACGAGGGTGGCGCCGTCCTTGATGATCCCGGACTTCTCCCCGGCGATCTCGACCAGGGTGTGCCCGAGCCAGCGCTCGTGGTCGTAGGCCACAGGGGTGATGACCGCGACCTCGCCGTCGGCGACGTTCGTGGCGTCCCAGCGCCCGCCCATGCCGACCTCGACCACCGCGACGTCGACGGGGGCGTCCGCGAAGGCCGCGAACGCCATCACGGCGAACACCTCGAAGAAGCTGAGCCGCGGCCGGCCGGCCTCCTGCTCCCGCACGTCGACCAGGTGCACGTACGGCGCGACGTCCTGCCAGGTGGCGACGAACTGCTCGTCGGAGATCGGCTCGCCGTCGATCGCGATGCGCTCGGTCACCCGGTGCAGGTGCGGGCTGGTGAACCGCCCGGTGCGCAGGCCGTGCTCGCGCACCAGGCGCTCCACCATGCGCGCGGTCGAGGTCTTGCCGTTGGTGCCCGTGAGGTGGATGACCCGGTAGGCCTTCTGCGGGTCGCCCAGCAGCTCGCACACCGCCGCGACCCGGTCCAGGGTCGGGTCGATGTCGTGCTCGGGCGCCCGCTCGAGGATGCCCGCGTACACCTCGTCCGCCGCGCGCCGGGCGGCTGCGGCCTCCTCGTCGCGCAGGTGGTCCGCTCCCCCGCGGCTCTTGGCGGCCATCAGGCGTCCACCCGCTCGACGCCGACGGTGAGCTCGGTGCCGTCGACGTCGGTGACGACCACCTCCGTGGCCAGCGTCTCCCGTGCGACGAACTCCCGGTGCGCGTCGACAGCCGCCCGGTGCTCCGCCGGGACGCCCAGCGTGAGCCTGATCCGGTCGGTGACCACGAGGTCGGCCGCCTTGCGGGCGTCCTGCACCGCGCGGACCACGTCACGGGCGTAGCCCTCGGCGAGCAGCGCCTCGTCCAGCGCCAGGTCGAGCACCACGAACCCGCCCGAGGGCAGCACGCCCGCGGCCAGGACCGGGGCCTCGCCCTCGGCCGTCGTGACGTCGATCGACGTCGTGAGCTCGTACTCGGACGGCTGCATCGGGACGTCGCCGTCGTCGGTGCGGACCACCACCGTGCCGTCGGCGTCGGTCGACCAGTCCCCGGCCTTGGCGGCGCGGATCACGGCCTGGACGCCGCGGCCCAGGCGCGGGCCGGCGGCCCGGGCGTTCACCGCGAGGTTGCTGCGCACCGCGACGCCACCGGCGGCGGCCTCCTCGACCGTCGACAGCGTGACCCGCTTGACGTTGAGCTCGGCGGCGAGCAGGTCCGCGAACGGGGCGAGCGCCTCGGGCGTGGCCGTCGCGACGCGCAGCTCGTGCAGCGGCTGGCGCACGCGCAGGCCGTTGGCCTTGCGCAGCGCGAGGGCCGCGGACACCGCCTCGCGCACGCCGTCCACCGCGGCGACCAGCTCGTCGTCGGCCGCGAGCGCCAGGTCGTCCGCCGAGCCGTCGCCGAGGGTCGGCCAGTCGGTCAGGTGCACCGAGCGGTCGCCGGTGAGGCCGCGCCACACCTCCTCGGACAGCAGCGGGGCCAGCGGCGCCATGACCCGGGTCAGCGTCTCGAGCGACGTCCACAGCGTGTCGAACGCCGCCTGGTCCTCGGACCAGAACCGGTCGCGCTGCGTGCGGACGTACCAGTTGGTCAGCAGGTCCAGGTGCACGCGGACCGTCTCGCACGCGCCCGGGACGTCGTACGCGTCGAGCTGCGCGGTGACGTCCTCGACCAGCCTCCGGGTCCGGGCCAGCACGTACCGGTCCATCGTGGTGACCGGGGTGTCGGGCGTGACCCGGCCGGCGGTGAGGCCGGTGCCGTCGTTCGCGGCGTTCGCGTACAGCGCGAAGAAGTACCAGGTGCTCCACAGCGGGAGCAGCACCTGGCGGACCTCCGAGCGGATGCCCTCCTCGGTGACGACCAGGTTGCCGCCGCGCAGGATCGGCGACGCCATGAGGAACCAGCGCATCGCGTCCGAGCCGTCGCGGTCGAACACCTCGTTGACGTCCGGGTAGTTCCGCAGCGACTTGCTCATCTTGCGGCCGTCCGAGCCCAGCACGATGCCGTGCGACACGGACGTGCGGAACGCCGGGCGGTCGAACAGCGCGGTCGCCAGCACGTGCAGCAGGTAGAACCAGCCGCGGGTCTGCCCGATGTACTCCGTGATGAAGTCGCCCGGGTAGTGGTGCTCGAACCAGTCGGCGTTCTCGAACGGGTAGTGCACCTGCGCGTACGGCATCGACCCGGAGTCGAACCACACGTCGAGCACGTCCGGGATCCGGCGCATGGTCGAGCGGCCCGTCGGGTCGTCCGGGTTCGGGCGGGTCAGGTCGTCGATGAACGGCCGGTGCAGGTCGGGCTCGCCGGCGTCGTTCAGCGGCAGCCGGCCGAAGTCGGCCTCCAGCTCGGCGAACGAGCCGTACACGTCGATGCGCGGGTGGGCCGGGTCGTCGCTCACCCACACCGGGATCGGGGTGCCCCAGTACCGGTTCCGGGACACCGACCAGTCGCGGGCGTTGGCCAGCCAGTTGCCGAACTGGCCGTCCTTGATGTGCTCCGGGACCCAGGAGATGTCCTGGTTGAGCTCGACCATCCGGTCGCGGAACGCGGTGACCTTCACGAACCAGGACGACACCGCCTTGTAGATCAGCGGCTTCCGGCACCGCCAGCAGTGCGGGTACGAGTGCACGTACGACGCCTGGCGCAGCAGCCGGCCGTCGGCGCGCAGCCGCTGCGTGATCGGCTTGTTCGCGTCGAAGACCTGCTGGCCCTCGAAGTCCGGGACGAGGGACGTGAACCTCCCGCCCTCGTCGACGCTGAGCACCGTCGGGATGCCGACCGCCTCGCAGGTCTCCTGGTCGACCTCGCCGTAGGCCGGGGCCTGGTGCACCACGCCGGTGCCGTCCTCGGTCGTGACGTAGTCGGCGAGCAGGATCTGGAAGCCGTGCTCGGCCATGCCCGGCTGGTCGGCCAGGTAGTCGAACAGCCGCTCGTACCGGACGCCGGCCAGGTCGGCGCCGCGCACCTCGCGGGTCACGGCGGCGAGGGCGTCCTCGGCGGAGTCGTAGCCGAGGTCCTTGGCGTACCCCTTGACGAGGTCGCGGGCGAGCAGGAACTGCTGGGTCGTCGCGCTCGTGCCGTGCGGGCCCGCGGGCACCACGGCGTACGTGACGTCGGGCCCGACCGCGAGCGCCGAGTTGGTCGGCAGCGTCCAGGGGGTCGTCGTCCAGGCGAGCGCGGCGACGCCGTCCAGGCCCAGCTCGGCGGCGCGGTCGCCGGTGAGCGGGAACGTGACCGTGACGGTCTGGTCCTGGACGTCCTTGTAGACGTCGTCGTCCATCCGCAGCTCGTGGTTCGACAGCGGCGTCTGGTCGTTCCAGCAGTACGGCAGCACGCGGTAGCCCTCGTACGCCCAGCCCTTGTCGTAGAGCTGCTTGAACGCCCAGATCACCGACTCCATGTACGACGGGTCGAGCGTCTTGTAGTCGTGCTCGAAGTCGACCCAGCGCGCCTGGCGCGTCACGTACACCTGCCACTCGTCGGTGTACCGCAGCACCGACGTCCGGCAGGCGTCGTTGAACGCCTGGATGCCCATCTCCTCGATCTGGGACTTGTCGGTGATGCCGAGGATCCGCTCCGCCTCGAGCTCCGCCGGCAGACCGTGCGTGTCCCAGCCGAACCGGCGCTCGACGCGGCGGCCCCGCTGCGTCTGGTACCGGCCGACGATGTCCTTGGCGTACCCGGTCAGCAGGTGGCCGTAGTGCGGCAGGCCGTTCGCGAACGGCGGGCCGTCGTAGAACACGAACTCGTTCGCGCCGTCGGTGCCGGCGTCACGGGCGTCGATCGACGCCTGGAACGTGCCGTCGGACTCCCAGTACGCGAGGACGTCCTTCTCCAGCGCGGGCAGGTCCGGGGACGCGGGCAGGCCGAAGGACGCGCCGGGCGCGACCGGGGCGGCGTGCTTCCCGGAGGGGGTGCGGTGCAGCGGATAGGCCATGGCGGATGGCGCTCCTGGTGGTCGGCGGGCCCGGGGGCTCGCGGTGCGGTGGCGGATCCACGGGGACGACGCCCGCCCGGCTCTCGCCCGGTGCGCACCGCGGTACCACCCCGCTTGCCGATCGCCTGGCCCGCGGGTGCGGGGTCGGCGCGCGACCACTCTTCGCTGCGGCTGTGACGGGCCTGCCCCGTCCGGGTCTACTGGGGGTCCGCCGGGATGGTGCTGCGGCTCGCCCTGTTCTTCCGGAGGCTCCCCGGTGATGGCCGGATCGGTGCCTGTGGGACGAGTGTAGCGAGGGCGTCCAGGGGGGTGCCGCAGCGACCGTCGCTCGCGAAGGCCGACTCTGCAGGAAGACCTCACTTCGGCACGAACGGACCAGTCCATCAGCCTGCGCCGAGCGCACTGCGGCGGAGCACCTACCCGAGCAGACCCGCATCCGCTCCGCCGAGCTCGAAGCCGAGTTCTTCGAGCAACCGTCGTTGCGTCGTCGGCCGTATAGGTGCACCACGACTGGCCACCATCCTCGATCGGGCCTGTCGGCCGCCCCTCGACGTCCTACCCGAGCATCTGTTTCGCCTCCCTGGCAAGCGCCCGGTCGTCGTGCTGCCAGTGCCCTCCTAGACGTACGTGGATGTCGCCGTGGTCCAGTCGAGTGCCGACCCGGTGATCAACTGCACCGCGTACGGCCGCGCCAAACCCGCCGCCGGGTGCGTGAAGATGCGGGCGGTGGAACCCTCGGCAAGATGCACTACGGCTAGGAAAAGGGCGTCTCGATAGGCAGCACTACAGGCCCTCGGCCCCGAGTTCCGCCCCTGCTGCGATCCACCGACCTCGTCCCTTCTCGCTCACCTGGAGCATGACGCGAAACGAGACGGCATCGCGGTCCCAGGCCTCACCGATAGCGACGGGCGACTGCCAGACGGCCGCAGCCCTATGGAGCAGGCCCACGAGCGTCTGTAGCCGATCCGGCTGGTCGAGGAGCACATCGTCGGCGGACAACAGGACCAGCACGTATCCCCGCGGAGTGGCGAACCAATCGAGATCCGTGAGGCAATCCTCAAGCGCACTCCAGTTGAAGCCAAAATACCCCGGAAACTCGAGCAGGCTTGCAAACTCCGAAAAGACGCCGCGATCCGCCCGCATGCGCGCTCCGTCGAGGACAACGCAACGGAAGCCCTGGCCGAGCAGTCGATCGGAAAGGGTTCTCACGTCACCCGGCTCCGGCAGCAACTCGGTGAATACGGCGCCACTCGACCGACTTTCATCGTCCACAACCACTGAGCCCCTCCTCGGAACTGTACGAAACTCTTCGATACCAAGACGCATCGGTTCGCGATCGACATCCTTGCCATACGGTATTACGTCCTACGCGAGCAGGCTTCCGTCGCCGGCGACCTGGGGGAGCACGCCACCAGTATTGAGGAACTGCCTGCAGCCCTTTTACCCAGGGAAGGGCGCACCCTTCGCGTCCACCCGGCCGAGAACACTCCACGCCTCCGCAGGTGCAGGTCCGATAGGCACTTCATGACGAGCACCCCTGCTGCCGGGATCGCCCGGCCACCCGGGCTCCGCGCCCTTCCGCCCGGGACGCGCCCCGGCCCAGCGTCGTGCCCGGCGGAGGCACCGGGCCTCCCCGAGACGGAGGGGCACGACATGACCACGCACGACACCTCGCCCACGACTGCTGGCCGCGGGCCCGGCGTCGGTGCCGCCGCAGGGGGCGGCGCCGGCGTGCCGGACCCGGCGCCCACCACGACCCCGGCGTCGGCCACGGCCACCCGGGTGCGCCCTCAGCCTCGCGGCTGGGCGCTCGCCGGGATCGCCGCCGGGTTGACCGGCCTGGTCGGCATCCAGGCGTCGATGGCGCTCGGGATCAACTGGGAGCAGACGGCCGGCGACGCGGGGGCCATCGTCGCCGACCTGTCCGGGCGCACCACGGCGCTGCTGGTGTTCCACACGGCGACGATCGTCTCGGCGCTGCTGGTGGTCGTGTTCGCGGCGGGCCTGTCGCGGCGGCTGTCCCAGCAGGCCCCGGCCGGGAGCCTGCTGCCCGCCGTCGCGTCCGGCGGGCTGCTGCTGGTGGCGGTGGCCGGGCTGCTCGGGTCGGGGCTCGACACGCAGTTCATCTTCGGGCTCGCCGACGTGGACCTGATCGTCCCGGAGTCGGGCGCGTTCTTCAGCGACTGGATCGCGACCATCCCGTGGCTGTGGGTCGGTGCGGGGCTGTCCGGCGTGGCGGTGGCCGTCGCGGCGCTCCGGCACGCGGCGGCACCGCGCTGGCTCGGCTGGGTCGGCGCGGTGCCCGGCGGGCTGACGCTGCTGCTGGGCGTCTCGCCGCTGCAGTACATGGCCGGGTTCACCGGGCCGCTGTGGCTGCTGGTCACCGCGATCGGGTTCGCGGTCGGCGACCGGCGGTGACGCTCGGCGCCCTCGAGTTGTCCGACCCCTCCCGTTCCGCGGTGGTCTGCCCCTACGGTGGCGCCATGGACCGGGAGGGCTCGGGCGTGCGCGGCCCCGCGGGCGACGGGGTGCCCGGCGTCGCGCTCGCGATCGCCCTGGTCGCCTGGCTCCTCGCCGGGACCGCCGCCGTGCTGCACGTGGCCGCCGGGGGCGGCATGGCCGCCGGGGATCTGCTGTTCACCGCCGTCGACGTCGCCGTCGCCGCGGTCTACGGCACCGTCGGCGCGGTCATCCTGTCCCGCCGCCGCCACCCGGTCGGGTGGCTGGTCGCGCTGACCGGCGTCGCCGGCGGGGTCTCGGCGGTCGGCGGCGCCTGGGGCGTGTTCGCGGCCACCCGGCCGGGCGCCCCGGCGCTCGACTGGCTCGCCGGCGCGTTCGGCTGGATCTGGGTGCCGGGCACCGTGGCGCTGTTCACCGTCGTGCCGCACCTGGCCCGCGACCGTCGGCTGGGCCCGGTGGCCTGGGCCGGCGTCGCGCTCGGGACGGCCTCGGCGCTGCTGCTCACCGGCACGCGGCTGCTCGCGCCGATGTCCGACGCGCGGGGCCCGCTCGCCCTGGTCGTCGTCGCGGGTCTGCTGACCGCCGGTGCCACGTGGTGGCGGTACCGCCGCGGGCCCGAGGCCGAGCGGCGCGGGCTCGGCCTGCTCGCCGTCGCGACCGCGATCATGGCGCTGTCCTTCGTGCCGCTGGTGCTCGCGGACCCCGGGCCCGCGCTGTTCCTCGCCGTGCCGGTCAGCCACCTGGTCTGCCAGGCGCTGTTCCCGGCCGCGCTGCTCGTGACCGTGCTGCGCAACCGGCTGTGGGGGCTCGACCTGGCGATCAGCCGCGCGACGGTCGCGGCGTTGCTGACGCTGACCCTCGCCGGCGTGTACGCGGTCGTCACGGCGGGGGTGTCCGCGCTCGCGGGCACCAGCACCCCGGGTGCGCAGGTCGCCGCGGCCGTCGGCGTCGTGCTGCTGCTGCAGCCGGTGCGGGGCTGGCTGCAGACCCGGGTGCGCCACCTCGTGTACGGCGAGGCCGCCGACCCCGGGCGCGCCGCCCTGCGCCTCGGGCGGAGCCTGACCACCCCGGGGGGCTCCGCCGACCTGCTGGCCGGGCTGGCGGCGGGCGTGGGCGAGTCGCTCCGGTTGGAGTCCGTCCGCCTGGCGTCCGGCGGCGCCGACCCGCTCGTCGCGTCCTGGGGGGCGCCCACCTCTGAGCCGATGCTGCTGCCCGTCGAGCGCGCGGGGAGCCCCGTCGGCGACCTCGCCGTGACCGCCCCGCCCGGCGAGCGCCTGGACGCCCGGACCCGCGCCGCCCTCGACCAGCTCGCCCCCGTCGTCGCGGCCGGCCTGGCGCTCGCGGCGGGGGCGCGGGACCTGGAGCGGGCCCGCGACGCGGCCACCTCCGCCCGGCTCCGCGAGCGCCGCGCGGTCCGGCGCGAGCTGCACGACGGGCTCGGGCCGTGGCTGTCCGGGATGCGGCTCGGGCTGCAGGGCGCGGTGAACCTGCTCGAGGGCGGCCGGCCCGCGGACGTCGACGCCGCCCGCGCGGCGCTCACCGCGCTGCGCGACGAGGCCGAGCGACGGGTCGAGGACGTGCGGGACCTCGCGCGCGGGCTGCTGCCGCCGGTACTGGACGAGCAGGGCCTGGGACCGGCGCTCGACGACCTGGCCCGGCGGCTCGGACGCGAGGGCTTCGTGGTCGAGGTCGCCGGCGACGACCCCGGCGTGCTGGACCCGGTCGTGGCCGCCGCGGCGTTCGGGGTGCTGAGCGAGGCGGCCCGCAACGCGCAGCGGCACTCGGGCGCGTCCGGGTGCCGGCTGGTGGTGCGCCGGCACCCGGACGCGCTGGAGGTGCGGTGCACCGACGCGGGGCGCGGGCCGGGCCCGGCGGCCGGGGAGGCGCGCGCCGGCGACGCCGTGGGGGTCGGCACGCGATCGATGCGGGAGCGGGCCGAGGAGCTCGGTGGCTGGGTCGAGGTCGCCGACGCGGCGCCGGGCACGGTGGTGCGGGCGGTGCTGCCGCTGGTGCCGGGGGCGCCGGTGCCGGAGGCGCCGGTGCGAGCGGCGTCGGCCGGGGTCGCGCCGGCCGGCGCGGCGGCCGGCGCGGCGGCCGGCGCGGCGGCTGCCGAGGCGGTGCCGACGTGACGGTGCGCGTGGCGCTGGTCGACGACCACCCGGTGTTCCGGATCGGCATGGCCGCGCTGCTCGGGTCGCTCGCGGGCGTCGAGGTGGTCGGCACGGCCGCCGGGGCCGCGGAGGCGAGCGCGCTGCTCGTCGGGGAGGGCGCGCCCGGGGTCGACGTCGTCGTCATGGACCTGGACCTCGGCGACGGGTCCGGCGTCGACGTCACGCGGGAGGTCGTCGCCGCACGTCCGGGGACCGCCGTGCTGGTCATGAGCATGCACGAGGACGACGACGCCGTGGTCGCGGCCGTCCGGGCCGGCGCGCGCGGGTACCTGGTGAAGTCCGCGCCGCCGGAGCAGGTCGAGCGCGCGGTCCGCGCCGTCGCCGCCGGGGAGATGATCCTCGGGCCGACCGTGGCGGAGCGGGCGATGGCGTACGTGCTGGGCGGGCGCACGGCGGTGCGGGTGCCGTTCCCGCGGCTGACCGACCGCGAGCGCGAGGTGCTGGACCTGGTGGCGGGCGGGCACGACAACGTGGTGATCGCGCGGCGGCTGGGGCTGTCGGCGAAGACGGTCCGGAACCACGTGGCGAACGTGCTGACCAAGCTGGAGGTGCCGGACCGGTCGGCGGCGATCGTGCGGGCCCGGGCCGAGGGCCTGGGCGGCGCGGCGACGGGCTGAGACGCGTGGCCGGGCCTGGTCCCCACCCGGTTCTCGCGCCGCACCCCGACGGATCGGGTGGTCGCGCGAGAATCGGGTGGGGTTCGGCAGCCGCGTCCGCCGGCTACGCCCCGCGCGCCTCGTCGAACAGCGCCACCGCGCGGGCCTCGCCGGCTACGAGTGCGGCCGCGTGGCCGGCCTCCTCGACCAGGGCCCGGTAGCCCCAGACCGCCAGCACCGGCTCGCCCCACAGGGACCGCCGGCCGGCGGACGACCCGGTGTCCAGGGCGAACGCCCACCCCGCCGGGACGACCGTGGTCACGCCGGCGAACAGCTCGGCCGGCACGAAGGCCGGCCCGCCCCAGTCGTCCCGCAGCAGCACGCTCAGGTGGTCGGCGAGCGCCAGGACGCCCACGACGTCGTACGCACGCCCCGGCGTCACCGCGTACGCGGACGCGTCGGTCGTGCCGCGGGGGCGACGGTCCGCGGGCAGGAACGTCCCGCGCGCCGCGACGCAGCGCAGCCGGAGCGCCTGCACGCCCGGCACGGCCCCCTCCCTCGCCCGCCGCCCGGCGTCAGGCCGTGACCGGCGGCTGCGCCGACCAGGGGAACGTGATCCACCGGTCGGTCCGCCGCCACACGAAGTCCGGCGCGACGATCGAGTGCGGCTTCGCGTACAGCACCGCGGTGCGCGCCTCGTCGCAGTGCTCGGCGACCAGCCGCTGCACGAGCGCGAGGGTCTCCCCCGTGTCCGCGACGTCGTCGACGACCAGCGCCCGCCGGCCGACCAGCGCCGCGTTGTCCAGCAGCGGCGGCAGCACCACGGGCTCGGGCAGCCGCGCGTCGATGCCGGTGTAGAACTCGACGTTCAGGGTGCCGCAGGCCTTGAGGCCCAGCGCGTAGGACAGCGCGCCGGCGGGCAGCAGGCCGCCCCGGGCGACCGCCACCACGACGTCGGGCTCGAAGCCGGAGGCCACCACGGCGCGCGCCAGGTCGCGGGCGGCCTCGCCGAACTGGTCCCAGCCCAGGATCTCGCGCTCGTCCGGCAGGTCCTGGCCGGGTGCGGCCTCCGCAGTCGTCATGCCGGTCAGGCTAGCGGCCGCACGTGTGCGCCAGGTTTCACGCGGTTGTCAGGACCCGGCGACCGCCGCGGCGTGCTCGACGATCCGGCGGACGTCGTGCAGGTGGTGCAGCGCGTCGTGCGCGTTGTTCCGGGCGACGTCCTCCGCATGCTGCGGGCCTCGGGTGGCGTGGTCGAGCACGACGCCTTCCGCGAGCGCCGCGGAGACCGCGTCGACCCAGCCCGGCACGACGCGCCGCAGCGCCAGGAGCGACGCGCCGACCGTCGCGTGCGCGTAGTCCCGGGCGGCCGCGAGCGCGTCCGGGTCGTAGCCCGTGGTCGTCGTGCGGCCGTCGCACCGGGCGGCGTCGAGGCGGTAGGCCCAGGTCTCCAGGTTGTCGGCGACGTGCCGGACGTAGGCGGCGGTCGACCAGCCGAGGTCGGGGTGCCGCAGCGGCTCCGGGGCGCCGACGAGCACGGCGGCGAACCGGCCGGGGACCTCGGAGACGGCGTGCACCGCCTCGTCCGCGGTGCGGACCCAGGTGTACCCGCACTCCCCGCACGGCTCGCCGTACAGGGCGGCGCCCCACAGCTCCATCCCGGCACCGTACCGCCGGGGCGCGCAGGACCGGCCCGGCCGACCCGGCCGGCCCGGTCCGCGAGGCCGGGTCAGGCGCTCTCGCGCAGGGCCCGTCGCCGGTTCTCGTGCTCCATCAGCTCGACCGCGAGCGCCCGGTACCCCTCCGGGTCGGACTGCCCGTCCATGCGCTGCAGCCGACCGCGCAGGTCCGCGATGTGCCGGGTCAGCTCCATCTCGACCAGGGCCATGACCAGCCCCCGGGCGTAGCCGGGCAGCCGGTCCGGCCGGTCCTCGGGCAGCGGCGCCACCGCGAGCCGGGTGATCAGGCCCTCGACCGGCGACGCCGCCTCCTCGCGGACGGCGTCGACCCAGCCGACGGTCCCGCCCGGGCCCTCGGCCGCGACCCTGGCGCGCGCGGCGGCGGCCCCGCCCGCGGCACGGATCGCCGCGTGCACGGCCCGGTACGCCGGGGCGCTGAACGCCTCCGGCGGCAGGTCGTCGAACTCCGGCGGCACGGCGTCCGGCATCTGCAGCACGGCCTCGAGCGCGCGCCGCTCGGTCGCGGTGACCGGGTCGCGCGGATCGGGCAGGGCCATCTGCGGCGCGGGCAGCGGGGTCGCCCCGCCGCCCGGACCGGCACCGGCCTGGTCGAGGTCGTGCGGGGGTGCGTCGTCGTACGGCTCGGGCGGCGGCTCGTCGAACCGCCGGCCGTACCCCTGGCCGGGGTTGGCCGGGCCTCGCCCGCCGCCGCGGCGGTCGTCCCACCGGCCGCCGCCGCCCTGGCCGCCGCCGGGTCGACCACCGCCCCTGCCGCCGCGACCGCCGTCCCGGCGCCAGCCGCCCTCCTCCGGGCCCGGCGGGACGAAGGTCGACCGGCCGCCGTCGGTGCCGCGGCCGCCCTGGCCGTAGCCCGAGGACGGCGCCCCGCGCCCGGTGTCCCGGCCACCGCCGGACGACGGCCGGCCGCCGCGGGAGGCCTGCTGCACCGCGCGCTGCACCGTCTCGATGTCCATGCCCAGCCAGCCCGCGAGCATCCGGGTGTACTCGGGGCGCAGCGCGGCGTCCCGGATGCCGCCGGGGATGGCGGCGGAGGCGCGCAGCGCGGCGACCCGGCCCTCGGCGGTGTGCAGGTCGTAGCCCTGCAGCGTGGTGCGGATGACGAACTCGAACAGCGGCTGCCGCGTCTTGACCAGCGCGCGCACCGCGTCGGGGCCCTGGGCCTGGCGCAGGTCGCACGGGTCCATGCCGCCCTCGGCGACCGCGACGAACGTCTGGGCGCTGAACGCCTGGTCCTCGCCGAACGCGCGCAGGGCGGCCTTCTGGCCGGCGGAGTCGCCGTCGAACGTGAACACGACCTCCCCGCCGACGGACTCCCCCGACGCGAGCTGGATGCCGCTGCCGGCGCCGCCCGCGCCCATCAGCCGGCGCACGATCCGCGCGTGGTCCGATCCGAACGCCGTCCCGCAGGTCGCGACCGCCGTCCCGACGCCGGACAGGTGCATGGCCATGACGTCGGTGTAGCCCTCGACGACCACGACCTGCTTGTTCTTCGCGATCTCCCGCTTGGCGAGGTCGATCCCGTAGAGCACCTGGGACTTCTTGTAGAGCGGGGTCTCCGGGGTGTTGAGGTACTTCGGCCCCTGGTCGTCCTCGTAGAGCCGGCGCGCGCCGAACCCGACGGTGTCGCCGGTGACCTCGCGGATCGGCCACACCAGGCGACCGCGGAACCGGTCGTACAGCCCGCGGTTGCCCTGGCTCATCAGGCCGCTGGCGGTGAGCTCCGCCTCCGTGAACGACCGCCCGCGCAGGTGCCGCAGCAGGTGGTCCCAGCCCTGGGGCGCGTACCCGACGCCGAACTGCTCCGCCGCCGCACGGTCGAACCCGCGCTCGGCCAGGAACTGCCGGGCCGTCGCGCCCTCCGGGGACAGCAGCTGCTCGGCGAAGTACTCGGCCGCGACCCGGTGCGCCTCCAGCAGCCGCTGCCGCTTGCCGGGCTCGTGCCCCGGACGCGGCCCGCCGCCCTCCTCGTACCTGAGCGTGACGCCCGCGCGACCCGCCAGGTACTCGACCGCCTCCGTGAACGGCAGGCCGTCGATCTTCTGGATGAAGTCGATGACGTCGCCGCCCTCGCCGCACCCGAAGCAGTGGTACAGCCCGACCTGCGGGCGGACGTGGAACGACGGCGACTTCTCGTCGTGGAACGGGCACAGGCCCTTCATCGAGCCGACGCCGGCCGTCTTCAGCGCGACGTGCTCGCCGACGACGTCCTCGATCCGGGCGCGCTCGCGGACCGTCTGCACGTCCTCCCGCCGGATCCGTCCCGCCACGGGGACGATCCTAGGTGCCCGGCGGAGCCCACTCGGCCGGGCGTGACCGGCGCCACCGGGCGAGTTCGCCGGTTGCGCGCGCACGGGCCGGGCGCAACCGGCGAACTCGCGCGGAACCGGCGAACTCGGGCTTGCGGAGCCGGGTCAGCAGGACTCCCATGCGGTGCAGCCGGCCATCTCCAGAGTGGGTTCCAGCGGGATCGTGTCCGCGGGCGACTGCTGGAGGAGCCGGATCGCGTCACCCGAGTTCATCTCGAGGATCAGGCCGGTCGCCGGGTCGACGACGAGGCGGTCCGAGCCGTTGACGGTCTCCGGCCTCGTGAGCACCTCGCCGGGGCGGCCGAGGGAGTCCACGCCCGGGACCACCGTCGACCCCGGGAGCGAGCCCGCGACCTGCCACGCCGCCTGCAGCAGCGCGGTCGGCAGCCAACCGGGGCTGCCGTTCAACAGGTCGTAGGCCATGCCGTAGACCTTGTCGTCGTCGGTGCCGCTCCGTCGGTCCGGCTCGACGCTGTCCCGGAAAACCTGCTCCAGCGCCGCCGGGTCGGTGGGGAGGGCGGCGGGATCGCGAAGCATGTCCACCCACTCGCCGCCGATCCGGAACCGACCGATCACGTTCGTAGGCCCCATCGCCGCCGGGTTGGTGAGGTCACCGTCCCAGACGAGCAGGCCGGGGCGGTCCGGGCTCGCCCACGACTCGAACCGCTCCCCCGAGCCGTCCGGCCCGGTGATCAGCGTGTACCAGTACGGCGCCGCCCCCTGCGCGGTGCCGGCCCGGCGCGCTGCGTCCGCGGCCGCCGAAGGCTCCGGCGACGGCTCCCCCGTCTCCACCGGCTCCCCCGTCGCCGCCGGCCCCGCCAGCGTGTGCGTCGACCAGGGCGCCCCCGCCCAGGCCTGCCCGACGAGGACCCCGGCGAGCACCAGCCCGCCGGCCGCACCCGCCCCGGCCGCGCGGGTCCAGGCCCGCCGCCGCCGCGCGCGCGGCACGACGCCCGTCAGGCGCACGTCGATCGTCGGCGCCGAGGCGTCCACGCGGGAGCGCAGCTCGCGGGCGAACTCGTCGTCGGTGCTCATCGGGTGCTCCTCGGGTCGGTGGGGCGGCCGGGGCCGGCGGCGGCGTCCTCGCCGAGCGAGGCGCGCAGCCGCGCGAGCGCGCGCGACGCGGTGGACTTCACGGTGCCGACGGTGACGCCCAGGTCCTCGGCGACCTCGGCCTCGGACAGGCCCTCCAGGTGCCGCAGCACGACGACGCGCCGCTGCCGGGTGCTGAGCGTGGCCAGCGCGCGGACCAGCTGGTCGCGGTCCGCCTGCCGCTGGGCGCCGGACGGCTCGGCGCCGTGCGGGAGGTCGCCCGGGTCGGTGAGCACCTCGCGGCGGCGGCGCCGCCAGGTGTCGATGCGCAGGTTCGCGAGCACCCGCCGGGCGTAGGCGAGCGGGTCGCGCTCGCGAGCGCGCGGCCACGCCAGGTAGGTGCGGACGAGCGCCTGCTGCACGAGCTCGTCCGCCTGGTGGGCGTCGCCGCAGAGCAGCCAGGCGGTGCGGGCGAGCGCCGGCGCGGCGTCGCCCATGAACAGGGCAAACTCCTCGTCGGCGGTCGCCCGGCGGGTGGGCGCGCGGTGCGGCGCGCGGTGCGGCGCACCGTCGGGCCCGCGGTCGGGCTGCACGGGGAGCAGCAGCTCCGCCGGCGCGTCGGGCCCCTCGGCCGGGGCGGCGATGGTGACTCTCACACCCGGTACACGCACCGCGGGGCCGGAAGGTTGCGTCAGTACCGCGGCGGGGGCGCCAGCCGGGCGTGCCAGGCGGCCGCGCTGACGTCGGTGAGCGACGCCACCTGGTCCACCACGACCCGCAGCCGGGCCGCGTCGTCCGCCGCCGCGCGCCAGTCCGCGGCGAACGGCGGCTCCAGCGCCAGCGGCGCCCGCTCGGACAGCACGTGCACGAGGTCCGCCAGGATCTCCCGCTGCCGCTGGTAGAGCGGCTCGAGCTCGCGCGGCGCCATGACGTACGCGACGGCGAGGCCCTTGAGCACGAGGATCTCGGCCTGGGTCTCCTCCGGGACGATCAGGTCGGCGGCGTACCGGGTCAGCGGGCCGGGGCCGTACCGCTCCCGGGTGGCGACCTGCGCGGCCCGGGCGAACCGGCCGATCAGCTGGCTGGTGGTGTCCTTGAGCGCAGCGAGCGCCCTGCGGGTGCCGTCGAACCCGGGGCGCCAGAGCTCGGCGGCGACCAGGCGGTCCATCGCGGCCTCGAGCCCGGCGGCGTCGATGGCGTCGCCGTACCAGGTCTGGATCGCCTCGACGACCCGCGCGCGCTGGTCGGGGACGGTGAGCACCCACAGGTCGAACCGGCCGCCGACGACGGCGTCCTCGACGTCGTGCACCGAGTACGAGATGTCGTCGGCGAGGTCCATGACCTGCGCCTCCAGGCACTTGCGGCCGACCGGCGAGCCGTCCCGAAGCCAGGTGAACACCGGCAGGTCGTCGGCGTAGACGCCGAACTTGTGCGTCGGCCGGCCGGTCGCGGACAGCGGACCCTCCCCCACGCCCCACGGGTACTTCACCGAGGCGTCGAGCGAGGCCCGGGTCAGGTTGAGGCCGACCGCGACGCCGTCCGGGCCGACGACCTTCGGCTCCAGGCGGGTCAGCAGCCGGAGCGTCTGGGCGTTGCCCTCGAAGCCGCCGATGTCGCGGGAGAGGTGCGCGAGCGCGCGCTCGCCGTTGTGGCCGAACGGCGGGTGGCCGAGGTCGTGCGCGAGGCACGCGGTGTCGACGACGTCGGGGTCGCAGCCCAGGGTCTTGCCGATCTCGCGGCCGACCTGCGCCACCTCGAGGGTGTGAGTCAGCCGGGTGCGGACGAAGTCGTCGGTCGACGGGCCGAGCACCTGGGTCTTGGCGCCGAGCCGGCGCAGGGCCGACGAGTGCACCAGGCGCGCGCGGTCGCGCTCGAACGGGGTCCGGGAGCGCGACTTGGGCGCCTCGGCGACCCAGCGCTCCCGGTCGGCGTCGACGTAGCCGTCGGGGTGCTCGCTGGTCACGGGCCCCAGTTTAGGCGGCGGCACGCCGTCCCGACGGTCACGCCAGGCGCCACACCTGCACCCCCGGCCCGTCGCCCGGCAGCCGCAGCCCGCCCGGCTCCACGCCGAGCGCCGCCCCGCCGTGTAGGTTCTCCGGCTGCTCCCCCGGCGCCAGCAGGTGGCCCGGCAGCAGCGCCCCGCCCCACGGCGCCCGTGACGCGAGCACGAGCACCCGATCGTCGGCGGTCTCCCGCAGGTACGCGATCGCGTCGTCCCGGACGAGCACCCAGCGCAGCCCGCCCTCGCGCAGCGCGCGGGAGGAGCGGCGCAGCGCGATCAGCGAGCGGTACGTCGCGAACAGCCCGGCGTCCCACGCGGGGCCGCCCCCGGCGTCGATCTGCGCCCACGGCATCGGCACCCGGGAGTTCTCGCCGTTGCGGCCGGCCAGCCCGCCCTCGTCGCCGGCGAACAGCACCGGCGTGCCGGGGTAGGTCATCAGCAGGCCGACGCCGACCTCGACGAGGTCGCGCGACCCGGCGATGGTGCGGAACCGCGCGGTGTCGTGCGAGCCGAGCAGGTTCCACTGGTGGGTGGTCACGCTCCACGGGACCGCCGCGCCGAACTCGCGCATCGCCGCCACGGCCGCGGTGCCGGGCC
Source organism: Cellulomonas sp. IC4_254 (assembly GCF_011603975.1). Lineage (GTDB taxonomy): Bacteria > Actinomycetota > Actinomycetes > Actinomycetales > Cellulomonadaceae > Cellulomonas. The sequence continues at coordinate 3,752 of NZ_JAANNB010000034.1, read as the reverse complement.
GGCGCGGGATGCCGACGGGCAGCTCGACGTACCGGAGCGCGGCGGCCGCGTCGGACGCCGGGTCGGTGAGCCAGGTCCACACCGGCCGGGTGAACGCGGAGTAGTTCATCGTGCCGTGCCAGCCGCCGGCGGCCCGCAGGTCGGCGCCCGCGTCGTGGAAGTGCTCCGCGATCAGGACCGCGTCCGGGTTGATCTCCGCCATGGCCGCGCGCATCCGCTCGGCGACCTCGTGCGTCAGGTCGTCCGCGCCCTGGCGGCCGGTCATGTTGGCGACGTCGACCCGCCAGCCGTCCATGCCGAACGGCTCGGACAGGTACCGGCCCACGATCGACGACGGCCCGCCGAACATCCGCGCGGCCAGCGCGGGCGCGTGGTGGTCGAGCTTGGGCAGGGACGCGTGGCCCAGCCAGCCGACATAGCCCGGGTCGGCGTCCTGCCAGTAGTAGAAGGACCGCTCCTCGGCGGACGGGTCCGAGACGGCCCGCCGGAACCAGTCGTGCGCGTCGCCGGTGTGGTTGGTCGTGAGGTCGCCGACCAGGCGCATCCCGCGGCCGTGCAGCGCGCGCGCCAGGGACGCGAACGCCTCGTCGCCGCCGAGCACCGGGTCGACGTGGTCGAAGGTCCGGGCGTCGTACCGGTGGTTGGACCGGCCGGGGAACACCGGGGTCAGGTAGAGGGTGTCGACGCCAAGCCGCTGGAGGTGGTCGAGCCGCTGCTCGATGCCGCCGAGGTCGCCGCCGTAGAGCTGCGTGCCGGTGCCCGGCCCGCCGCCGATCGGCTCGTCGCCCCACGCCGCGGGCAGCGCCCAGTCGGGCAGCTCGCCCTCGGGCGGCCCGTCGTGCCGGCCGGACGACCGCGCGAACCGGTCGGGGAACACCTGGTAGACCACGGCGTCGCGCGCCCAGCCGGGCCCGGGTGGCGTGGTCGACAGCCGGAAGTCCGACGCGTCCGGGACGTCGCGGGCGATCGTGCCCTCGCCGTTCAGCCACTCCTGGCCGCCCGGCCGCCCGGGCCCGGCGAGCAGGAACCGGTACGACGTCACCGGGTTGGTCACCGGCACGTCGGCGGTGAACCAGCGCTCGTGCTCGTCGCCCCCGTCGGCGCGCGCCGGGTAGACGCGGGGCTCGCCGTCCTCGACGACCCGCAGCCAGACCTCGGGGTCCGGCCCCGCCCCGGCGGGCACCCGGACCCGCACGGGCACGACGTCCCCGAGCGCGGGCGTCCCGGCCGGGACGTACAGGGCGGAGCCGTCGTGGTGCGCGCCCAGCGGGACGGCGGTGTCGGGCGCGGCGGGGCCGGCGGCGTGCCGGCCCCGCGTCGTCGGGTCGGACACGCCTCAGCCCTTCACGGAGCCGGCGGTGAGGCCGCCGACGATGTACTTCTGCAGGAACAGGAACAGCAGCACGACGGGGATCGCGGCGATCACGGCACCGGCGGCGAAGATGCCCCAGCGCGCGTTCCGCTCGTCGGCCGCCCAGTTGTAGAGGCCCAGCGCGAGCGTGAACCGCTCCGGCCGCTGCAGCACGACCTTGGCGATGATGAACTCGCCGTAGGACGAGATGAACGACAGCAGGCCGACGACCGCGAGGATCGGCGCGACCAGCCGCAGGATGATCGTCCAGAAGATCTGCGCGTGGGACGCGCCGTCGATCTTGGCGGCCTCGTCGATCTCGCGCGGGACGGTGTTGAAGAACCCGTACATGAGGAACGTGTTCACGCCGAGCGCGCCACCGAGGTAGACGCAGATCAGGCCGAGCTGGGTGTTGAGGCCGATGGCCGGGAACACCTCGGACAGCGACAGCAGCAGCAGGAACAGCGCCACGAACGCGAGCATCTGCGGGAACATCTGCACCAGCAGCAGCGTCGTCAGGCCGGCGCGCCGCCCGCGGAACCGGAACCGCGAGAACGCGTACGCCGCGGCGGCGCCCATGAGCACCGTCCCGACGGCGGTCGTGGTGGACACCACGAGCGAGTTGACCGCCCAGCGGTAGTAACCCCGCGGGCCCAGCTCGGTGTAGTTCTCCAGGCTTACCGTGCGGAACAGCTGGTTCGAGCCCGTGAGCGTGCCGCCCGGGTTGAGCGACGCGGACAGGACGTACAGCAGCGGGAGCAGGCAGATCGCGATCATCACGACGCCGACGACGTGCCGCCAGCCGATCTCGGACCACCAGCGGCGGCCGCGCACGGCGGTGTGCAGCTCGGGCGAGCGGGCCATCTCAGATCTCCTCGAGGGTGCGGGTGCGACGGAAGCCGAGGTAGGAGATGACCCCGACGATCAGGAAGATGACGATCGACAGCGCGCTGGCGACGCCGTACTGCTTGACCCCGGACTCGAAGGCCACGGAGTAGACCATCGAGATGAGGATGTCGGTGTGGCCCACCACGTACGGGGTGCCCACGAAGTTCGGGCCGCCGCCGGTCAGCATGTAGATCAGCGAGAAGTTGTTGAAGTTGAAGGCGAAGCTCGAGATCAGCAGCGGCGCCACCGACACCATGAGCAGCGGCAGCGTGAGCGAGCGGAAGATCCGCCAGCGCCCGGCGCCGTCGATCCGCGCGGCCTCGGTCATGTCGTGCGGGATGGACTGCAGCGCACCCGTGCAGATGAGGAACATGTACGGGAAGCCGAGCCACAGGTTCACGCCGATGACCGCGGCCTTGGCGAGCCACGGGTCGCTCAGCCACGGGATCGACGCCCCGCCGAGCAGCACCTCGTTGATGAGGCCGAACCGCTCGTTGAGCATGCCGCGCCACACCAGGGCGGACAGGAAGCCCGGGAACGCGTACGGGAGGATCAGCAGCGACCGGTAGACCTTGCGCCCGCGCACCCGCGGCTCGTTGAACGTGATCGCCAGGAACAGGCCGAGCGCGAACGTGGTGACGACGGACAGGAACGCGAACGCGAACGTCCAGACGAAGATCTGCGCGAACGGACCGGCCATCCGGGAGTCGGTGACCATCGCGGTGAAGTTGTCGAAGCCGACGCCGACCCGCCAGCCCGGGGTCAGCCGCTGGCCGTCCTCGGAGACGAAGTTGCCGCCCGCGCCGGGCGCGTAGACGGTGCCGGTCTCGGCGTCGGTGAAGGTGTCGCTCGCGGTGTCGTACTCGAGCGTCGACTGGAAGACGTAGCCGGTCGAGCCGTCCTGGGTGCGGACCGAGCCGTCGGCCGGGTCGTCGGAGAACGGGACCCGCAGCGACGTGATGGCCTCCTGGTCGGCGGCGACCTGGGCGAAGCCGAGCACCTCCCAGCCGGGGACGGCGGTGATGCGGCCGGACTCGACGGTGGCGTCGACGCCCTCGAACGGCTGCTCGGCGGTGCCGACCTCGGTGTCGCCGTCCTCGGTGACGATCGCGAACCCGAGCTCGTCGCCGTTCTGCACGACCGCGAGCGGCAGCGAGGGCGATCCCTCGACCCGGCGCTCGTTCTGGGCGGCGATCTGGGTGATCGCGTCGGCCTTGGTCGAGTTGTGGCCGTCGCCGTAGTTCGTGAACGCGACGTAGCCCGTGTAGGCCATCGCGAACAGCTGGTAGACGACCAGGAACACCAGGCCGGGCACCAGGTACTTCGCCGGGAGCATCCGGCGGGAGAAGTAGGCCCAGTTCGCGACGGCGAGCGCCACGACCAGGAAGGCGAGGACGCCCCACTGGGACACCGCCCAGGCGGACAGGATCCCGTAGACGCCGAGCGCGTCGACCGTGCCGATGAGGATCAGCTTGGCGAGGAAGCCCGGCGAGAAGGAGCGGGCGTGCGACGT
>NZ_JAANNB010000348.1 GCF_011603975.1 Cellulomonas sp. IC4_254 | reverse complement strand
GGCGGCCAGGCCGACCGCCCACATCACGGCGAAGTACACCAGCAGCGGCAGCGCAATCCGCGCGACGTCCAGCGGCCGCGACGTCACCGCCTCACCCTGCAGCGCGAACAGCAGCACGATCGTGAACAGCAGCCCGTACAGCGCCCACGGACCCACCCGCGGGACGAACCGCTGCTCGTACCACTGGCGCCCGCGGGTGCGCTCACCGATCCACCGCGAGGCGAACCCGGCCAGCAGCGGGACACCCAGGAAGACTGCGACGTTGACCGCGATCTGCCCGACCGAGACGTCCAGGCCGGCGGAGTCCAGCCCGAGCCAGCGCGGCAGCACGGTCAGGTAGAACCAGCCCAGCAGCGAGAACGCGACGACCTGGAACACCGAGTTGATCGCGACCAGCACCGCCGCGGCCTCACGGTCCCCGCAGGCCAGGTCGTTCCAGATCACCACCATCGCGATGCACCGCGCCAAGCCGACGATGATCAGGCCGGTGCGGTACTCGGGCAGGTCGGCCAGGAACACCCACGCCAGGGCGAACATCAACGCCGGACCGACGACCCAGTTCAGCGCGAGCGAACTCACCAGCAGCCGCTTGTCCCCGGTGACCGCAGCGACCCGGTCGTAACGGACCTTCGCCAGCACCGGATACATCATCACCAGCAGACCCAGCGCGATCGGCAGCGAGATCCCGCCGACCTCGAGCCTCGAGAGGAGCTCGCCGAGGGCCGGAACGAAGCGCCCCAGCGCCAAGCCCGCGACCATCGCCAGCCCGATCCACACCGGCAACCAGCGGTCCAGGGTCGACAGTCGCGGGCTTCCGCCGGCCTCAAACTCGTTCGTCACGGGACTACATTGACATACGTCGAAGCAGTCGGACAAGCGCCGTGACGTCGCGTGAGGACGCGGCGACAGGGGAGGTGCGCGTGCCTCGCGCCGCTGCCTAGGAGCGGAGCGCCGAACGACTCGTACGCGCATACGCGCAGGTCAGAGCAGTACGCAGAGGTTGGTCTGACATAACGTGCATTATCGGCGATCGACCCAGGCGCCGCGGAAGCGCCTGACACGGGCCGCTGGCCCCGGTCAGGCGCCGCCAGGCCGCAGGCCCGCCAGCAGCACCGCCACCGCGGCTCGCGCGTCGTACCGGTCGTCGGACTCGGTGCCGATGCACAGGTTGCCGACCGAGCGCATGAGCGCGTACGGGCCGAGCGCGTCGGTGATCTCGCCGGCGGCGCGCGCGGCCGCCAGCAGCTCGCCGCACACCGGCACCAGCCGACTCACGAACGACGCGTGCAGCGCCTCGAACGCCGGGTCCGTGGAGCTGAGCGCGGCGGCGAGGCCGTGCTTCGTCACGAGGAAGTCGATGAACCGGTCCACCCAGGCCGCCAGGGCCGCCGCCGGCGAGCCGGTCGACCCGAGCAGCGCCGGGCCGTCCTGCGCCAGCGACTCGATCTGGTGCTGGTAGACGGCCACGACCAGGTCGGCCCGGGTCGGGAAATGCCGGTAGATCGTGGCGACGCCGACGCCGGCGCGGGTCGCGATGTCGCGCACGGGCACCTCGACGCCGGCCGTGACGAACTCCGCGGCGGCCGCGTCGAGCAGCGCGGCGATGTTCCGCTCGGCGTCGGCACGTCGACGCCCCCGGGTCGGGACGGTCTCGGCACTGGGCATACGACGGCACCTCACGCTGCTTGCTAAACGGAACGACGTTCCGTATGTTGACCGGAACATCGTTCCGCATACGTCAGTGTGCCAGATCCCCCGCCACCCCGGAAGGCCACCGCCATGAGCACCAGCACCATCCCCGCAACCCCGATCAGCTCCGTGAAGC
>NZ_JAANNB010000347.1 GCF_011603975.1 Cellulomonas sp. IC4_254 | reverse complement strand
GCGTAGCCGAACCGCAGCACCTCGCGCGCGCGGACGGCCGCACCGAGCGTGGTGAGCACCGCCGGGTCGACGGAGGGTGCGCCCGCGGCGGTCATGACCGTGACCGGCACGGCGTCGACCCGGTGCGCGAGCCGCGCCGGCAGCACCTGCCGCACGGTGCGCAGCGCCCGCTCGGCCGCCTCCTCGACGCCGACGCCGGAGGCCGCGGCGGTGCGCAGCGCGACCGTGAGGGCGACGGCCTGCTCGTCGTCGAACAGCAGCGGCGGCAGCCGCGTGCCCGCGTCGAGCCGGTAGCCGCCCTCGCGCCCGCGCGTGCTCGTGATCGGGTACCCGAGCTCGCGCAGCCGGTCGACGTCCCGCCGCACGGTCCGGTCGGTGACGTCGAGCCGGTCGGCGAGCACCGCCGCGGGCCAGTCACGTCGCGCCTGCAGCAGCGAGAGCAGGGCGAGCAGCCGAGGCGCGGTGGTGGGCACCGGACCAGTCTGCCGCGACATCCGGACACGACCTGTCCGGAACGACCGCCAGGGTGGTGCCCGCGCCGGTCGACCGGCCCGCGCACCACCCGACCGAGGAGCCACCATGGCCGTCACCACCACGACCCACCTGAACTTCCGCGGCGACGCCCGCGCCGCCCTGGAGCACTACCGCGACGTCTTCGGCGGCCAGCTCGCCGTCGCCACGTACGCCGACGCGGGTGCGGCGGAGGACCCCGCCCAGGCCGACCAGGTGATCTGGGGTGAGGTGCGGTCGGCCGACGGGTTCCACGTGATGGCGTTCGACGTGCCGGCGTCGCGCCCGTGGGACGCCGGCACCGACGCGTTCTACGTGTCGGTGCGCGGCGAGGGCACCGAGGAGGTCGCGGCGCTGTGGAAGCGGCTCGCGGCGGAGGCGGCGGGCGCGACGGTCGTCGTGCCGCTGGCGCCGTCGGGCTGGGCGCCGCTGTACGGCATGGTGCGCGACCGGTTCGGCGTCACCTGGGTGCTCGACGTCGCGGCGCCGTACGCCGGCTAGGCCTCGGTCCCGAGCTGCCAGGCCCGGACGCCGCCGACGATGCCCGCCTGGTTCGGCACGACGACGACGTCGTCGCCGAGCCGGGCGAGCACCTGCGGCGTGATCTGCCGGGAGTTCCCGCCGCCGAGGTAGAGCCGGTCCCACAGCACGACCGGCCGCAGGCCCTCCACGACCTGCCGGACGCGGCGCGACCACAGGCCGTCGCCGAGGCGGGCGCGCTGGATCTGCCCGATGTACTCGTCGTAGGTGGTGAGCCGGCGCACCGGCGCGTGCGACCACTCGAGGTGCGGGGCGAGCCGGCCGCCGTCGAACAGCGCCGAGCCGAGGCCGGTGCCCAGGGTGAGCACGAGCTCGACGCCGGTGCCCGAGACCACGCCGGCGCCGTGCACCTCGGCGTCGTTGAGGACGAGCGCCGGGACCCGGAGCCGCTGCGCGACGGCGGCGCGGATGTCGAAGCCGGACCAGGCGGCCACGAGCTCGGGGTCGACCCGGGTGTGCGGCCCGGACCGGGTCACGTAGTGCGGGGTGGCGACCACGACCCCGTGCCGGATCATCCCGGGCATGCCGACCGTGGCGCGCTGGAACGGCGGCAGCCGGTCGGCGATGTCGGCGATGGTGTCGACCAGCCGCGACGGCGGCAGCGGGTACGGCGTCGGCACGCGCACGGCGGGGGCGTGCAGGGTGCCCGAGGCGTCGAGCACGGACGCCTTGATGCCGCCGCCCCCGCAGTCGACGGCGAGCGTGTACGGGGCGGGGTCGGGCGTGGGCACCGGACCACGGTAGAGCAGGCGCCGGGCCCGTACCCTCGGGGGCGTGCCCGACC
>NZ_JAANNB010000346.1 GCF_011603975.1 Cellulomonas sp. IC4_254 | reverse complement strand
CCGCGAGGGCGCCGACCAGGGCCTGGATCGCGCTGCGGCCGAGCGCCGGGAAGTCCTGCCGGACGGTCGTCAGCGGCGGGACGAAGTACGCGGCGCCGGCCTCGTCGTCGAAGCCCACCACCGACACGTCCTGCGGCACCCGCAGCCCGCGCTCCCAGAACGCGCGCAGCAGGCCGAGGGCGAGCTGGTCGTTCGCGGCGAAGACGGCGGTCGGCGCGCCCGCGTCGGCCAGCCGCAGCCCCTCGCGGTAGCCGGACTCGGCGGACCAGTCGACCTCGACCGGCTCCGGCGCCCCGACCCCCGCGGCCGCGCACGCCTCGCGCCAGCCCGCGAGCCGCTCCTGCGCGTCGAACCAGTCCTGCGGCCCGGCGAGGTGCACGACCTCGCGGTGCCCGAGGTCGACCAGGTGCCGGGTCGCGGCCCGGGCGCCCTCGCGCTGGTCGACGCCGACCGCCACCACGTGCGCCGGCCCGGGCACCGGTTCGCCGGACGTCACGGAGACGACCGGCACCGGGACGTCGAACGCCGCGACCGCCTCCGCCACGTCGACCTGGGGCGCGATGATCGCGATGCCCTCGACGGCCTGGTCCAGGAAGTGGTCGAGCGCGCCGCGCATCGTCCCGCCGTCGAACCTGTCGATGGCCGCGACGCTCACGTAGTACCCGACCTCGCGGGCCGCGCTCTCCAGGCCGATCAGCGTGCTGGTCGGGCCGTGGTGCACCGACGACGTGGTGACGACGCCCAGGGCGCCGGACCGGCGGGTGACCAGGGCGCGGGCCGCGCTGTTCCGCCGGTAGCCGAGCTCCGCGATCGCCGCGAGCACCCGGTCCCGGGTCTCGGGGCGGACGCTCGGGTGGTCGTTGAGCACGCGCGACACCGTCTGGTGCGACACCCCCGCGAGCGCGGCGACGTCGCTCATCGCGGGCGGGCGCCGGACCGCGGGGGCGCCGGGCGTGCCGGTCACGGCGCGGCCTACCGGTCCCCGCGGGGCGACGGGGCCGCCGCCGCGCCGAGCTCCCGCGACCGGTCGTGCGCCGCGCGGGCCGCCGCGACCACGCCGGCCCGGACGCCGTGCGCGTCGAGCTGCGCCACGCCGGCGACGGTGGTCCCGCCGGGCGACGACACCCGCTCGCGCAGCACCACCGGGTGGTCGCCGGTCTGCGCGGCCAGCGCCGCCGAGCCCTCGACGGTCGCGACCGCGAGCCGGGTCGCGAGGTCGCGGGTCAGCCCCAGCAGGACACCCGCCTCCGCCATCGCGTCGATCAGGTAGAACGCGTACGCCGGGCCCGAGCCCGAGATGGCCGTGACCGCGTCGAGGTCCTTCTCGGCGACCCGCACGACCAGCCCGGTCGCGGCGAGCGCACGCTCGGCGAGGTCGAGGTGCTCGTCGGTCGCGTGCGTGCCCGGGGCGATCGCGCTGGCGCCCTTGCCGACCAGCGCCGGGGTGTTCGGCATGACCCGGACGACCGGCGTGCCCTCCGGCAGCGCGGCCTCGTACACCGCGACCGGGATGCCGGCGGCGACGGAGACGACGAGCGTCCCGGGCCGCAGCGTCGGGGCGATCTCGGCCAGCACGTCCGGCACGACCTGCGGCTTGACCGCGATCAGCACCAGGCCCGCCCCCTTCACGGCCTTGGCGTTCGGGTCCGCGGCGCGCACGCCGTACCGGCCGGACAGCTCCATGGCGCGCGCGGCGCTGCGCTCGGTGACGTCGACGTCGTCCGCGGTCCAGCCCGCCGCGAGCAGCGCGGTGACCAGGGCCTCCCCCATGACGCCGCCGCCGAGGACCGCCGCGTGCGGTCGTGCCGTGGTCTGCGTCATCGGGTGTCCTCCGGTGGTGGTCGTGCGGGTGGGGCTGGCGG
>NZ_JAANNB010000345.1 GCF_011603975.1 Cellulomonas sp. IC4_254 | reverse complement strand
GCGTCGTGCCAGGAGGGGTCCCGGGCGGCCGGTGCCGGTGTGCGGCGCCCCGGGGGCGACGCCGTGGTCGCCGTCCGCGGGGCGTCGGGGCCGCGGCCCGAGGGGCCTGCGGGCACAGCCGAGCGTGCGCTGGTCAGCGACACATTCGGCGGGACATGCCGCCCACAGTACGGAGGCGGCCCCGGGCCGTGGAACAGCCGTCCCGCGATGTGAGACGCGCTGTCCACGGCGGCGCTCCGGGCGGCCGCGGAACCGCACGTCGGGGTGCCGTCGGTCGTCCGGTCGGGTGATTCGTCCCCCCTGGTGTCCGGTTCGTCCCGAACCACGCCGATGTGACTCGTGTGAACGGTGTGACTCGTGTTCACTTCTGTGATTTTCCCCGGTAGCGTCCCTCAGCGGGGCGCGGGGACTCCGCCGGCCCCGGTCGCGCACGCGGTGCGCGAGGGGTGGCGGACAGGCGACGAGAGGCGAGCGAGTGCGGACCACGGGACGAGCACGCGCGGTGCGCGGTGCAGCCGCGGCGATCACGGCGGCGGTGCTGCTGCTGCCGGCGGGCGGGGTGGCGCTGGCCGACCCCGACGTCAGCGACCAGGACGTGCGGGACGCGCGGCAGGCGGTGACCTCCGCGTCCTCGGCCGTCGCGTCCATCGAGGTGCGGCTCGCCGAGCTGAGCACCCAGGCCGAGACCAGCCAGGTCGCCGTCCAGCAGGCCGGCGAGACCTACGCGCAGGCCCAGGCCGACCTGGCGACCGCGCAGCAGCAGGCCGCCGAGGCCGCCGACCAGTACGACCAGGCGCAGGAGCAGTTCGCGTCCGCCCGGGCCACGCTGGTCGCGATCGCCCGCGAGGCGGCGCGCTCCGGCGGCTCGATGGACACCGTGCAGGCGCTGCTGTCCGCCGACGGCTTCGAGGACGTCGTCGCGCGCAGCGAGGCGCTGTCGCACGTCAGCTCGAAGGCCGACCAGGCCGTGCAGGGCTACCTCGCGGCCGAGCAGGTCGCCACCACGCTGAAGGCGAAGGCCGACGAGGCCGCCGCCACCCAGGAGTCCGCGGCCGCCGAGGCCCAGGACGCGCTGGACGCGGCCCAGCAGGCCCAGACGGACGCCGACCGCGCGGTCGCCTCCGCGCAGACCGAGCGCGCGGGCCTGATCCAGCAGCTGGCCGTCGCACGGAACACCAGCACCGAGGTCGAGCAGGCCCGCCAGGACCAGATCGACGCCGAGCGCCAGCAGCGCGCCGAGGCCGCTGCCCAGGCCGAGCGCACCACCACCCCCGCGGCGGGCACGCCGGCCGCGGGAGGCGGCTCGGCGCCGGCGGCCGGGGGCGGGTCGGCCGCGCCGTCGACGCCCTCGACGCCGAGCACGCCCAGCACGCCCAGCACGCCCTCGACCCCCAGCACGCCGTCGACGCCGAGCACTCCGCCGGCCACGACACCGCCGGCCACGACGCCGCCCGTCACCCCGCCGGTCACCACCCCGCCGCCGGTGTCGGCGAGCAAGGCCGAGACCGCGATCGCCTGGGCGCGGACCAAGCTCGGGCTGCCCTACGTCTGGGGCGGCACGGGCCCCAACGGGTACGACTGCTCGGGTCTGACCCAGGGCGCGTGGCGCGCCGCGGGCGTCACCCTCAACCGCACCTCGCGCGACCAGTACCGTCAGGTCACCAAGATCTCGTACAGCAACCTGCAGCCGGGCGACCTGGTGTTCTGGGGCACGAACAAGAACGACGCGAGCAGCGTCTACCACGTGGCCCTCTACATCGGGAACGGCCAGATCCTCGAGGCGCCGCGCGAGGGCGTCCCGGTCAAGATCTCGCCCATGCGGTACACGAACTCGATGGCCTACGCAGGCCGGGTGGGCTGACCGG
>NZ_JAANNB010000344.1 GCF_011603975.1 Cellulomonas sp. IC4_254 | reverse complement strand
ACCGCTCCGCCGGCGCACCCCCCGAAGGACAGGACCAGCCATGACCTCCCCCGCCACCGGCGCCGCCGGCGACCCGGACGGCACCGCGGCCGGCGCGACCGCCGGCGGCGGCACGGACGCCGGCACCGGCGCCCCGGCCGGGACCACGGTCCGCACGCCCGGGCTCGGCCGGTCCTCGCTGATCATGGCGTCCGGCACCGCGGCCTCCCGCGTGCTCGGCGTGGTGAACACCGCCCTGCTCGGGTGGGCGATCGGCGTCACCGGGCACATCGCGAACGCGTTCTCCGTCGCGAACAAGCTGCCGAACACGCTCTACCTGCTGATCGCGGGCGGCGTGCTCAACGCGGTGCTGGTGCCCCAGGTGGTCCGCGCGTACCAGCGCGCCGACGGGCAGCAGTACGTCGACCGGCTGCTCACCGTGGGCATCGTGCTGCTCGGCGGCCTGACCGTGGTGCTCACCGCGGCCGCACCGCTGTTCGTCGCGTTCTACTCGTCGTTCCCCGACCCCGAGGTCACCCGAGTCGCGACGGCCCTCGCCTTCTGGTGCATCCCGCAGGTGTTCTTCTACGGGCTGTACTCGCTGCTCGGCCAGGTGCTGAACGCCCGCGGCTCGTTCGGCCCGTACATGTGGGCGCCGGTCGTCAACAACGTCGTGTTCATCGCCGGGCTGCTCGTGCTCGTGCAGGTGTTCGGGCGGAACAGCGACGGCGCCGACGCCGGCTCGTGGACCGCCGGGCAGACCGCGCTCCTCGGTGGCGCCGCCACGCTCGGCATCGTCGTCCAGGCGCTCGTGCTGCTGGTCCCGCTGTACCGCAGCGGGTTCCGCTACCGCCCCCGGTGGGGGCTGCGCGGGTCCGGTCTGGGCAGCGCCGGCCGGGTCGCGACCTGGACCTTCCTCGGGCTGCTCATCGGGCAGGTGGGCGTCTGGCGGATCAGCGTGGTCGCGAGCTCCGTCGCCACCGAGGGCGCCGCCGGCAACGCCGTCTACGACCGCGCGTTCCTCATCTTCATGCTGCCGCACTCGCTGGTGACGGTGTCCCTGGCGACCGCGCTGTTCACCCGGCTGTCCGGTCGTGCCGCCGCCGGCGACACCGCGGCGGTCCGCGCCGACCTCTCCCTCGGGCTGCGCACGGTCGGCGTGTTCACGGTGCTGGCGACGACCGGCATCGCCGTCCTGGCGTTCCCGCTCGGCCGGGCGCTGTTCCCCAAGTCGCCGGACGGCGAGGTGCACGCGCTCGCCACGACGGTCGTCGCCCTCGTGCTCGGCCTCGTCGCGTTCGGCGTCTGGTCGCTGTGCCAGCGCGTGTACTACGCCTACGAGGACGCCCGGTCGATGGTGCCGGTCCAGGTGGTGATGGCGGTCGTGGTCGTCGGCGGGACCGAGCTGGGCCGGGCCACCCTGGACGACCGGTACTGGGTCGCGGCCGCCTGCCTCTCGATGGCGGTCTCCTACGCGGTCGGCGCGGCCGTCGCCCTCGTGTCGGTGCACCGGCGGCTGGGCGGGTTCGACGGGCGGCGCGTGCTGGCGCTGCACCTCAAGGCCGGGGTCGGCGCGGTGCTCGCCGCGGGTGCGGGTCTCGGGCTGCTCGCCCTGCTCGGGCCGGTCGACACCTGGGGCCGCGCGGTGCTGGCCTGCGTGCTCGGCGGCGCCGTCATGTCGGCCGTCTACGTCGGCGTGCTGCTCCTGCTCCGGGTGCGCGAGCTGCGGACGCTCACCGCCCCGCTCCTGCGGCGGATCGGGCGCGCGTGACGGTCTGGCCGGGCGCCCCCCGGACGGCCTCCGAGCGGCCCCGCGTCGGACGCGGGACCCGCCCGCCCGTCTAGCATGACGGGGAGCCTCGGCCCCACCGGCCGGGCTCGCCGCACACCGACGACCGGACGGAGGACGAGTGGTG
>NZ_JAANNB010000343.1 GCF_011603975.1 Cellulomonas sp. IC4_254 | reverse complement strand
ACCCGTTCGCCGCCTCGGCGCCCCCGGCGGCGTCCGCGCGCCCGGCCTCGGCTCCGGCTGCGTCCTCGGCGCCCACCAGCGGCGCGGACCGGGTCCGGGCAGCAGCCCGCGCGGCGGCGGCCGGTGGCGGGTCCGTCGCCGCCGCACCCCGGGTCGCGTGGGCCGACGACGAGCCGTCCATGGACGACCCCGACATCGGCGCGAGCAGTCTGTCCGGCATCCCGCTGCTCGCCCAGGCTCTCGGGGCGACCGTCATCGACGAGCCGGTGGACGAGGGTTTCTGACCCTTCTCGGGCACATGTCCTCGGGGACGAGACCGACGCCCACCTCGACCTGGCGGGCCGGGGGCGTGTCAGTGGTCGCCGGTAGGGTCTTTTCATGGTTGACCTGCAGGAACACCCCGATGGCGACGTGGTCGCCGCCGGGGTGCTGCCGGTCTACGGGCCCGACGGGACGTGCCTGACGGACTACGGCCCGGACCCGGTGGTGGCCGCTGGTGGGGCGCCGAGGACGGGTGAGCAGCGGCAGGTCGAGGCGATCGCCGCGTGCCCACCCGGACCCGGCCTGGACGCCTGGCTGCGGGGTCTGGACCTGAAGGTGCTGCCCTCGGCGGTGGTGGTCGAGGTGGTCGCCGCAAGGGTGCGGATGCAGGCGTATCAGCACGCCGCGATGTTGGACGCGGTCGCGGAGCTCGCGTCCCGCCCGGAGATGCGCCCGGACTGGTCGCCGCTGGCGGGGGCGCCGCCGACGCAGCCGTGCGTGGCCGGCGACGAGCTGGCGATGCGGCTCGGGTGGGCCCGGGTGACGGCGACCAAGGTGGTGCACCGGGCGCTGGTGCTGGACGGGATGCTCGTGGCGACGGGTGAAGCCTTGGCGTCCGGGCATCTGGACGCCGCGAAGGCCGAGGTCTTGGCGGCCGGACTGGGCGACCTGCCGTACCAGGCGGCGCACGCGGTCGAGGACGCGGTGCTGCCGGACGCGGCGCAGTGCTCGGCGCGGCAGTTGGCGCGGCGGGTGGAGCAGGAGGTCCGGCTGGTCGACCCGGACGGTGCGGCCGGACGTCACCGGCGGGCCCGCTGCACGCGACGGGTCACCCATCCGCGGCCGCAGCCGCACGGGATGGCCTCGATGTGGGTGGTCATGGCGGCCGAGGACGCCACCCGCGTCGACGGGGTCCTCGACCACACCGCCCGGGCGGCGAAGGCCCTGGGTGACGAGCGGACGCTGGACCAGCTGCGCGCCGACGGGCTGCGGGACCTGGTCGTCGGGGACGTGCCGAGCAGTGACGGGCCGGCGTTCGAGGTCCACCTGGACCCGCCTCCACCCGCGGTGCCGACGCCGCGTCGGTCGTCGGAGTGGTCCGTGACCACCACCCGCGGGCAGCCGGTGCGACCGCGACCGGCCGAGCCGGTCCCCACCGCCACGGTGGTCCCTGTGACCGGGTCCGCGTCAGCCGGTAGCCACGCACCCCTGATCGCCACCGCGCCACACGCCGCCACGCCGCACGACGGACCCGCGCACGCCGCGACCACGGCCCCGGCCGAGCTCGCGAGCGGGCAGCGTGGCTGCGGTGGCCGCTGCACCGGCCGCCCGGGCGCCGAGGTACGCCTCACCATCAGCGCCTCCACCCTGCTGGGCCTGGACGACCAGCCCGCCGACCTCGACGGGTACGGCCCCATCGACGCCGTCCGCGCCCGGGCCCTGGCCGCCGGCGGGGTCTGGCGGCGCGTGGTCACCGACCCGCTCACCGGCCAGGTCCTCGACGTCGGACGCCAGCGCTACCGCCCCACCGCCGCCCTCGCCGAGCACGTCCGCACCCGCGACGGGACCTGCGCGGCGCCCGGGTGCACGGTCCCGGCCCGGCGCGCCGACCTGGACCACACCACCGCGTACCACCCCCGCC
>NZ_JAANNB010000342.1 GCF_011603975.1 Cellulomonas sp. IC4_254 | reverse complement strand
GGGACGACGCACCCGCGCCCCGGCCGTCTCAGCGGCGGTCGCGCGCGACCGCGCGGGCCCGGCGCGCCGGGCGGACGGCGCCGACGACCGCGACCAGCGCCAGCAGCGTCGCCGCGGCGACCCACGGCGCCGCGGGACCGGCGTCCGACGCGGCCGTGCCGAGCTCGCCGGACGGCACGCCGCCGGGAGCCGAGTGCAGCCCGTCGATGGTCTGCACCGCGAGCGCCAGGTTGCCCGCGTCGAGCGAGCCCCAGGCGTACACGATGGTGTTCGCGCCCTCCGCGATGGTGAGGTCCGTGGGCCCGAGCACCGGCGTCGTGGTCCCGGTGGCGGCGACCGCAGCGGACACGGTGCCCGCGGGCACCGTCAGCGACTGCTCGTCCGGGTTGGACAGGTTCGTCACGACCGGGCTGCCGCCCGCGAGGACGTCCACGGCCGGTGCGGCGGCGACGTGCCGGACGGTGAGGCGTCCCTGCCCCGCCGGCACCGCGGAGGTGTCGTTGGTGAACAGCGTGGCGGTGGGGTCACCGGTGGCGGTGAGGTGCGCGACCGCCGTGTAGCTGGCCCCCGCCTCCAGGGTGACGTCCACCGGGCCGATCGCGGGCTGGCTGTCGTCGGCGGCGTCGGCGGCGGTGATCGCTAGGGTGTGCGCGCCCGCGGGCACGTCCAGCGGCCCGGCGAGCGTGCCGGGCGTGAAGTCGTCGAGCGTGCGGGTGCCGTCGACCCAGACGTCGACGGTCAGGTCCGGGACGCCGTGCAGCACGGCGAGCGACGCCGTCCCGCCGGTGGCGGCGGAGGCGGGCAGCGCGGCGGCGGCCACCAGCAGCGCCGAGCCGATGCCGGCGGCGGCGAGGGTGACGGACGGGCGATGACGCATGGGGTGCTCCTCGGTCCGTGCCCCCCGTCGGCGGGGGGCGTGGGCGGCTGACACCCCCTCTACCGCGGGCACCCCCCGCGCGGATGCACCGGGTGTCCAGAAACCCGCCCGGTCGGGCCCGGTTTGTCTGCGAGGTTCTGAACGTCAGCGTGCGGACGGTGACCGGGGCCGCACGCGGCGCCCCGGGATCGCCGCGACGAGCTCGCGGGTGTACTCCTGCCGCGGGTCCAGCAGGATCTGCTCGGCCGTGCCCTGCTCGACGAGCCGGCCGTCGTGCAGCACGCCCACGTGGTCGGCGACCTGCCGGACCACCGCGAGGTCGTGCGAGATGAACAGGTAGGTCAGCCCGTGCTCGGCCTGCAGCCGGACCAGCAGGTCGAGGATCTGCGCCTGCACGGACACGTCGAGCGCGGACACCGGCTCGTCGAGCACGACCAGGTCCGGCCGCAGGGCCAGCGCCCGGGCGATCGCCACCCGCTGCCGCTGCCCGCCGGAGAGCTCGCGGGGGCTGCGCCGCGCCGCGTCCGCCGGGAGGGCGACGTCGGCCAGCAGCTCGCGCACCCGCTCGGCGCGCTCGGCCCGCGTGCCGACGCCGTACGCCCGCAGCGGCTCCGCGATCACCTCGGCGACCGTGAACCGCGGGTCGAGCGAGGCGTACGGGCTCTGGTAGACGACCTGGAACCCGCGCCGCAGCCGGCGCAGGACCTCGCCGCGCGCGCCGGTGACGTCCTCCCCGCGGAACAGCACCCGGCCGGCCGTGGGGCGCTCCAGGTGCAGGGCGAGCCGGGCGGTCGTGCTCTTGCCGGAGCCCGACTCGCCGACCAGCGCGTACGTGGTCCCGCGGTCGACGCGCAGGCTGACCCCGTCGACGGCGACCAGCGAGCGGGCACCTCCGGCCCCGCGCGGCCGCGGGAACTCCTTGCGCACGTCCACCAGCTCCAGCACCGGCGCCACCTCGGCGGCCGCCGGCACCTCGGGAGCCACCTCGGCCGCCGAGGTGGCGCCGGTGCTGGAGCTGGTGGACGT
>NZ_JAANNB010000341.1 GCF_011603975.1 Cellulomonas sp. IC4_254 | reverse complement strand
GAGGCGACCCCGGGTCGTCAGCGGTGGGCGCGGGAGGACGCGTAGAGGCAGACCGCCGCCGCCGTGCCGAGGTTCAGCGACTCGGCCCGGCCGCGCAGCGGCACGCGCACGACGGCGTCGGCGCGGTCGCGGTCCTCGGGCGGCAGGCCCCAGGCCTCGTTGCCGAACAGCCAGGCGGTCGGGGACCGGAGGTCGGCCGGTCCCCCGGCCGGCGCCCCCGCTCCGGCGACCGCCGCGGCGTCCTGCAGGTCATCGAGGTCGAGGTCGCCGGTCCCGTCGGCCGCCAGCACCGCGAGCCCCGCGGCCCGCAGCGCGTCGACCGCGTCCGCCACGGAGACCCCGGACACGACCGGGAGGTGGAACAGCGAGCCGGCCGTGGACCGGACGACCTTCGGGTTCGTCGTCTCCACGCTGTCCCCCGCCACCACGACCGCGTCGGCGCCCGCGGCGTCCGCGACCCGGATCACCGTGCCGGCGTTGCCGGGGTCGCGGACCTGCGCCAGCACCGCGACGAGGCGGGGGCGCGCGGCGAGCACCGCGGCCAGCGCCTCGGCGCCCAGCGGGCCCACCGGCACCTCGTCGCGGGCGCCGGCGCGCGCGGCCTCGGGGAGGTCCGCCACCGCGAGCACCCCCTGGGCGTCGGGCGACATCGCGTCGAGCACAGCGGCGTCCCCCCGGTGCACGTGCAGCCGGGCGGCCTCGGCGTCGGCGAGGATCTCCGCGTACCGGTCGGCGGCGTCGTCGGTGAGGTAGAGGTCCCGGACCGTGCGCGGCGCCCAGCGCACGACCTCGCGGACCGCCTGCGGGCCCTCGACGGCGTACCGCCCGGCGCGACGCCGGCCCGAGCGGGTCGCGAGCGCGCGCACGGCCTTGACGCGGTCGGCGTGCGGGTTGGTCATCGGGGGGCGTGCGGCGGCGGGGCCGTCGGGTGCGGTGCGGGACACGGCCCCATCCTCCCGCACCCGCCGCGGGCGCGGCACGGTCGGCGGCGCGGGCCCGGCGTGCCCGGACGCGCAGGACCCCCGGGGGCCGAGGCTCCCGGGGGTCCTGAGGGGTGCTGCGCGCGCGGTCAGGCCGCGCGCACGGCGGTGACGCGGTCCGTCAGGCGGCGGCCTTCGGCGCGTTCACGTCGGCCGGCAGCGCGTCCTTGGCGACCTGCACCAGCGCGTTGAACGCCGCGACGTCGGTGACGGCCAGGTCGGCGAGCACGCGACGGTCGACCTCGACGCCAGCGGCCTTGAGGCCCTGGATGAGGCGGTTGTAGGTCAGGCCCTGCTCGCGCGCAGCCGCGTTGATCCGCTGGATCCACAGCTTGCGGAAGTCGCCCTTGCGCGCCTTGCGGTCGCGGTAGGCGTAGACGAGGGAGTGGGTGACCTGCTCCTTGGCCTTGCGGTACAGGCGCGAACGCTGACCGCGGTAGCCGGAGGCCCGCTCGAGGGTCGCCCGGCGCTTCTTCTGGGCGTTGACCGCCCGCTTCACGCGTGCCACGTGATGCTCCTTGCTTCGTTATCGGGTCGGCTCAGGACCGCGGCGCTCGCGCGCCGACGGGTCACTTGCCGAGCAGCTTCTTGATCTTGGGGGCGTCGGCCGCGGAGACGACCTGGTCCGAGGCGAGGCGGCGCGTGCGACGGCTCGACTTGTGCTCGAACAGGTGACGCGCGTTGGCCTGCTCGCGCATGACCTTGCCGCTCCCGGTGATCCGGAAGCGCTTCTTCGCACCGGAGTGCGTCTTGTTCTTCGGCATGGCTGCCGTCTCTCCTTGTCGTCGCATCGCGCCGGGGCGCGACTCGTCCGTCCGGTCCCGGTGGGGTCCGAGCGTGTCGGTGCAGGTCAGGCGTTCCCGGTGCCGCCGGACGACTGGCCGCGGGGGGCCGGTCGCGCCGACGGGCGAGGGGTCGGTGCCGGGCGCGGGGTGGGCCGCGG
>NZ_JAANNB010000340.1 GCF_011603975.1 Cellulomonas sp. IC4_254 | reverse complement strand
GGGTGTGGCGGGGCGCACGTCGATCCGGTTTGAGCAACGGGCGCTGCGACCTGTACTCTCGTCAACGGCCCTCCGGGGTCGATGCGCCCGTAGCTCAATGGATAGAGCATCTGACTACGGATCAGAAGGTTGGGGGTTCGAGTCCCTCCGGGCGCACAGCGCAGAGCCCCCGTCCGACATCGTCGGGCGGGGGTTTGCTGCATCCCCGTACGCGATCCAGTGGTAGGGGATGCCGGTCCTCAGCGCCCAGGTCTTGATCCATTACAGCGACGGCAGAGCCCCGTATGTCGGGCGTTCGGGTGGTATGCATCGACGCATCCACGCCACGCCGCGACGAGCCGAGGTGGGTTCACCCGGGTCGAGGTGCGCCGCGTCAGGACGCCGTCCGCGGCCACGCTGAGTGCCGCAGTGCCCACGCGCTGCCGGCCACCCGCCGCCACGTCGAGCACGGCAGCGTCCACGAACCGCAGGCCGCCGCCGCGCGGCGAGCGGACGTCGCCAAACTCATCCGTTTGACCCCGTGATCTGCCGATACCCTCGCCGCCGGGGGGTCGGTTCCAACGATGGGAAACGAACATGCGCAAGAGGTCCACCGCTACCGCACTCGCCCTAGGCCTCGGCCTGGGCCTGCTCGGTGCCGTGCCCGCGACAGCTGACGACACCTCTGGTGTCGTGCAGCCACTCACCCAGCGCGAGGGCGACGTCCCGCACATCGACGTCGACGACTCCGCCCTGCGAGCCAAGCTCGACACCCTGGCCCAGACCCAGAGCGAGGCCCAGGTCGAGGCGATCCTCGACTCTGGCCTGCCGGTGCAGGCCCTGTACGACGTCGAGGCCGACGAGTACGTCGCCGCATTCGTCGACACCCCGGAGATCGTCTCGCGAGCGATCTCCCAGCGCGGTCCAGGCTGCGCCTCCGGAGACGCCTGCATCGTGAACAAGACGATGGGCTACTACGGCACCGGCCAGCTGACGTTCAAGTCTTCGATCTCGGGAGTCACGAAGCTCAGCTCCGGCAACAAGGTCACGACCTGGTGGCGCACCGGGAAGGTCGGGTTCTACCAGAACTCCAACGTGACGAGCACGTTGACCTCGCCCATCACGCTGGTGTCCATCACCAGGAGCTGAGCGCACCACCCAGCCCGTGCCCCGCGACCGACCTGCGAGACCCCTAGGACGCGGGACCGGGCGCCAGAGCGGCCGTGGGGCCGTGCCGCACGGCAGATCGACCAAGGATGCGGGTCGGGCCGGTTCAGCTCGGGTCGTCCGCGCCCGGCCGGCGCACCCAGATCAGACGCATCCCGACCCGGGCACGCCGTGAGCTCCACCGCTATGCGGCTCGCGGCGCACACGGCATGGATGACGGGACCCCCTATGGGCGCCCGCAGACCCCTGCGAGGGCCGACCTTCGGGGCCAGCCCGGTGCTCGCGCACGGCTACTCGAAGGCGTGGTCGGGGAGGAAACGCGCGCCGGCGCGCGCCGCGAACGCCTTGAGCGGGCCGACGATGCCGGCCCAGGTCGCCGCGTCCCCTTGCACGGCTTCGAGGTGCAGCGCCCGCAGCGTGGCATCGTGCGCGAGCACCTGGACGACGGCCGCCTCGGCAGGATGGGCGAGCTCGTTCGCGTCGGTGGTGACGTCGGCGACCGTGACCGGTCCACCGTCGGTGCCGACGAAGCCCGCCTCGGTCAGCGCACGCGCGGCGAGCGTCGCGTCCAGCGGGGCCAGCAGCTCCGGGCGCTCCAGACCCTCACCCGGGCCGCGGGCGAGGGTCATGTCCTCTCCCGCAGGCCGCGCCTGCGCAACCGGGGTCGCGACGGGCTCGGGCTCCCTGTGCGCGGGGGAGTTCACCGGCCACCAGTCGCTCGACCACCGGGTGGCCGGAGAGGGGGGCGCGGTGGGGGGTTCGAGGTCCAGGTACGGGC
>NZ_JAANNB010000339.1 GCF_011603975.1 Cellulomonas sp. IC4_254 | reverse complement strand
CGACCCACCCGACGACGGGCAGCCGCTCCCCGACCACCAGCACCGCCAGGACCGCGGCGACGGCGGGCTCGAGCAGGGTCAGCGTGGTCGCGGTGCTCGCGGCGACCCGCGCGAGACCCCAGCCGAACAGCACGTACCCCCCGAACATCGGTACCAGCGCCATGTACCCGCCGACCGCCGCGTTCCCCCAGGACGCCACCAGCGGCGCGCCCGTGACCGCGAGCACCGGCAGGAGCAGCACGCCCCCGACGCCGAACACCGCGCCCATCGCCGCGCGGGACGGCACGCCGGCCCGCATGAGCCGGTGCGCGACCCACGAGTACAGCGCGTACGTCGCGCCGGCGACGAGCCCGAGCAGCACGCCCGCGACGGTCGACGACCCCGAGGACGACCCGCGCGCACCCTGGGCGACCGTCTCCGCCGCGCAGAGCAGCACGACGCCCGCCAGCCCGACCGTCGCCGCCGCGAGCCAGCGCCGGGACAGCCGCCTCCCGTCGACCAGCCGCTCGACGAGGGCCGACGCGAGCGGCGCCGACCCGAGCGAGACGACCGTGCCGACGGCGACGCCCGCGAGCCGCATCGACGAGTAGAACGCCAGTGGGTACACCGCCACCGCGACCGCGCCCAGGAGCACCAGCCCGGCGCGGGAGCGGAGGGTGCGGGCGTGCGCCGCGATGGCGCGCCGCGCGGTGGCCGCCTGCAGCAGGCCGCCGACACCCATGGCCGCCGCGCCGATCGCGAGCGGCCCGACCCCGGGGGCGAACGTGGCGGCGGTCCCGGTCGTCCCCCACAGCACGGCGGCGGCGAGCACGGCGAGCACGCCCGTCCCGGACGCCACCGCCGCGGCTCCGGGCGCCGCGGCCCCGACCGGCCCGACGGACCCGGCACCAGCGACCCGAGCACCCGCAGGCCCGACACCCGCGAACCCGGCGCCAGCCGACCCGGCACTCACGAACCCGTCACCAGCGAGCCCGGCACCAGCCGACCCGGCGCTGGCGGAATCGTCACCAGCGAACCCGTCGTCGGCGGACCCGTGGCCTCGGTCGCCCCTGCCGTGGTCACCACCCGCCGAGGTGGCACCTCTCGGCTGCGGATCGTCCCGGCGACCCAGCCGAGAGGTGCCGTCTCGGCGGTCACGGAGGGTGTCGAGAGCGGTGGTGGGCGAGGTCGGCGGGGTCGGGGCGGGCGCGGTCGGCGCGGGCGCGGTCGGCGCGGTCGGCGCGGGCGCGGTCGGCCCGGGCCGCGCGGGCGCCGCGTCCTCGGCGGTCACACCGCGGCCAGGAGGTCGGCCGCCAGCGCGCGGGCGCGGCGCAGGCGGGCGTCGTCGCCCTCCAGCCCCGCCCGCGCCATCGAGCCCTCCAGCAGGAACGCCAGGTGCTCCGCCAGGGCGCGGGCCCGTGCCGGGTCGTCCGGCAGCAGGTCGCCGAGGTGGCCGGCGACGATCGCCTCGACCTCCTCCTTGTGCGCGCGCACGACCGCGCGGCCCGGGTCGCCGGCCGGCAGCTCGGCGGCGGCGTTGAGCAGGCCGCAGCCGCGGAAGCCGTGCGCGTACCCGGCGTTCGCGTGGTCGGCGTACGCGTCGAAGACCGCGAGCACCCGCGCGCGGGGGTCGTCGTCGGCGTCGGCGAGCCGGGCGGCGTAGAGGTCGAGCCACTCGGCGTGCCGGGCGGTGAGGTACGCGGCGACGAGGTCGGCCTTGGACGCGAAGTTGTTGTAGAGGCTCATCTTGGCGACGCCCGCGTCCGCGGTGATCGTGTCGATGCCGGTGCCGGCGATGCCGTCGGCGTAGAACCGCGCCGCGGCCGCGGCGAGCAGCCGGTCCCGCGCGGGCCGCCGTCGTCCGCGCCCCGCGCGGGCCGACCCCGACGCGCCCGCCGCGCCACCCGACCCCGACGCGCCCGTCGACGCCGCCCCGCCGGCCGACCCCGCCCGCGTCG
>NZ_JAANNB010000033.1 GCF_011603975.1 Cellulomonas sp. IC4_254 | reverse complement strand
CCTCGGTCACGCCCGCTCCCGCACCGCGTCCGCGAACGACGCCAGCCCGAGGTCGGCGCCGGGCCGCAGCGCGGCGAGGTGCTGCCGGGAGCCGAGCCGGATCGCGGCGACCTCGTCGGGCTCCAGGTCGGCCACCATCTGCGGGGTCGCCAGCCAGAGGTCCAGCACCGTCGCGTCGACCTCGAGGTGGAACTGCGTGCCGACCGCCGACCCGGCGCGGAACGCCTGCACCGGGGTGACCTCCGTCGAGGCGAGCAGGGTGGCCCCGGCGGGCAGGTCGACGGCGTCCGCGTGCCAGTGCAGCACGGTGGGGCGCGGGCCCGCCGGGGCGAGCAGCGGGTCGTGGGCGACGACGTCGACCGGGGCGAAGCCGATCTCGGTGCCGTTCCGGCGGTGCAGCGGCGCGCCGAGCGCGAGCGCCAGGAGCTGCATGCCGAGGCACACGCCCAGGGTCGGCACCCCGGCGTCCACGGCCTCCGCCAGCAGCCGGCGCTCGGCGGCGAGGCCGGGGTGGCCGGCGTCGTCGTCCGCGTCCTGGGGGCCGCCCATGACGACGAGCCCGGCCAGGTCGGCGACGGCGGGCAGCCGCGGCGACGGGTCGTCCAGGACGGTCCGGGTCGTGATCGGCAGGCCGTCGAGCGCGCGGGCGACGAGGCCCGGCCCCTCGTGCGCGACGTGCGTGAGGACGAGGACGGGGCGCGGCGAGGTCACGACGCGACCCTAACCGGTGCGCGGCGCGGCGCGGCCGGGACGCGGACGGGCCCGGGCCGGGGACTCGCGACCCCGGCCCGGGCCCGTCGGCACGTCAGGCGCGCGCCCACCCGGCGCCGCGCCGTCCGGTCACCACCCGTCGGGCAGCGGCCGCCCCTCGTCGTACCCGGCGGCGGACTGGATGCCGACCACGGCCCGCTCGGCGAACTCGTCGAGCGAGGTGGCACCGACGTAGGTGCACGAGGACCGGACGCCGGAGGTGATCCGGTCGAGCAGGTCCTCCACGCCGGGGCGCTCGGGGTCCAGGTACATCCGCGAGGACGAGATGCCCTCCTCGTAGAGCGCCTTGCGCGCGCGGTCGAACGCGGAACCGCCGCGGGTGCGCGCGGCGACCGCGCGGGCGGAGGCCATGCCGAAGCTCTCCTTGTAGAGCCGGCCGGAGCCGTCGGCGTGCAGGTCGCCGGGGGACTCGTGGGTGCCGGCGAACCAGGACCCGACCATGACCTGCGACGCGCCCGCGGCGAGCGCGAGGGCCACGTCGCGCGGGTGCCGGACGCCGCCGTCGGCCCAGACGTGCTTGCCGAGCTCGCGGGCGGCGGCGGCGCACTCGAGGACGGCGGAGAACTGCGGGCGACCGACGGCGGTCATCATCCGGGTGGTGCACATGGCGCCGGGGCCCACGCCGACCTTGACGATGTCGGCGCCCGCGGCGATCAGGTCGCGGGTGCCCTCGGCGGTGACGACGTTGCCGGCGACGACCGGGACCCGCGGGTCGAGCGAGCGGACGGCCTCGAGGGCGTCGAGCATCTTGCGCTGGTGGCCGTGGGCGGTGTCGACGACCAGGACGTCGACCTCGGCGTCGAGCAGCGCGGCGGCCTTGCCCTTGACGTCGCCGTTCACGCCCACGGCGGCGGCGACGCGCAGCCGGCCCTGCGCGTCGAGCGCGGGGGTGTAGATCGACGAGCGCAGCGCGCCGACCTGGGTGAGCACGCCGACGAGGCGGCCGTCGCGGACGACGGGGGAGAACTTGCGGCGCGAGCCGTGCAGCCGCTCGAACGCGGCCTCCAGGCCGGCGACGCCGCCGGACTCGACCACGGACAGCTCGACGGTCGTCGGGTCGCCGGACATGACGTCGGCGATCTGGGTGAACCGGTCGACGCCCTCGCAGTCGGCGGGGGTGACGACGCCGACGGGACGGTCGCCCTCGACCACGACGGCCGCGCCGTGCGCCCGCTTGCCGATCAGGGTGAGCGCGGTGTGCACGGTGTCCTGCGGGGACACCACGACGGCGCTCTCGACCACGGTGTGCTTGGCCTTGACCGACGCGACGACGTCGGCGACGACCTCGGTCGGCACGTCCTGCGGCAGCACGGCGAGGCCGCCGCGGCGCGCCACGGTCTCGGCCATCCGACGGCCGGCGACGGCGGTCATGTTGGCGACGACGACCGGGATGGTGGTGCCGGTGTCGTCGGACGCCGCGAGGTCGACGTCGAAGCGGGAGGCGACCTCGGACCGCGACGGGACGAGGAAGACGTCGCCGTAGGTGAGGTCGGAGGAGGGCTGGTGCCCGGGCAGGAAGCGCATAGGTGTGTTCCCCTTTCCGCCCGATGCTACCCGCCCCCCGTGGCCCCCTACCCGGGTACGCACTACTCCTTCACAGCACCGGCGCTCTGGTTCATGATCCGCTTCTGGAACACGAAGAACAGCACGGCGACGGGGATCGTCATGATGGCCGCGGCGGCCAGCTTGAGCGGGTACTGCGTGCCCTGGGACAGCTGGCCGGACGCGAGCTGCGCGACGCCCTTGGTGAGCGTGACGAGCTGCGGGTCCTGGGACGCCACGATGAAGTGCGACAGCTCGTTCCACGAGCCCTGGAACGACAGGATGACGATGGTGACCAGCGCGGGCCGGGCCATCGGCAGCACGACGGACCAGAACACCCGGAACGTCCCGGCGCCGTCCATCCGGGCGGCCTCCTCGACCGACGGCGGGATCGACTCGAAGAAGTTCTTCATGATGAAGATGCCGGCGGCGTCCGCGAGCAGCGGGATGATCAGGCCGGCGAACGAGTTGTAGATCCCGACCTGCTTGATCACGAGGAACTTCGGGATGAGCAGCACGACGTTCGGCACCGCCATGACGGCGACCAGCCCGGCGAACACCAGCGCCCGGCCCCGGAACCGCAGCCGGGCGAGGGCGTACCCGGCGAGCGAGTTGATGAGCACCCGCCCGATGGTGACGACCACGGTGACGACGACGGAGTTCCGGAACCACAGCGGGAAGTCCGAGCGCAGGAACAGCCGCTCGTACGCGGCGGTCGACCAGGTCTGCGGGATCAGCGAGATGGCGTTCTGCGCGGCCTCGGCGTCGGTCTTGAAGGACGTCGCCACCTGGATGAGGAACGGGTAGACGTACAGGATCGCCAGGACGACCAGCACCGCGTAGGTGAAGGACGTCGCGAGCATCCGGCGCCGGCTGCGGCGCGCTCGCGGGACGGCGCCCCCGCCGGTGCGCCCGGCCGGCCCGCCGGACGCGCCCCGGGTGCCGCTGGAGACGGTGGCGGCGGTCATCGGTCGCTCCCGGTCGTGGAGGTGGAGGTCGTGGTGGCCGCGCCCGGCCCGCCGGTCGTCGCGGCGGTCCCGGCGACGGCGGCCGGGGGAGCGGGCGGGTCCCGGAGGAACCGCTTGCGGCGGGGCACGTCGCGCTCGCGCAGCACGATCCGCTGCAGCACGGTGAGCAGCACGATGATCGCGAACAGCACGAACGCGATCGCGGCGCCGCGGCCCCACTCGTTGTTCTGGAACGCCGCGGTGTACGACAGGTACGCCGGGGTCAGGGTGGTCTTCGCGGGGCCGCCCTGAGTGCCGGTGTAGATCTGGTCGAACACCTGCCAGGTGCCGATCAGGCCGAGCGTCACGACGGTGAACACGGTCGGCTTCAGCATCGGCAGCGTGACCCGGAAGAACCGCTGCCGGGCGTTCGCGCCGTCCATGACGGCGGCCTCCTCGACCTCGTGGGACACGGCCTGCAGCGCCGCGAGGAACAGCAGCATGAACGTGCCCGAGGTGGTGAAGATCGCCAGCAGGATGAACGCGGTCATCGCGACGGACGGGCCGGCGGCCCACTCCCAGAGCGAGATGCCGAGGAACCCGTGCTGCGCGAGCGCGGCGGGCGCGGCGTCCACGCCGACGGTGCCGAGCAGCAGGTGGATCACGCCCTGCGGGTCGTTGAACCAGTTCGGCCCGGTGATCGACAGCGTCGCGAGGATCGCGTTGATCGTGCCGGACGCGGAGAACAGGAACAACCACAGCACGGTGATCGCCACCGAGGACGTCACGGAGGGGAAGTAGAACGCCGTCCGGAAGAAGCCCTTCCCGCGCAGCGCGGCCCGGTTGACCATCGTCGCGAGGAACAGGGCGAGCGCGGTCTGCAGCGGCACGACGAGCAGCACGTAGTACGCGTTGTTGCGCATGGCCGTGCCGAAGTCCTGGGTGGCGAGGCCGCCGCCGAGCAGCAGGCGCCGGTAGTTGTCGAGCCCGACGAAGCCGACGTCGGACGACAGCGGGCTGCCGCGGCCGGTCCAGTCGGACAGGCTGACCCAGAGCGCCATGAGCACGGGCACGACGAGGAACAGCCCCAGGATGACGAGCATCGGGGTGAGGAACAGCCACCCCGACGCGGCCTCGCGGCCCCGGGCTGACCCGGGGCCGCGACGCCGGCGGCGGAGCGGCACCGCCGCGGTCGACATGGTCGTCAGGACGCGTTCTCGTCGAGGACGGCCTGCAGGTTCGTCTGCACCGAGCCGAGGATCGCGGCCGGGTCGCCGGTCTTCAGGCCCTCGAGCTGGGCGTTGAAGTCCGTGATGACGTCCGCGGCGCCGCGGGCGTTGACGACGTTCTGCGCGAAGTCGGCCGAGTCGATGAACGCGGTCATCTCCGGGAACAGCTCCTTCCAGCCGTCCGCCGCCGACTGCACGGACGGCATGACGCCGAACGCCTCGGAGAACGCGAGCTGCTGGTCGGTGGCGGTCAGGTACTGCACCAGGTCGACCGCGTCGGACTGGTTCGAGGAGTCGGCGGCGACGCCCCAGCAGTTGGTGAACTGCAGGGTGCCCTGGCCGGCCGGGCCGGCGGGCAGCTCGACGACCTGGTAGTCGACGTCCGGGTAGTCGTTCTCCATCGCGCCGGTGATCCAGTTGCCCTCGATCGTCATGGCGGCCGCGCCGGTGCCGAACGCCTCGCCGCCCCAGCCGGTGCCGAGGTCGGCGGCGTAGGCCGCGGACCCGGACGCGAGCAGCTGCTGGACGTAGGTGAGGCCCTCGACGTTCTCGGCGGAGTCGGCGGTGGCCTCGGTGCCGTCCGCGCTGACCAGCGAGCCGCCGGCCTGAGCGAGGAACGCGCCGACGCGGGCGTACTCGCCGGAGAAGCCGAGGCCGACCTGGTCGCCGGTGGTGAGCTTCCCGGCGACGTCGGTCAGCTGGTCCCAGGTGGTCGGGACGTCCGCGTCCGTCAGGCCCGCGGCCTCCCAGGCGGTCGTGTTGATCACCAGGCCGAGCGTCGAGAAGTCCTTCGGGGCGCACACCAGCTGGTCGTCGTAGGTGAACTGCTCCACCAGCGAGGGGTAGAAGTCGTCCGCGTTGTCGAGCTCGGACCCGTACGGATACAGCGAGCCGTTGGCGGCGTAGGTCTGGAACTGGTCGGCGCTGACGTAGAACACGTCGGCCGGGTCGCCGGACGCGAAGCCCTGGCTCAGCTCCTGGGTCAGGTCGGAGGCGACCTGCACCGTCGCGTCCACGCCGGACTCCTCGGACCAGGCGGCCACGGCCTCCTTGACGGCGTCGGTCTCGGCGTCGCCGGACGAGCCGATGAGGATGCTGAGCGAGCCGCCGCCCTCGGTGGACGCGGCGTCGGCGCCGTCGTCGTCGAAGCCGGAGCCGCCGCCGCAGGCGGACAGGGCGAGGACGCCGGCTGCGCCGACGGCGGTGGACGCCAGGAGGCGCCGTCCTCGCGCGGGGATGCGGTGCTGCATGGGGGTTCTCTCCTTCAGGGGGTCGTGCACGGAGGGTGGGTGTCGTCAGGGGGTGCGGCTGGACGCGCGCTCGACGAGGTGCGGTGCCAGGAGGACCTCGCGGCTGCGGGTCCCGCCGGTGCCGTCGAGCTGGTCGAGCAGCAGGTCGAGGGCGCGCTGCGCGGCCTCGGAGAGCGGCTGGGCGACGGACGTCAGGCCGACGGCGGCCGCGACGGGCGTGTCGTCGAACCCGACGACGGCGAGCGTCGTGCCCTGGCTGCGGGCGACGGTGAGGGCGCCGAGGGCGAGGGAGTCGGAGGCGCAGACGACGGCGGTGGGCGCCGCGTCGGCGAGCACCCGCTCGGTCGCCTGGGCACCGGCGGCGACGCCGTCGGGGACGCGGGCGTGCAGCCGCCGCAGCAGGGACGCGTCGTGCCCGGCGTCGACCATCGCGGCGGCCCACCCGGCGGCGCGGTCCTCGCCGACGTCCGAGCCGTCGGGCCAGCCGAGGTAGGCGATCCGCTCGTGGCCGAGCCGGCGCAGGTGGTCCACGGCCGCGCGGGTGCCCGCCGCGCCGTCGACGTCGACCCACGGGTGGGCGCCGGCGCCGGCGGGCCGCGCGCCCCACGGGCGGCCGAAGGTCACGAACGGCACGTCGCGCTCGGCGAGCCAGGCGGCCCGCACGTCGTCGCGGTGCGTGCTGGTGAGCACGAACGCGTCCAGGTCCGCCG
This sequence comes from Cellulomonas sp. IC4_254, assembly GCF_011603975.1. GTDB lineage: Bacteria > Actinomycetota > Actinomycetes > Actinomycetales > Cellulomonadaceae > Cellulomonas. Next base: position 18,770 of record NZ_JAANNB010000033.1, on the reverse strand, counting down.
TGTCGAGCAGCTCCCGGTACTGGGCGATCTCGCCCGCGTCGTCGTGCGCCGTGAACAGCATGACGCGGTAGCCGCGCGCCTGGGCGCTCTCGGTCAGCGCGTGCAGGAACCGGTCCAGCACGGCGCCGTTGATGCCGTCGTGCACCGGCTCCAGCCGCAGGCCGAGGACGCGGGACCGGCCGGTGCGCAGCTGGCGGGCGGCGGCCGAGGGCCGGTAGCCCAGCGCGTCGATGGCGGCGCGGACCCGGTCGGTGGTGTCGGCGCGCACGAGGTGCGGCGCGTTGAGCACGTTCGACACGGTCTGCCGGGACACGCCGGCGCGCTGGGCCACGCTCTCCAGCGTCGGCCTCGTCGTGGCGTCCATGGGCGCTCCCTCGCGGCGGTCGGTGTGCATATGATCGTTCCAAGTTGCGATTGGAACGCTCAAACGAATGCCCCTAGAGTTGCCAGCGCCCCCGGGCCTGTCAAGCCGGGCGGGGCCGCCCGGGGTCACGATCCGGTCTCGGCGGGCCGCCCACGCGACCACCGCACACCCCCGAACGACGAGGTACCCATGGAGCTCCAGCCCCTGCTGCACGACCTGCTGGTCGCCGTCCACGCGCCCACGCAGGCGTGGTCGGACGCCGACGGCCAGATCGGCCTGGCGGACGGTCGCGGCGCCCAGGGCGTCTACCACGGCGACGTGCGCGTGCTGTCCGGCGCGCGGCTGACCGTCGGCGGGACCGCGCCCGAGGCCGTGGCGTCGGGCGCGGACGGCCCGGGGCGCGCCCGGACCGTGCTGCTCGCCCGCACGGTCGACGGCCCCGGCGCCGACCCGACGGCCCGGGTGGAGCGGCTCCGCGAGGTCGTGCCGGGCCGGGTGACGGAGACGCTGACGCTGTCCTGCTCCACGGCGGACCCGGTGGCCGCGCGCCTGGAGGTGGCGCTGCGCCCGGACGGCACCCCGATGGACTGGATCAAGTCGGGCGCGGCCGTGCAGGCCGCCCCGACGCCGGAGCGCACCGCCGACGGCGCCCGCTGGCAGGCCGACGCGGACGTGGCGGCGGTGCTCACCGCCCCCGGCGCCGCGGTCGCGGTGGACGGGGACGGCACCGTCCGGCTGGCGTGGGACGTCACGGCGAGCACGGAGATGCCGGTCACGGCCACCTGGTCCCTCGACGTCACCGACGCGGCCGGTCCCGTCACCGCGCCGCGCCGCCGGGATCCGGAGTGGCAGCCGCTGCAGGTCGAGGCGGCGGACCGCCGGCTGCCCGCGCTGCTGGACCAGGCCCTCGCCGACCTCGGCACCCTGCGGCTGAGCGCCCGGTTCGCGCCGGACGACGTCTTCCTGGCCGCGGGGGCCCCGTGGTTCTTCACGCTGTTCGGCCGGGACTCGATCTGGGCGGCGCGGATGCTGCTGCCGCTCGGCACCGAGCTGGCGGCCGGCACCCTGCGCACCCTCGCGGCGCTGCAGGGCACCACCACCGACCCGGCGACGGCCGAGCAGCCCGGCAAGATCCTGCACGAGGTCCGCCGCGCGGAGCTGTCCATGCCCGGGGAGGGCACGGTGCTGCCGCCGGTGTACTACGGCACGGTCGACGCGACGCCGCTGTGGGTCTGCCTGCTGCACGACGCCTGGCGCTGGGGCATGCCGGCCGAGGAGGTCGAGGCGCTGCTCCCCGCCATGGAGCGGGCGCTGGCCTGGATGTCCGACCACGGCGACTCCGACGGGGACGGGTTCCTCGAGTACGTCGACGAGACGGGCTCCGGCCTGGCGAACCAGGGCTGGAAGGACTCGGGCGACTCGGTGCAGTGGAAGGCCGGCGGCCTCGCGACCGGGCCGATCGCGCTCGCCGAGGTGCAGGGCTACGCCCACGAGGCCGCGGTCGCCGGCGCGGCGCTGCTCGACGCGTTCGGCCGCGAGGGCGGCGACCGGTGGCGGGCGTGGGCCGCGGAGCTCGCCGAGCGGTTCCGGGCGTCGTTCTGGACGACCGACGAGCGCGGCGCGTACCCGGGCATCGCCCTGGACGCCGACAAGCGGGTCGTCGACACCGTGACGTCGAACATCGGCCACCTGCTCGGCACCGGCATCCTGTCGGCCGAGGAGGAGGCGACGGTCGCCGCGCGCCTGGTCGGCGCGGACATGGACTCCGGCTACGGCCTGCGCACCATGTCGACGGGGTCGGCCGGCTACTGGGCGCTGCGGTACCACGGCGGGGCCGTCTGGCCGCACGACACCGCGATCGTGGTCCAGGGCCTGGCCCGCGCCGGGCACGCCCGGGAGGCCGCCGCGCTGGCGGAGGGGCTGCTCGCCGCCGCGCAGGACTTCGACCAGCGGCTGCCCGAGCTGTACGGCGGCGACGCCCGCGGCACGGTGCCGCGCGCGGTGCCGTACCCCGCGGCGTGCCGCCCGCAGGCGTGGTCCGCGGCGGCGGCGGTGTCGGTGCTCGGCGCGGGGCTCGGGCTCGCCCCCGACGTGCCGGGCGGCCGGCTCGTCGTGGCGCCGCCGGCCCCGTCGCCGCTGGGCGCCGTGTCCGTCCGCGGGCTGCGGCTCGGCGGGCGGCCGCTCGCCGTGCGGGTGGGCGCGGACGGCTCCGTCCAGGTGGAGGCCGAGGCCGACGTGGCGGTGCACCTGCGGTCCTGAGCGGACGGCACCCGGTCGCGGGCACGTCGCCCGCGACCGCGACGACCCCGCCCCGTAAGGTGGGCCCTCTCGTGCGCGGGCCGCGCGGACGACGGCGACGGGCGGTGGGACATGGGGCTGCTGGACCAGATCGGGTCCCCGGCCGACCTCCGCGCGCTCAGCGCCGGGCAGGTCCGGGCGCTGGCCGCCGAGATCCGCGGCTACCTGGTCGACCAGGTGTCCCGCACGGGCGGGCACCTCGGGCCGAACCTCGGCGTGGTCGAGCTGACGATCGCGCTGCACCGGGTGTTCGAGTCGCCGCGGGACACGCTGGTGTTCGACACCGGGCACCAGGCCTACGTGCACAAGCTGCTGACCGGGCGGAAGGACTTCGGCCGGCTGCGCCGCCGCGGCGGGCTCTCGGGGTACCCGAGCCGGGCCGAGTCCGAGCACGACGTGGTCGAGAACTCGCACGCCTCGACCGCGCTGTCCTGGGCGGACGGCATCGCGCGGGCGAACGTGCTCGCCGGCCGGTCCGACCGGCACGTGGTGGCCGTCGTCGGCGACGGCGCGCTCACCGGCGGCATGGCCTGGGAGGCGCTCAACAACATCGCGGACGGCGCGGACCGGCGCCTGGTCGTCGTGGTGAACGACAACGGCCGGTCCTACGCGCCGACGATCGGCGGGCTCGCCCTGCACCTGGACGCGCTGCGCACCACTCGCGGCTACGAGACCGTGCTGTCGTGGGGCAGGCAGGCGCTCCGCCGGTCCGGCCCGCCCGGGCGGGTGGCGTACGACGCGCTGCACGGCCTGAAGAAGGGCATCAAGGACGTCGTCGCCCCGCAGGGCATGTTCGAGGACCTCGGGCTGAAGTACGTCGGGCCGGTCGACGGCCACGACGAGGCGGCCGTGGAGTTCGCGCTGCGCCGGGCGCGGTCGTTCGGCGGACCGGTCATCGTGCACGTGATCACCGAGAAGGGCCGCGGGTACACGCCGGCCGAGCAGGACGTCGCCGACCGGTTCCACGCCGTCGGGCAGATCCACCCGGAGACGGGGCTGCCGGTCGCGCCGTCCCGGTTCGGCTGGACAGGGGTGTTCGCGGACGAGATCGTCCGGATCGGCCGGCGCCGCCCCGACGTCGTGGCGATCACGGCGGCGATGCTGCAGCCGGTGGGCCTCGCGCCGTTCGCCGAGGCGTACCCGGACCGGACGTTCGACGTCGGGATCGCCGAGCAGCACGCCGTGACCACGGCCGCGGGCATGGCGTTCGCCGGGCTGCACCCGGTGGTCGCCGTGTACGCGACCTTCCTCAACCGCGCCTTCGACCAGGTGCTGATGGACGTCGGCCTGCACCGGGCGGGCGTGACGTTCGTGCTGGACCGCGCCGGGCTGACCGGGGACGACGGCGCGTCGCACAACGGCATGTGGGACCTGGCGGTGCTGGGCGTGGTCCCGGGGCTGCGGCTGGCCGCCCCGCGCGACGAGGACACGCTGCGCGCGGCGCTGCGGACGGCCGTGGACGTGGACGACGCCCCGACCGTGGTGCGCTACCCGAAGGGCGCGTTGACCGAGGCGCTGCCGGCGGTGGACGACGTGGACGGGGTGGACGTGCTCGCGCGGCACGCCGGCCCGGACGGCGCGCGGTCCGTGCTGGTGTGCGGCGTGGGCGCGATGGCGCGCACGGCCCTGGCGCTGGGGCAGCTGCTGGCGCAGCACGGGCTGCGGGTGACGGTCGTCGACCCGCGGTGGGTGCTGCCCGTGCCCGCCGCGCTGGTGAAGCTCGTGGGGGAGCACGACCACGCGGTCACGATCGAGGACGGCGTCCGCGAGGGCGGCGTCGGGTCCGCGGTCGGGCTGCGGGCGCGGGACGCCGGGATCGCGACGCCGGTGCAGGCGTTCGGGGTCCCGCGGCAGTACCTCGAGCACGCCAGCCGGGACGAGCTGCTGACCGGGCTGCGGCTCACGGCGCCGGACCTCGCGCGCGACGTGCTGGCGGCGCTCGGCGCCGCGTCCTGACGCCCGCGCCGCGGCCACGACGGGACCTGCGTCCGCGACGTGAGCACCGTCACGCGGCGGATCCGCGCCCCTGACGAGGGCGGGGGACCTCGGTCCCAAGACATCCCATGACCTCGTGAATAGCGTCGCAAGTACGACGCACTCAGCGAGGGAGCTTCAGATGTCCACCACAGCAACCACCCCCACCGGGACCGACGCCACCGCGCCGGCCTGGGACGGATTCGTCACCGGACCCTGGTGTGACGGGATCGACGTCCGCGACTTCATCCAGCGCAACTACACGCCGTACACCGGCGAGGCCGACTTCCTCGCCGGCCCCACCGAGCGCACGACCGGCATCTGGGCGAAGCTCAGCGCGATGTTCCCGGCCGAGCGGGCCAAGGGCGTCTACGACATCGACAACCACACCCCGTCGACGATCGTCTCGCACCCGGCCGGCTACATCGACCAGGAGAACGAGCTCATCGTCGGCCTGCAGACCGACGCCCCGCTCAAGCGCGCCATGATCCCCAACGGCGGGTGGCGCATGGTCGAGAAGAGCCTCGAGACCTACGGCTACGACGTCGACCCCGAGGTCGCCAAGATCTTCACCACCTACCGCAAGACGCACAACGACGGCGTCTTCGACGTGTACCCCCCGAACGTCCGGGCCGCGCGCTCGTCGCACATCATCACCGGCCTGCCCGACGCCTACGGCCGCGGCCGCATCATCGGCGACTACCGCCGCGTGGCGCTGTACGGCGTCGACGCGCTGATCGAGGCCAAGCGCCTCGAGCGGCACGAGATGGACATGGAGCCGTCGGTCGAGGACGTCATCCGGGACCGCGAGGAGAACGCGGAGCAGATCCGCGCGCTCGTCGAGCTCAAGCAGATGGCCGCCTCCTACGGCTACGACATCTCCAAGCCGGCGACCACCGCCCGCGAGGCCGTGCAGTGGCTGTACTTCGCCTACCTCGGCGCCGTGAAGGAGCAGAACGGCGCGGCGATGTCGCTGGGCCGCACGTCGACCTTCCTCGACGTGTACCTGCAGCGCGACCTCGCGTCGGGCGCGATCACCGAGGAGTTCGCCCAGGAGCTCATCGACGACTTCGTCATCAAGCTGCGCATCGTCCGCTTCCTGCGGACCCCGGAGTACGACCAGCTGTTCTCCGGCGACCCGACCTGGGTCACCGAGTCGATCGGCGGCATCGGCGAGGACGGCCGCTCGCTGGTCTCCAAGACGTCGTTCCGGTTCCTGCAGACGCTGTACAACGTCGGCCCGGCCCCGGAGCCGAACCTGACCGTGCTGTGGAGCAACCGGCTGCCCGAGGGCTTCAAGAAGTTCTGCGCGCAGGTCTCCATCGACACGTCGGCCATCCAGTACGAGTCGGACGACCTCATCCGCACCTCGTGGGGCGACGACGCGGCGATCGCCTGCTGCGTGTCCCCGATGCGGGTCGGCAAGCAGATGCAGTTCTTCGGCGCCCGGGTCAACATCGCCAAGGCGCTGCTGTACGCGATCAACGGCGGTCGCGACGAGGTCTCCGGCAAGCAGGTCGCGCCGGTGTCCGCGCCGGTCGAGGGCGACGTGCTCGACTACGAGGACGTGGCGGCGAAGTACGACAAGCTGCTCGACTGGCTGGCCGAGACCTACGTCGACGCGCTGAACTGCGTGCACTACATGCACGACAAGTACGCGTACGAGCGGCTCGAGATGGCGCTGCACGACCGGCAGATCCTGAGGACCATGGCCTGCGGCATCGCCGGCCTGTCGGTCGTGGCTGACTCGCTGTCGGCCATCAAGTACGCCAAGGTCACGCCGGTGCGCGACGAGGACGGCCTGGTCACGGACTACGTGATCGAGGGCGACTTCCCGAAGTACGGCAACGACGACGACCGCGCCGACGACATCGCCGTGGGCATCACCAAGGCGTTCATGGAGAAGATCCGGCAGCACAAGACCTACCGGAACGCGCTGCACACGCAGTCGGTGCTGACGATCACGTCGAACGTCGTCTACGGCAAGGCCACGGGCAACACCCCCGACGGCCGCCGCGCCGGCGAGCCGTTCGCCCCGGGCGCCAACCCGATGAACGGGCGCGACTCGCACGGCATGCTCGCCTCGGCGATGTCGGTCGCGAAGCTGCCGTACTCCGAGGCGATGGACGGCATCTCGCTCACCTCGACGGTCGTGCCCTCGGGCCTCGGCCGCACCAAGGAGGAGCAGGTGGCGAACCTGGTGGGCCTCATGGACGCGTACAACGTGTCCTCCGGCTACCACCTGAACGTCAACGTCCTCAACCGGGACACGCTCGAGGACGCCATGGAGCACCCCGAGAAGTACCCGCAGCTCACCATCCGGGTGTCGGGCTACGCCGTGAACTTCGTGCGGCTGACCCGCGAGCAGCAGCTCGACGTGCTGTCCCGGACGTTCCACGGCGGCATCTGACGCCGACCGGCGGACCACCGCCCGGCCCGGGGGAGCAGCCCCGGGCCGGGCGGCCCGCCACCCGCAGCACCCGTTCCACCGCACCACCCAGCAGGACCCCGCGAGGAGGTCGCGACCCATGAGCAGCAGCCAGTCCGTCGTCGGCGAGGGCGGCGCCCCCGTCATCGAGCTGGGCCTGCCCGTCACCGGCGGCTCGCACGAGCGATCCACGGCCGGCACCGCAGGCCTCGCGGTCAGCGACGCGGAGCGCAGCGAGAAGTTCGCGCAGATGCGCGCCGGCGAGCTCGGGTCGCTGCACTCCTGGGAGCTCGTCACCGCGGTCGACGGCCCCGGCACCCGGCTCACGACGTTCCTGGCCGGCTGCCCGCTGCGCTGCCTGTACTGCCACAACCCCGACACGATGGAGATGCGCCGCGGCGAGCCGGTGCTCGCCGAGGAGCTGCTGCGCCGGATCAAGCGCTACGTGCCGGTGTTCGCGGTGACCGGCGGCGGGCTCACGATCTCCGGCGGCGAGCCGCTCATGCAGCCGGCGTTCGTGGCGCGGCTGCTCCGCGGCGCCAAGGACCTCGGCGTGCACACCGCGATCGACACCTCCGGCTACCTGGGCGCGCACTGCTCGGACGCGATGCTCGCCGACATCGACCTGGTGCTGCTCGACGTGAAGTCGGGCATCCCGGAGACCTACAAGAAGACGACCGGGCGCGATCTGCAGCCCACGCTCGACTTCGGCCGCCGGGTCGCCGCGAGCGGCACCGAGATCTGGGTGCGGTTCGTGCTGGTGCCCGGGCTCACGGACGCGCCGGAGAACGTCGACGCGGTCGCCGACTACGTCGCCACGCTGTCCACCGTCAGCCGCGTCGAGGTGCTGCCGTTCCACCAGATGGGCCGGGACAAGTGGCAGAGCCTCGGCCTGACCTACGAGCTGGAGGACACCCAGCCGCCGAGCCCCGAGCTGGTGGCCCGGGTGCGGCAGCAGTTCCGGGACCGCGGGCTGACGGTGTTCTGAGCGGTGCGGGCGCCGGGCGGCGCCCCCCGCGTCAGGCCGCCACGGCGCTCGCGTCGGCCACGCCCGGCGGCAGCAGCCGGCGCCCGAGCACGCGCTCGGACCAGCCGGTCCGGTCCAGCCACGGGCAGATCCCGCCGAGGTGCGCGGGCCAGCCGGCGCCGAGCAGCATCGCCAGGTCCACCTGGTCGGCGGACGGCACCACGCCCTCGTCGAGCAGCGCGCCGATCTCCTCCGCCAGCCCGCGGGCGACCCGGTCCAGCACGGCACCCTCCTGCTCGGCCCGCGTCCCGCCCGCCGTCGGCGCACCGAAGACGTCCTGGATCGCGGGGTCGACGACCGGGAGGCCCGCGGGACCCGGTCGCGCGACCGTGCGGCCCTGCTCGACCAGGGCGTCCAGCCCGACGGACCGGGGGTAGCGGTCGCCGAGCTCGTCGTGCAGCGTCACCAGGACGTGCCGGGCCACCGGCAGGCCGACGAGCTGCAGCAGCGCGAACGGGCTCATCGGCAGGCCGAGCGGTCGCAGCGCGGCGTCGGCGGCCTCGACCGGCGTGCCGTCCTCGACCGCGCCGAGCACGTCCGCGAGCATCCGCAGCAGCACCCGGTTCACGACGAACCCCGGCCGGTCGGTGGTGCGGACGACGGTCTTGCCCGCGCGGCGCGCGACGTCGACCGCCGTGGCCAGCGCGGCGGGGTCGGACGCGTCGGTCGCGACGACCTCCACCAGCGGCATCTGCGCCACGGGGTTGAAGAAGTGCAGCCCGACGACCCGCTCCGGGTGCACGAGGCCGTCCGCCATCGCGGTCACCGACAGTGCGGACGTGTTGGTGGCCAGCACGCAGTCGGGGCGGACCAGGGCCTCCACCTCGGCGAACACCGCGCGCTTCACGTCGAGCACCTCGGTGACGGCCTCGACGACCAGGTCGGCGTCCGCGAGATCGGCCAGGTCGGTGCCGACCCGCACGCCGTCGAGCAGCGCCCGGCCCGTGTCCTGGGGCAGCCGGCCGCGCTGCACGGCGGACTCCACGAGGTCGCGGACGCGCTCCCGGCCGGCCGCGGCGCGCTCCTCGTCGACCTCGCGCATCGCCACCGGCACTCCGAGCCGCGACCCGAGCAGGACGGCGAGCTGGGCCGCCATGAGCCCGGCGCCGACGATGCCGACCCGGCGGACCTCGCGCGGCGCAGGGCCGTCGGACTCGGCCCGCGCCGCGCGTCGCGCGCCCCGGCCGGTGAGCTCCGCGGCGTACAGGGCGGCGCGGGCCTCGTCGGACGCCAGCAGCCGGGACAGCGCGTCGTCCTCCGCGCGGAAGCCCGCCTCCCGCTCGCGGGAGCCGGCACGGGCGAGCAGGTCGAGGGCGTGCGCGTACGCGGGTGCGGCGCCGTGCAGCCGGGCGTCCAGCGTCGCGGCCGCGCGGGTGACCGGGTCGGTCTCGCCCTCCGGGACGGGCGGCACGGCGGCACCGCGGCGGTCCGGGGAGCCGGAGCCCAGCACGCCGGCGGTCCACGCGAGCGCCGACTGCTCGAAGCCCTCGACCGGCAGCACCGTGTCGACCAGGCCGAGCTCCAGCGCCTGCTCCGCGGTCGTGAGCCGGTTGTTCGCCAGCGGGCGCAGCACCGCGAGATCGACGGCCGCGGGCAGGCCGACGAGGCGGGGGAGCAGCCAGGAGCCGCCCCAGCCCGGCACGATGCCGAGCGAGGCCTCCGGCAGCCCGATCGACCGGATGCCGGCGGCCGCGACCCGGTGGTCGCAGTGCAGCGCGAGCTCCAGGCCGCCGCCGAGCGCGTGCCCGGTCAGCCAGGCGAACGTCGGGACCGGCAGCTCGCCGAGCGGTCGCAGCGCGGCGTGCCCGGCCTCGGCGAGCGCACGGGTCTGCGCCAGGCCGTCCAGGCGCCGCGCGACGGACAGGTCCGCGCCGGCGACGAAGCAGCCCGGGCGGCCGGTGACGGCCACGGCGGCGATCTCGCCGGCCTCCGCGCGGGCGCGCACGGCGTCCAGGGCCTCGCGCAGCACCGTGAGGCCACGCGGGCCGAGGGTGGTGGGGCGGCGCTCGTCGGTCGCGGTGAGCGTGAGCAGGGTCAGCACGCCGGCGCCGTCCGGCAGGTCGACGTCCCGGGTCGTCACGCGCAGGACGTGGTCGTCGGCCTCGCCGGGCAGGTCGCGCGCGGCGGCCGCGGCGGCCGTGGGCGCGGCGGGTGCGGGCGTGCCCGCGGTGCCGGGTGCGGCGGGGTCGCGCGGGGCGGACGACGGGGACGGCTCGGTGGCGGCGTGACGCATGCAGCACTCCCAGGGGACGACGGTGTCCGGTCGGAACACCCGCGACCCTAACGCCGCCGCCCCGCGCTGTCGCGGTGCGACGGCGGCGGCGCGCCGCGGCCCCGCAGGTCAGCGGGTGGCCTGGGCGCATGCGCGGGTGCCGCGCGGCTCTTCCGGCGCCGACTGTGCAAGAAACGCGCCGAGTGGGTACCCGGCGGATACACACTCGGCGCGGTTCTTACTCACTCGGCGGAAGGGGGACGGCTGCGGCCGCGCGGCGGGGCGCCGGGCGGGGCGTCAGGCCGGGGTGGCCACCGCGGCGAACGCCTCCGCGAGGCGCGGGGCCAGCAGGCCGACCTGCCACGGGCGCGCGCCGCCGGCGGTCAGCCGCTCGGCGAGGTGCGCCTCGTCGGCGGGGGTCGGCGGGGCCCAGCACACCCGGCGCAGCAGGTCCGGCTGCAGCAGGTTCTCGGCGGGCACGGTGTGCGTCTCGGAGAGCTCGGCGACGACGGCGCGCGCGGCGGTGAGCCGGGCGGCGGCGGCCGGGTCGCGGTCGGCCCAGGCGCGCGGCGGCGGCGGGGCGTCGGTGCGCGGCCCGCGGCTGCTGGGCAGCTGGTCGTCGGGCAGCTGCAGGCCGGTGTCGATGGCGCGCTGCCAGAGCGCGGCGCGCCGCCGGGTGCCCTTGCCGGAGAACTGCGGCAGCGCGACGAGCTGTGGGACGGACCGGGGGAGCGCCTGCGCGGCGGCGACGATCGCGGCGTCGGGCAGCACGCGGCCGGGGGAGATGTCCCGCTGGCGGGCGTTCTCGTCGCGGGTCTCCCACAGCGAGCGGACGACGGCGAGGCGGCGCGGGTCGCGGATGGCGTGCACGCCGGACACCCGGCGCCAGGGCTCGACGCGCGGGGCGGGGGGTCCCGCGAGGCGCACGGCCTCGAACTCCTCGGCGGCCCACTGCGCCTTGCCGGCGACGGCGAGCCGCTCGGCGAGCACCTCGCGCAGCTCGACCAGCACCTCGACGTCGAGCGCGGCGTACCGGAGCCACTGCTCGGGCAGCGGGCGGGTGGACCAGTCGACGGCGGAGTGCTCCTTGGCGAGCCCGAGGCCGAGCAGCTCGGCGACGACGGCGGCGAGACCCACGCGCTCGAGCCCGAGCAGCCGGGCGCCGAGCTCGGTGTCGAAGACGCGCGACGGGCGCATGCCCTGCTCGGCGAGCGCGCCGAGGTCCTGGGACGCGGCGTGCAGCACCCACTCGACGCCGACCAGGGCGTCGGACAGCGGCGACAGGTCGGGCAGCGCGACCGGGTCGATCAGCGCGGTGCCCGCGCCCTCGCGGCGGACCTGCACCAGGTAGTTGTGCTGGCCGTAGCGGTAGCCGGACGCGCGCTCGGCGTCCACGGCGACGGGGCCGGTGCCCGCGCCGAACGCCTCGACCACGCGGGCGAAGGCCTCGGGGGTGTCGACGACGGCGGGCACGCCCTCGGCGGGCTCGGTCAGGGGGACGACGGCGGCGGGCTCGGGCCCCGTCGGCACGGGGGCGTCCGCCGGGACGTCGTGGTCGGCGCCGGCCGGGGCGCTGGACTCCTCGGCCGGGGTACCGGCCGGGTGCGGGACTGACTGCATGGGACAACCGTAGGCCGTCGGGGCGCCGCTCCCGTCCCGGCGCGCAGGCGCGGCGCCGGGTGCGGTGCGCGGCGCGGTGTCCGGCACGGCCCGTGCGCTCAGGCGAGCAGGCCGGTGCGGATGGAGATGGCGACCAGCGCGGCGCGGTCGCCGGTGCCGAGCTTGCGCGAGATGCGCGCGAGGTGGCTCTTGACGGTGAGCGCGGACAGGCCGAGCTCGTCGCCGATGGCGCGGTTGCTGAACCCGTCGGCCACCAGGCGCAGGACGCTCAGCTCGCGCGAGGTCAGGTCGGGGCGGGTGCGCGCGAACGGCGACGGCACCGCGCCGGGGGCGGCGCCGGGCTGGCCGACGGTCGCGTTGGGCTCGGTGGCGACCGCGCCCCGGAGGCCGCCGGTCAGCAGGCCGACGAGGTCGCGGCGGCCGGCGCGGCGGGCGAGCAGGATGACGCGGCCGGAGCCGCGGCGGCGCAGGTTGCGCACGAGGGTCTGCCCGTCGCCCTCGGCGAGCTCGGTGACCACGACGCACATCTGGCCGAGGGGCCGCCGGCGCGGGTCGGTGCCGGTGCCGGCGCCCTGCGAGGCCGGGCGGCGCGCCTGGGTGGCGACCGCGCCCGTGCGGGCACCCGGGACGCCCGGCGCCAGGCCGGTGCCTCGTCGAATCGGCTCGATGCTCACTACGGTGCCCCCTTGACGGTCCAACACTTGCCCCCTCTATCGGCCCGCCGCCCCGGTGTCTTGAGCAGATCGGGTGACATCGTGACCCGCCCGTGACCCGGATGTCACGGGTGCCCGCACCCCGGACGCCGGGCCGCCTAGTGCCGGGGACCCAGCGCGACGACGCCCTCGGGCAGCGGCGGCAGCCCGGCGACCGTGCACAGCAGGGTGCCCCACGCGCGCAGGTGCGGGGCCAGGTCCTCGTCCCGGGCCGTCCAGGAGGCGCGCAGCTCGAGCTCGCAGAGCTCCGGGCGCTCGTCCAGGGCGCCGAACGACTGGGACAGCACCCGGGTCACGGTGCCGCCGGCCGCGCGGGCGTCGACGTCGGCGGAGGCCAGCGCGTCGGAGAACCAGCTCCAGGCGACCTCGGCGAGCAGCGGGTCCTGGCCGACCTCGGGCTCCAGCGTGGCGCGCACGAGGGTCACGAGCCGGAACGCCCCGTCCCAGGCCTCCTGGCCGGCGGGGTCGTGCAGCACGACGAACCGGCCGGACGCCAGCTCCTCGGCCTCGGGGTCCCGGCGGCCGCTGCGGACGTCGGCGACCAGGGCGGCGGTGTACGGGGCGATGCGCGCGGGCCCGGGCGCCTCCTCGAGGGACACCTCGGGGCGCAGGGTCACCCCCCGCAGCGACCGCAGGGCGCGCAGGAACTCCGGTGGCGCGTCGCGGGGGCCGGTGCTCACAGCGCCGAGCGTAGGGCGGACGCTCTCGACCTGCGGTCGCGGCACGCCGGGCGGGGAGCGCCCGGACTAGGGTGATCCTGCCCTGGCACCCCTTCGAAGGAGCACCCGCGCATGTCTGCACCCGCCGCACAGATCGGCGTCACCGGCCTGGCCGTGATGGGCCGCAACCTCGCCCGCAACCTGGCCCGGCACGGCTACACGGTCGCGGTGCACAACCGCTCCCAGGCGAAGACGGACTCGCTGATCGCCGACCACGGCACCGAGGGCACCTTCGTGCCGTCGGTGACGACCGAGGAGTTCGTGGCGTCGCTGGAGCGGCCGCGCAAGGTGATCATCATGGTCAAGGCGGGCGCGGCGACCGACGCGGTCATCGAGGAGCTGGTGCCGCTGCTGGACGAGGGCGACATCGTCATCGACGCCGGCAACGCGCACTTCCCGGACACCCGCCGCCGCGAGGCCGCGCTGCGCGAGAAGGGGCTGCACTTCGTGGGCACCGGCGTGTCCGGCGGCGAGGAGGGCGCCCTGAACGGCCCGTCGATCATGCCGGGCGGCTCCCGCGAGTCGTACGAGGTCCTGGGCCCGATCCTCGAGGACATCTCGGCCAAGGTGGACGGCACCCCGTGCTGCACCTACGTCGGCCCCGACGGCGCCGGCCACTTCGTCAAGATGGTGCACAACGGCATCGAGTACGCCGACATGCAGCTGATCGCGGAGGCCTACGACCTGCTCAAGCAGGGCCTGGGCGCCAGCGCCTCCGAGATCGCCGACATCTTCCGGACCTGGAACGAGGGCGACCTCGAGTCGTTCCTCATCGAGATCACCGCCGAGGTGCTGTCCCAGGTCGACGCCGAGACCGGCGCCGCGTTCGTGGACGTCGTGCTGGACCAGGCGGAGCAGAAGGGCACCGGCCGCTGGACCGTGCAGAACGGCCTGGACCTGGGCGTGCCGATCACCGGCATCGCGGAGGCCACGTTCGCCCGCGCCCTGTCCGGGTCCGTCCCGCAGCGCACCGCGGCCCGCGGCACGCTGCCCGCGCACGCCGGCACGTTCGAGGTCGCGGACCGGGACGCGTTCATCGAGGACGTCCGCCTGGCGCTGTACGCGTCCAAGGTCGTCGCGTACTCGCAGGGCTTCGACCAGATCGCCGCGGCGTCCGCCGAGAACGGCTGGGACATCGACCGCGGCGCGATGGCCCGCATCTGGCGCGGCGGCTGCATCATCCGCGCCCGTTTCCTCAACCGGATCACCGAGGCGTACGAGCGGGACGCGGACCTGCCGCTGCTGCTCGCCGACGAGTACTTCACCGGCGCGGTGGGCAACGGCGTCGCCGCGTGGCGCCGGGTCGTCGCGCAGGCCGCGCTGGCCGGCGTGCCGACCCCGGCGTTCTCGTCCTCGCTGTCGTACTACGACGGCGTCCGTGCCGAGCGGCTGCCCGCGGCGCTGATCCAGGCGCAGCGCGACTTCTTCGGCGCGCACACCTACAAGCGCGTGGACAAGGACGGGACGTTCCACACCGAGTGGTCCGGCGACCGCGCCGAGCACGAGGCGTGAGCGCCGCGACGCCGGCGCCGGGCACCGACGCGCTGCGTGACCTGCAGCCCGTCATGCTCGGCGCCGACATCGGCGTGTACGCGCTCGCGCGCGCGTTCCACGAGGCGTACGGCGTCCGGTCGATCGTCGTGAGCGGGGCGGCCCTGGGGCCGGTCGCCGACTCGCGGATCGTGGACAACCGGCTCGTCGCCGACGGGCACGACCCGCGCCAGCTCGTCGACGCCGTGCTGGAGGTGGCCCGCGAGCAGGCCGGGAAGCGGCTCGTGCTGCTGGCGAACTCGGACTGGCTGGTCCGCGTCGTCGTGCAGCACCGCGCCGAGCTCGAGCCGCACTACGTGGTGCCGTTCCTCGGCGAGGAGCTGATGGACCGGCTGTCCGACAAGGCCACGTTCGCGGAGATCGCGACGGAGCTGGGCCTGGCCGTGCCGCGGACGATCGTCCAGGACTTCGCCCTCGCGGACGACCCGGCCTGGGCGCCGGTCCCGGTGGACGTCGGCTACCCGCTGATCGCCAAGGCGGCCAGCAGCGCCGACTACCAGGAGGTCGAGTTCCCGGGGAAGAAGAAGGTCTTCGAGATCGCCTCGGCGGACGAGCTCGACGCGCTGTGGGCGTCGCTGCGCGGCGCGGGCTACCGGGGGCGGTTCGTCGTCCAGGAGCTCGTGCCGGGCGACGACACGCAGATGCGGTCGATCACGGCGTACGTGGACTCCCGCGGCTCGATCACGCTGCTGGCCTCCGCGCACGTGCTGCTCGAGGAGCACACCCCGTCCGGCCTGGGGAACCCGGCCGCGATGGTCGTGACCCGGGAGCAGGGGATGCTCGACCAGGCGGCGGCGTTCCTGCGCGGCGTGGGCTACGTCGGGTTCGCGAACTTCGACGTGAAGGTCGACCCGCGCGACGGGTCGTTCCGGTTCTTCGAGGTGAACCCCCGCATCGGCCGGAACAACTACTACGTGACGGCCGCCGGGGCGAACGTCGCGCGGTTCCTGGTCGAGGACCGGGTCCTGGACCGCGCGGTCGAGCCGGTCGTGGTCGACACCGAGGTGCTGTACTCGATCCTGCCGCACCGGCTGCTGCTGCGGTACGTGCTGGACCCGGCGCTGGCCGGGAAGGTGCGCGGGCTGATCCGCGCCGGGCGGGTGGCGCACCCGCTGCGGTACCGCCGCGACGCCGGGCTCAAGCGGCGCTGGTACGTGCTGGCCGCCGGGCTGAACCAGGTGCGCAAGTTCCGCCGGTTCTACCCGGAGCCGACCAGCACGGGGTTCTGACCCCGGCGCCCCGACGCCCCGACGCGCGACGGCCGGTGCCCCCGAGCGGGGGTGCCGGCCGTCGTTATGCGTGCGGGTCGGTCTCAGCCGAGCTCGGACGTCCCCGAGTACAGGTGCAGCACCGGCACGTGCAGCTCCTCGCGGGCGCGGGACGCCCAGTCGCGGTGGAACGTGTCCTCGAGCGCGTGCGGGTAGGTCACGACGACCACCTCGCGGGCGCCCTCGGACGCGACGGCGGCCTGCAGCGCGGGCAGCGGGTCGTCGTCCACGACCGTGCCGGTCGCGGTCACGCCGGCGTCGGCGAACGCGGCCAGGCTGTCGGCGAGCTGCTCGGCGGCGTCGGCGGTGGCCTCGGTCGGCTTCGGCTCCCGGCCGAGCACCGTGTCGAGCGCGTCGCGGAGCTCGCCCAGGCTCAGCTGGTCCACGAGCGAGACGAGCACGTTGCGCTCGGTGTCGGCGGGGACGAGCACGCGGTACCGCAGCTGCTCGCCGTCGTGCAGCGAGACGATGTGCGCGACGTCGGCGGCGGCGAGGGTGTCCTCCGTGAGGACCAGGATCGTGTCGGTCACGACTCGACCCTAGCGGGCGTCGGCGCTGCTCACCCGGGCGGCGCGGCCGTCAGCCGGCCGAGCCCAGCACCCAGCGGCCGAGCAGCATCCCGTCGGCGTGCAGCAGGTGCGCCGGGCGGGCGGTCAGCGGCTCGAGCCACTCGGGCCCCTGCACCGCCCGCAGGCCCGGGCCGCCGACGACCAGCGGGCTGGTGGTGAGGCAGAGCTCGTCCACCAGGCCGGCGCGCACCAGGTCGGTGAGCAGGCGGGGTCCGCCCTCCGCGAGCACGCGGGTCAGGCCGCGGTCCCCGAGCGCGGCGAGGGCGGCGGCGAGGTCGACGGCCTCGTCCCCGGCCACCAGGACCCGGTCGTCGCCGAGCTCAGCCCGCAGGTCGGCGAGCCGCGGGTTCCCGGGGACGGTGACGACGTACGGAGGCCGGTGCGTGCCGCGCAGGCCCTCGGGCAGCGCGCCGGACGCGGTGACGAGGGCGAGCTCCAGCTCGGGCGCCTGGCCGCGGGCGGCGCGGGCCGCGCGCAGGTCGGCGGGGACGGCCAGCGGCGTGTACCCCTCCGCGCGGGCCGTGCCCGCCCCGACGAGCACCACGTCCGCGACGGCCCGCATGACCCGGAACACCCGCCAGTCCGCGGGGCCGTTGATGCTCCGCGACCGCCCGTCGGGGCCCTGGGCGGACCCGTCGACGGTGGCGATCATGTTGGCCCGCACCGCCGCCGTCCGGCCGGCCGCGGGGGCCGGGTGCGCGTACAGGTCGTGCAGGGCGGGCTCGCCGTGCTCGGGGGCGAGCCTCGTGCCCGACCGGTCGAGGGGCAGCAGCACGTCCAGGGGCGGGAGCTCGCGGGGCATGGCGGTCAGGCTAGTCGTAGGCTGTGCGGCCGTGAGCCCCAGCCCCGCCACGCCGACGACGGCGAGCCTGACCTCCCGGCGCCCCGACGTCGGCCGCGACCGCCTGCTCGCGGAGCGCGTGCCGCCGCCGCACTTCGCCGGCGAGTCCTTCGACACCTACCGGCCCGACCCGGAGTACCCGAGCCAGGCCGCCGCGGTGGCCCGGCTGCGCGAGGTCGCCGCGGCGCTGACCGGCGGGGGCGGGTCCGGCGGCCTGCTGAGCCGGCTGCGGCGCAAGCCTGCCGCGGTGCCCGCGGTGTACCTCGACGGCGGGTTCGGCGTCGGCAAGACCCACCTGCTCGCCTCGCTGGCCGCGGCGGTCGGGCCGGAGGCGGCGGCGTACGGCACGTTCGTGGAGTGGACCAACCTGGTCGGCGCCCTCGGGTTCCGGCCAACCGTCGACGCGCTGGCGACCCGGAAGCTCGTCTGCATCGACGAGTTCGAGCTCGACGACCCCGGCGACACCGTGCTCATGTCCCGGCTGCTGCGCGAGCTCACCGACCGGGGCGTGGCGCTCGCGGCCACGTCGAACACGCTGCCCGAGTCGCTCGGGGAGGGCCGGTTCGCGGCCGACGACTTCCTGCGCGAGATCCAGGACCTCTCCGACCGGTTCGAGGTGCTCCGGATCGACGGCCAGGACTACCGGCGGCGCGAGGCCGTGACCGACGCGCCCGGGCTGGACGACGACGCCGTGCGGGCCGCGACCGCAGGGGTCGCCGGCGCGACGCTGGACGACTTCGGCGACCTGCTGGCGCACCTGTCGACCGTGCACGCGTCGCGGTACGGGGCGCTGCTCGACGGGGTGGCGCTGGTCGGGCTGACGGGCGTCGGCCCGGTGCCGGACCAGGACGTCGCCCTGCGGCTGGTGTCGCTGGTGGACCGGCTGTACGACCGGGACGTGCCCGTGCTGCTGGGCGGTGCGGGGGAGTCAGTCCTGTTCACCGAGCAGATGCTCGCGGGCGGCTACCGCAAGAAGTACTACCGGGCCCTGTCCCGCCTGGGCGCCCTGGCCGAGCGCGGTCGCCAGGAGGCCGCCTCCCGCACCTGAGGGCCGGCGCTCGGAGGCTCCGCGCGGCGGTGGAGAGGTGCGCGGGCCCTCGTGGTGCCCCGCGGACCACCTCGGGCCCGCGCGGAGTCTCCGAACGGCGGTGCGGGACTACGGGGCGAGGACCGCGACCGAGCGGGG
>NZ_JAANNB010000338.1 GCF_011603975.1 Cellulomonas sp. IC4_254 | reverse complement strand
CCCCTCGACCCGGAGCTCGCCGCGCGCCTGCGCCGCGACCCGTCCGGCCTGGTCGCGGCCGTGGTGCAGCAGCACGACACCGGCGAGGTGCTCATGCTCGGCTGGATGGACGACGAGGCCCTGCACCGCACCCTCACCGGCGGCCGGGTGGTGTTCTGGAGCCGGTCGCGGCAGGAGTACTGGCGCAAGGGCGACACCTCCGGGCACGCGCAGTACGTGAAGTCGGTGGCCCTCGACTGCGACGGCGACGCGCTGCTCGTGCGGGTCGACCAGGTCGGGGCCGCCTGTCACACCGGGACGCGCACCTGCTTCGAGGCGGGCGGCTCGCTGGGTGCGGTCGTCGGCGAGCGTCCGGCCGCGACGGAGCAGCACGGATGACCGCCACGACGCCCGCGACCCCGGCCGCGCCCGCGACCACCCCGGTCGACGTGCCCTGGGGCGCCACCTGGCCCGCCCTCGGCGAGTTCCGCGCGCTGGCCGCGTCCCGCCGGGTGATCCCGGTCGTGCGCCGGCTGCTCGCGGACGACACCACGCCGGTCGGCCTGTACCGCACGCTGGCCGGCGGCCGGCCGGGCACCTTCGTCCTGGAGTCCGCGGAGCAGGACGGGTCCTGGTCCCGGTGGTCGTTCGTCGGCGTCCGGTCCCGGGCGACCCTCACCGTGCGGGACGGCCGCGCGGTGTGGACCGGGGACGTCCCGGCGGGCGTGCCGACCGAGGGCGACCCGCTCGCGGTGCTGGGCGAGACCCTCGAGGTGCTGCGCACGCCGGCCGTGCCCGGCCTGCCGCCGCTGACCGGCGGCCTGGTCGGCGCGCTCGGCTGGGACGTCGTCCGGCACTGGGAGCCGACGCTGCCCGCCGCCGCCCCGGACGAGCTGGGCGTCCCCGAGATGACGCTGCTGCTGGCGAGCGACCTCGCGGTGACCGACCACCGCGACGGCTCGGTGTGGCTGGTCGCCAACGCGATCAACTTCGACGGCACGGACGCGCGCGTCGACGAGGCGCACGCCGACGCCGTGGCGCGGCTGGACGCGATGCAGGAGGCGCTGCTGCGGCCCGCCGCGCCCGCGGCCGCGCACCTGGTGGACGCGCCCGCGCCGCCGCTCGAGTTCCGGTCGACCGCCGCCGAGTACGAGGCCGCCGTCGCGCGCGGCCAGGAGGCGATCGTCGACGGCGAGGTGTTCCAGGTCGTGCTGTCGCAGCGCCTGGACCTGGACTGCCCGGCCGCGCCGCTCGACGTCTACCGCGTGCTCCGGACGATCAACCCGAGCCCGTACATGTACTACCTGCAGCTGCAGGACGCCGACGGCCACGACTTCGCCGTGGTCGGGTCCAGCCCCGAGACGCTGGTCAAGGTCACGGAGGGGCACGTCACGACGTTCCCGATCGCCGGCTCCCGCCCGCGCGGCGCCACGCCCGAGGAGGACCGCGCGCTGCACGACGAGCTGCTCGCCGACCCCAAGGAGCGCGCCGAGCACCTGATGCTGGTCGACCTCAGCCGCAACGACCTGGTCAAGGTCTGCGAGCCCGCGACCGTCGAGGTGGTCGAGTTCATGGCGGTGCGGCGGTTCAGCCACATCATGCACATCTGCTCGACGGTCGTCGGCCGGCTGCGCGCCGGGGCGACCGCGCTCGGGGCGTTCACCGCGACCTTCCCGGCCGGCACCCTCTCCGGGGCGCCGAAGCCGCGGGCCATCGCGCTGATCGACGAGATCGAGCCCGCGCGCCGGGGCATCTACGGCGGCACCGTCGGCTACTTCGACCTGGCCGGCGACATGGACATGGCCATCGCCATCCGCACCGCCCTCATCCGGGACGGCCGGGCGAGCGTGCAGGCGGGTGCCGGGATCGTCGCCGACTCCGTGCCGGCCACGGAGTACCAGGAGTCCCGGGACAAGGCCGCGGCGGCCGTGCGGGCCGTGCAGGTCGCGTCGCGGCTCCGGGCGGTCGGGGCGCCGT
>NZ_JAANNB010000337.1 GCF_011603975.1 Cellulomonas sp. IC4_254 | reverse complement strand
CCGGTGGCGACGGCGGCGGCCGCGACCAGCGCGGCGGTGCTCATGGCGCCCGCCGCGGCGGTGCCGTCGGTGGCGGGGGACGCGCCGGCGCCGATCGCGGCGTGCACGGGGGCGGCGGCGAGCGCGAGCGGCGTGTCCGCCAGCGCGAGGCCGTGCGCGGTCGCGACATACTCCCGGGTGGTCGCGTGCTCCCGTGTGGGCGCGTCGGTGGCCGGGGCGCTCACCGGTGCGGCGACGGGGACGCTCGCGGCGGGCACGGGGGCGCGCAGGGCGTCCGGGGCCGAGGCGCGCACGGGGACGGGTGCGGCGGCTGGCGGCGTCCCCGGTGCCGGCGTGGGCACCGTGCCCGCCACGCGCACCGAGCCCGCCACCGCACTGGAGCCCCGCGCTGCACCGGACCCCGCCACCGCACCGGAGCCCGCCAGCGCCGCACCCGACCCCGCCGCGGCGCCCGCCCACGTCACCGCGGGCGTGCCGAACCCCGGGGTCAGCGGGAACGACCACGCGACGACCCGCGGCCGGCTGTGCCGGGCCCGGCGCCCGCCGGGTGCGTGCGGCGGCCCGGCCGCGCCCAGCCGCGGTGCCGGTGCCGGCAGCGTCGCGAGGATCCGCGCCCGTGCGGGCAGCTCGACGCCGCGCCACAGGAGGAACGCGAGCGCGGCCGACACGACGAGCACGACCGCGATGGCGGCGGGTCCGCGGACGGGTGTCGCGACGACGACCTTGATGACGAGCTCGTGCAGCAGGTAGAAGGAGAACGACAGCGCCCCGCCGAGCTTCACCACCGGGTGCAGCGCCCAGCGGTTCCCCCCGTCGATGTCGCCCCAGGCGCACCCGGCGGCGAGGGGCGCGAAGATCACGGCGAGCACGGCGGTCAGCACGGTGGGGTGCACGTCGACCGCGGCGGCGCCGAGGACGCACGCGGCGAGGACGCCGAGCAGCGCCCATGCGGGGACCCGCGGTCGCCAGCCCTCCCGTACCGCCAGCGCCGTGACCATGCCGAGCAGGAACTCGGGCAGCCGGGCGGGCGGCAGGTGGAACAGCACGGGGATCAGCGTCGGCCAGGCCAGCGCGACGGCGACGGGTGCGGCGAGGGCGGCGCCGGCGACGACGGCCCGGGTGCGGGCGCGCATCCGGCGCAGCGCCCAGAGCAGCGCGGGGAAGGCGGCGTAGAACGCGATCTCGCAGGACAGCGACCAGGCGACGCCGTTGACGGCGAACACCACGTCGCGGTCGGGCGACCAGGCCTGCACGAGGAACGCCCCGGACAGCAGCGTGACCGGGTCGACCGTGGCGCCGACGACGAGCACGGTGACCGCGAGCCCGATCGCGAGCGCGGTGAGGTGGTTCGGCAGGATCCGCGCGAGCCGGCGGGTGTAGAAGGCCCCGAGGGTGGTGCCGGGCTGCGCGGTCCAGGTGAGCACGAACCCGGAGAGCACGAAGAACAGCCCGACGCCGGTGTAGAACGCGCTGGACCCCCGGATCACCTGCAGGTTCCAGGAGTTGACGTGGTAGAGCATCACGAGCAGCGCGCCCGCGGCCCGCAGGCCGTTGAGGCTCCAGAGCACGGGCAGGCCACCGTCGGCGCGCGCGGTGGCGGTGCTCGTCACGTCGCCCTCCCGGGGTGGCAGTCGTCGGCCGGGGTTGGTCGCGGCTGCGCGGGTGCCCCGCGGCAGGCCTGGAAGTGCAAATTAGGACAAACGGTGCAGAACGTGTCAAGAGGGGTGCCGCCGTCAGAGTGAGAGTGTCGGTGGTCGCTCGTAGAGTGGTCGCTGCACCCCGGATCCCCTGGATCCGGGGTTCTCGTGCTGACCGCGCCCCGCCGCCGGCACCCCCGGAAGGAACCCATGAACGTCGCCGGACTGCTGCCCGTCCTCCTCACCGACCCCGCCGTCGCGCGCGCCGTCTCCCTCGTTCCGTCCCGCGGCGAGGTCGACGTCGTCGGGCCCGCCGGCGTCCGCCCGCCGCTGCTGGCCGCCCTCGCGGGCGCGCGCGCCGCCG
>NZ_JAANNB010000336.1 GCF_011603975.1 Cellulomonas sp. IC4_254 | reverse complement strand
GGCCGCCGTCGGCGGTGGGTCGCGCGCGCCGTGCTCGCGGTCGTCGCCCTGCTCGCCGCGCTCGTGTTCGGCGTCACGACGGCGACGGCCGAGTCCAGCCTCGGCCCGCACGAGGCCCGGTACGACGTCACGACGGACGCGACGGTGACGATCGACCTGGGGCCGTTCGGCACCCTGCAGATCGACTCGCCGCTGCCGCTCGGGCTCGGTGCGCGGGTCACGGTCGAGGAGATCCCCGCCGACGTCGACGCGCTGCACGGCATCGACACGCTGCAGGCCCTCACCGGCGATCTCAACTCCTACCTGCAGTTCTTCACCGGCCCGCAGGCGACCATCGAGGACGCGGCCCGGGCGCTGGTCGCGAACGCGCTCTGGCGGACGCTCGCTGCGCTGGTCGTGCTGGTGGCGCTGTGGTTCGCGGGGCGCTGGCTGCTCGGCCCCGGGCGGCGCGAGGAGCTGGCCGACCGACTCGCGCCGCACGCCGCGCAGCTCACGGCCGGCGGCCTGGCGGTGGTGCTCGTCGGCACGCTCGTCACGGCCAGCGAGCGGGGCGACGCCGCGGAGCGGACCGCGTCGCAGACCGCGTCCGCCGTGTTCGACGGCACGCCGCTCGAGGGCGCGCGGATCACCGGCCGCCTCGGCGGCATCGTCGACACCTACGGCGGCCTGGTGGTGCAGGCGTTCCGCGAGAACGAGGAGTTCTACGACCAGGCCGACGACGCGCTGGTCGCCGCGTGGGACGACTGGGAGGTGCGGCGCGACGCCGAGGCGGCCACGGACGACGGGGCCGGGGACGGGGACGGCGCGGCCTCGGACGACGCTCCGGCCGCGCCGGGGGCGACCGAGGGGCCCAGCGGCTCGCCGACGCCGACCCCTGAGGAGTCCACGGACGAGGAGGAGCAGCCGCTCACCCTGCTGGTCATCTCCGACCTGCACTGCAACGTCGGCATGGCCCCGCTCATCACCTCGCTGGCCGAGATGTCCGGCGCCGAGGTCGTCCTCGACGCGGGCGACACCACGATGAACGGCACGTCGGTCGAGCAGTACTGCGTGACCACGTTCGCCCGGGCGATCCCGGACGGCGTCGACCTCGTCACCGCACCGGGCAACCACGACTCCGCCGAGACCACCGCGCAGTACGCCCGGGCCGGCGCGACCGTCCTGGACGGCGGCGTCATCGACGTGCGCGGCATGCGGATCCTCGGCGACCACGACCCCAAGGCCACCCGCCTCATCCAGACGCAGACCCAGGACGAGTCGTACGCCGAGGTCGGCGCGCGGCTCTCCGAGGTCGCCTGCGCGGAGCCGGACGGCGTCGACCTGGTGATGTTCCACAACCCCCGGGCCGCCCCGGCGATGCTCGCCGACGGCTGCGTCCCGGCCCTGGTGTCCGGCCACATGCACACCCGCACGGACCCCGAGCAGATCGGCGAGGGCATCCGGTACATCTCGTCGTCCACGGCGGGCGCGCAGGAGAACGAGCCGCGGATCGGCCCGCTCAAGGGCACCGCCGAGATGACCCTGCTGCGCTGGGACCCCACGAGCCGGCGGATCCTCGACTGGCAGCTCGTGGAGATCGGCACCGACGCGAGCGCGGTCGTGCACGACCCGGAGCGCTGGCCGGTCGTCGTCCCGCTCCCCGACGAGGAGGACGACGCCGAGCCCGGGGCCGGGCCGTCCGCGACGCCCACCGGGTCCGCCACGGAGCCGGCGGCGGGCTGACACCCCGCCGGGCGGCGTGTCAGCCCGGCGCGGTGACGCCGGCGGCACCCGGCGGGGCGTCGCGGCGACACGTCCGTCCGGCACCTGAGACGGGCGCGGCGGATCCGTGCGACCCCGCGTGCCCCGTGCCACACTCGCGACCATGACCTCCGCGCTCCCCACGTGCCGCCCCCTGCGGCACGCCTGCGCGTGTCCGCTCTGTCGGGCCTGACCGCCACCCCTGCCGTCAGATCCGCGCGGGACGTCGACGTCCCGCCCCGCCGCCCGTGCGCGGCGGACCCCCGAGGAGCACCCCGT
>NZ_JAANNB010000335.1 GCF_011603975.1 Cellulomonas sp. IC4_254 | reverse complement strand
TGCCTCGCCGGACCTGCTCGCCGCGGCGGCGCCCGCGCTGCTCGCCGTCGTCGGGGCGGTGGTGGTCGCGCGCGTCCTGCCCGCCCTGGTCGCCCGGCTGGCCCCGCTCGCCGAGCGGTCGCGCCGCGCGGTCGGGGTGCTGGCGGTCGCCCGGGCGCGGTCCGACGGACTCGCCGCACTGCCGCTGCTCGCGGTCGCGACGGCCGCCGCCCTCGTGGTCGTGGGGGCGTCCGCCGCGGTCGCCGTCCGGGACGGGCAGGACGCGGCCGCCTGGGCGACCGTCGGCGGCGACGCCCGGGTGCAGGGGCCGCCCGACGCGGGGCTCACGGCGGCGGCGGCGACCTGGGCGGAGGACCCCGGCGTCACGGCCGCGGTGCCGGCGCGGGTGGTCCGGGACGTGCCCGTGCGCTCGGCCGACGGCTCGGCGCGCGTCGACGTCGTGGTGGGGGAGCCGGCCGCCCTGGCCCGGTTGGCTTCGGCCCTGCCGGGGGCGGCCCTGCCCGCCGCGGCCGACCCGGCCGCTGCCGCCGGCGACGCGCCTGCCGGGGAGGTGGTCATCCGCTGGGACGGCGAGGACCGAACCGTGCACGCGCTGGCGGACCTCGCGGTGCCCCGGCCGTCGGCGGGCCAGGACGGGGGCCGGGCCGTGGTCGTCGTGGACGTCGCCGAGCTAGGCGGCCCCGACGCCGTGCCGCCCAGCACGGTGTGGCTCGTCGG
The DNA here is from genome assembly GCF_011603975.1 of Cellulomonas sp. IC4_254. Lineage (GTDB taxonomy): Bacteria > Actinomycetota > Actinomycetes > Actinomycetales > Cellulomonadaceae > Cellulomonas. The sequence continues at coordinate 1,336 of NZ_JAANNB010000335.1, read as the reverse complement.
CCCGGGTGCCGAGGCGGCCGTGCGCGCCACGCCCCCGCCCGGCGACGCGGAGGTCACCGTCCGGGTGGCCGTCCTCGGGGCGCTGCGCGCGGACGTGCTGCCGCGCGCGCTCGTCGGGGCCGCGGCCGTCTCCGTGGTGCTGCTGCTCGCGTTCGTCGCGCTCGCCGTCCTGGTCGCCGCGGCGGCGGGCGGACCCGCCCGGCGTCGTGCCCTCGACACGCTGCGGACGGTCGGGCTCACCGACCGGGAGGCGCGCCGGGTCGCCGCCGGGGAGGTGCTGCCCGCGGCGCTGCTCGCGTCCGCGGCCGGGGCGGCGCTCGGGTGCGCGGTGACCCCGGTGGTGCTCGGTCCGCTCGGGCTCGCGGCCGCGTCGGCGCCCGGGACGGGTGGCCCCGTGGCCTGGCTCGCGGTGGCGCTGCCCGTGCTCGCGGGGGTCGTGGCGGCAGCGGCGGTGCTGCGGGTCGAGCACGCGCGGCGCCGGACGCACCGGCTCGGCGAGGTGCTGCGCGCGGGCGGATGACGCGTCCCCGCCGCGGTCGCCGCGCCCCTGCCACCGACGCGTGCCCGTGGCGGGCGCCACCCGGGTCTCGCTCCGGGGCTACGCACCACGGCCGTCATCACCACCCACCGCGCCCCGCCGGACCACCCAGCCCACCACTCAGCCGCGGCCGGGCACCGGAGGCTGGACCGACGAGCCGCGGTGCACCGGCCCCGCGCCCGACCCGGGGGAGACGACCGTGCCGACCCAGCCACGACCGACCGCCGTCCTCGACGGCGCCACCGACCCGCTGACCAAGGCCCGGCTGCTCGCCGCCCTCCTGGGCCGCCCCCTGTCCGGCCCGGAGCTGGACCGGCGCGCCGACGCCGACGGCGTGCGCGCCGCGGCGGACGAGCTGGTGCTGTCCGGGTCGCTCCGGCGCACCCCGGACGGCGGCCTGGAGCTGGACCCGCGGCGGCGCTCGGCGGCGCTCGACGCGCTCGCACGGGACCTCCGGGTGGGGGATCCGGCCGCCCCGGGAGGCGCCCGGCGCCGCTGAGCCCGCCGGGCGGGCTGTCCTCCGCGGACGATCCGTCGGAGACTGGGGTCGACACCCCGACCCGGACCAGGAGCCGCCACGTGACGACGCGCCCGCAGCACCGCAGCGGAACGCTGCCCGGCGCGCACCGCCGCCCGCGTCCGCGCCCGCGGTTCGCGCGGGCCGCCCAGGTGGCGTCGGTGGCGGTGCTCGGCGGTCTGCTGGCGGCGGTGGCGCTCCAGGCGGCTCCGGCGCGGCCCGACCCGGTCGCGGTCCCCGCGGACGCCGCGACGACGGTCCCCGGAGCGGGCGGTGCGGCG
>NZ_JAANNB010000334.1 GCF_011603975.1 Cellulomonas sp. IC4_254 | reverse complement strand
GAGGGCGCGGCCGGCACTCGCTCCGGCCGCGCCCTCGTCGTCGTCGTCGGGACGGCCCCGGACGATGAGAGGATCGGCGGCATGAGCGAGACCCCGGACCCCACGACCGCCACCCGCGACATCGCCGACGTGGCCGCGGTCGAGGTCATCACCACCGCCGCCGTGCACCTGATGAGCGCCGCCGCCGTGAAGTGCGGCCTGTCCCCCGACACCGACGAGCACGCCGGTCGCGACTACCTGGACCTGGACGAGGCCCGCAAGCTGATCACCGCGCTCGCCGCGCTGGTGACGGCCTCGGCACCGGACATCGGCAACCAGCACGCCCGCTCGCTGCGCGACGGGCTCCGCTCGCTGCAGCTCGCGTTCCGCGAGGCCAGCCCGTTCCCGGACGCGCCGGGCGAGGGGCCGGGCGAGAAGTTCACGGGCTACGTGTCCTGACGCCCGCCGCGCCGGCCGTCAGCGGGTGGTCGGCTCCGGGGCGGCGTCGGCCGGCGACGGCCGCACCGGGACGTCGTCCGCCCCGGCGGGTGCCGGCTTCGGGACGACCCGCTCGGCGGGCGACGTCGCGGGTGCCGGCTCGGTCGACGGCGCCGGCACGACACCGGCGGGCGCTCCGCCCAGGGCGGCCGCGGCCGCCGCGCGCCGTCCCGTGGCTCGGCGCCGCACGACCGTGAGCACCGCCAGCCCCAGCACGGACAGCACCAGCCCGACGCCGCCGGCGGCGGCGAACCCGCCGCCCGGGCCGGTGGAGTCGATGACCGCGCCGACCACGGGGGCGCCGAGCGCCGCGCCGACGGTGTTCGCGGTGCCGCTCCAGCCCATGATCTCGCCGCGCCGGTGCTCCGGGACCATCCGGACGAGCGAGGCGTTGATGGCCGACAGGCTCGCGGCGCACGGCAGGCCCGCGACGACCACGGCGAGCGCGAGCTGCCACTGGGTCTGCGCGAACGCGGCCGGCACGGTGGCCGCGCCGAGCAGCGCGACGAGCGCGAGCGGGTGCAGCTCGCGCTTCTGCGCGCCGTAGACGAGGCCGCCGACGACGGACCCGACGCACCACAGGGCGATCATCCAGCCGACCGCGGTCTCCCGCTCCCAGCCCTGGAGCGCCGCGACGATCCCCACGTCCGTGCCGTTGAGGATCAGGGCGGCGGCGGACGCGGCGGCCAGGACCACCAGCAGGCCCGGGGTGAGCAGCCGCGGGCGGCGGGCGCCGTCCACCGCCTCCTCGGGCGCCGTGCCCTCGGGCGAGCGGGTCGGCGGGTCGAACCACATGAGCAGCAGGCCGGCCGCGACCGTCGCGACGCCGACCAGCGTCAGCGCCGCGGTCGTCGAGACCTGGGTCGCCACCAGGACGCCGAGCGTCGGCGCCAGCATGAACGTCATCTCGGTGCCCACGGAGTCGAGCGCGTAGGCCGTGCGCTGCTGCTCGGCGGGCACCAGCACGGCGAGCGACTGCCGCACCACCGAGAACACCGGCACCAGGAAGACGCCCGCGACCACCGCCGCGACGAGCAGCGCCTCGTAGCCCAGCCGCGGGGCCACCAGCCACACCGCCGACTCCACCAGCACGGACGGCAGCAGCGCCCGGCGCAGCCCCAGCCGGTCGACGCGGCGGCCGCGCCACGGCGAGCCGATCGCCACGCCCACCGTCATCGCCGCCGCGACCAGGCCGGCGCGCGCGTACCCGAGGCCGAGCGGGCCCACGACGTGCAGCGTGAGCACCACGCCCGTCATCGCGTGCGGGATGCGCGCCACGAACGAGACGAGGACCAGGGGCAGGACACCGGGCAGCCGCAGCAGACGGCCGTAGGGGGCGAGGGACACGCCCAGGATTCTCGCCCGCCGCGCGCCTGTCGGACGACAGGATTCCGCCGTCCGGGGGCCCGCGACGACGTGACGTCCGCCACCCGCTCCGTCCCGGGACGGATCTCGGGCCGCGCCGACCCCCCGTAAGGTGGTGCCGTGACGTCTGCCACCGGGCCGCACGACCCGATCGGCCCGCCGCGGCCGGCCGGGCCCTCGTCGTGGCCCGACACCGCCACCCGCCCCGACGCACCGGGCGTCGCGCACCCCGCCACGCACCCGGACGACCGCCCCGCCG
>NZ_JAANNB010000333.1 GCF_011603975.1 Cellulomonas sp. IC4_254 | reverse complement strand
CGTGAGCCGGTAGGCCAGGCGGTACACGCGCGCGGAGTGCTCCCGGACGATCGCCTCCCAGGTCGGGGGCTGCCAGTCCGGGTCGGGCAACGAGGTCGCCATCCACGTCCTTCTGCTCGGGGGCCGCCGGACCCGCCTCCGCAGCCTCCGCACCGGCCTCCGCAGCCGTCGCACCTGCCTCGGCAGCCGCGCCCGTGCTGCTCGTGCCCGCCGCGTGGCAGGCCCGCGCGGCGGAGCACGCCGCCCGCGCCGACGACCTGACCGCCGGCCACCGCGCCCGGCGCGCCGCCGGGGGCGAGCGGCACGCGATCGAGGACTTCCTGTTCGAGTACTACCCCGCGAAGCCGGCGCAGCTGCGCCGCTGGCACCCGGGAGCGGGCGTCGCCCGGGCCGACGCGGCCGAGGCCCCGCAGGCGGGCTGGCGCTGGTACCGGACGGACGCCGAGGGCACCGTCGCGCTGGACGCCGACGCGTTCCTGGCCGACCGGGGCGACACCGTCCGGTACGTCCGCGCCCTGCTGTCCGCGACCGCCGGCCGTCCGGCCGCGACCGGCTGCTTCGGCCTGCACGAGTGGGCGATGGTCTACCGCGAGGGCGACGGCGACCACCGGCACCCGCTGCCGCTGCGGCTCGGCGGCGCGGGCACGGACGCGGTCGTGGAGCGGCACCGCATCCGGTGCACCCACATCGACGCGTTCCGGTTCTTCACCCCGGACGCGGCTCCCCGGAACACGCTTCAGCCCACCCGGGAGACGCAGGTCGCGATGGAGCAGCCCGGTTGCCTGCACGCGAACATGGACCTGTACAAGTGGGCGCTCAAGCTCGGGCCCGCCGCGCCGGGTGACCTGCTCCTCGACGCGTTCGCCCTGGCCCGGGAGATCCGGACGGTCGACATGCAGGCGTCCCCGTACGACGTGTCGTCCTACGGGCTCGACCCGATCGCGATCGAGACGACCGAGGGCAAGGCCGAGTACGTGCGGCGGCAGCGCGGGTTCGCGGCGGCGTCCCAGGCACTGCGGACCCGGCTGGTGGCCGCGTGCGACGCGGTGCTCGGCACGCCGGTGCGGGGCCGCGCCGAGCCCGACCGCGTCTGACGGCACCGCGCCCGGCGGACCCGTGCCCGGCACCGCGCCTCACGGGACCGCGCGCTCACCGGTCCGGGCGGTCGACCCCCACCCCGGACCCGCCCGCCTCGTCGGCGGCGTCGGCGCGCGTCGCCTCGGCCAGACGCCGGGCTCGGCGTGCCTCGCGCTCCTGCCGCCGGATGCCGGCCTCGGTCGCGGGGGTCTTCGGCGGGAGGCCGATCCGCGGGCTGGCCTCCCCGTTCGGGCCGACGCCCCGGTAGAAGCCGCCGTCGGGGGCGAACCAGCGCCGCACGGGGGCAGCGCGTCGTCGAGTGCTGTCAGCCATCAGGCTGCACCGTCCTCAGGTCGTCGTGGGCCCCGGGACCATCATCACGGCGGCCGGGGATGAAGTCCACGGCGATCGCGGCAGAGCACCGGATCACCATGCCGCCGGGGGCGTGCACGACGTCGCTGAAGGTCCCGTCGTCCTGGACGACCCAGCCCTCCTCGACGAAGAGCTCCTGCGGGTGCGGGTGGGTGGTGGCGAACGAGTCGTCCCCGTACCAGCCGCCGAGCCACCGGTCGTCGGCGAACCGGACGCGCACCCAGCAGCCGCGGGATGCCCCGCCGAACGCCCGGTCCCACGCGCTCGGCGGGTGGTCGAGGGGACGGCCGCGACGGAGCGCGGGTGGCGTCCGTGCGGTGAGCAGCCCGAACCGGTCGCCGCGGACCACCCAGAAGCACAGGCGCGCGGTCAGCCAGGGGACGACGATCACGAGTCCGATGAACCCGAGCCCGGCCGTCCGGGGATCCGAGAGGACCCGGGAGGGGTCGTGCGCGTACCGGGCGAGCACCGGCCCGAACGCCGCCGCGTAGGCCCCCGCGAACACGCCGGTCGCCACCATCGCGTGCAGCACTCGCGTCCCGAAGTCCGGCCGCGCGGGGTCGGGGCCCGCCACGCTCTGCCAGGACGCTCGGTAGACGAACCCCGGGACGACCAACGTGAGCGCCACGGCCGCCTGCGCCCAGGACTCAGGCACCGCGTCGCGGCCACGTCGGGGAGGGCG
>NZ_JAANNB010000332.1 GCF_011603975.1 Cellulomonas sp. IC4_254 | reverse complement strand
GCCCGCGCAGCACCGAGCGGCCCGCGCAGCACCGAGCGGCCCGCGCTGCACCGAGCGGCCCGCGCAGCGCCGAGCGAGTACCCGACACGTCGAGCGCGTAGCCGGCGGGTACTCGTTCGACGTGTCAGCTGCCCCCTCGGTGCCCCGGCGTGGTCCGTCGGCGACCGCGCGACGACCCGGCCCCACCGAGCGCCCGGCGGGGCCACCGCCCGGTCGCCAAGCACCCGGCGAGCGCCGCGCGTCGGGGGGGGCCGGGCACCCCGGGCAGCGCCGAGCGCCAGGCGGCCGGTCGCCCCCGCGAACGCCGAGCGAGTACCCGACACGTCGAGTGAGCAGCCGGCGGGTACTCGTTCGACGTGTCAGTTACCCCCTCGGTGCCCGGACGTGGTCAGTCGGCGGCCGCGCGACGGCCCGGACCCGCCGAGCGCCGGCGGGGTGACCGCCCCGCCGCCGAGCACCCGGCGAGCGCCGCGCGCCGGGTGGCCGGGCGCCCTGCGCAGCGCCTAGCGCCGGGCGGCCGGCGCCTCACGAGCGCCGAGCGAGTACCCGACACGTCGAGCGAGTAACCGGCGGGTACTCGTTCGACGTGTCGACTGCCCTCTCGGCGCCCGGGCGTGGTCCGTGGGCGGCCGGGCGACGGTCCGGCCGCGAGCGCCTGGCGGAGCCACGTAGCCGCGTGCCCGGGAGCGGGTCAGGAGGCGGTGGTGCCGTGGAGGGGGGTGGTCGTCGAGCGGGCGGCGCGGGCCTCGGCGCCGCGGGAGCGGCCCCGGTCCCAGAACTGGTGGACGGAGCCCCGCGGGCCGTCGGCGGCGCGGGCCGCAGCGGGCGTCCGGTCGGTGGCGGGCTCCGGGTCGGCGGCGGGTAGCGGGGTCGGCGGCACCGAGTCGCGCGGGAGCAGGGCCACGGGCACCGCGGACCGGGGTGCCCCGCCGCCGCCCGGGGCGTCACCGGCGGCGGACGCGGGGCGCTCGCGGGCCGGTGCCCGCAGCAGCCGGAGGGTCTCGCGGTGGTACGCCACGGCGGCGTGCGCCCGGAGCCGGGACCGGGCGTGCCCGCGGCCGTGCCCGAGGGCGAGCAGCCGCAGCCACCGGCCCGCGAGCCGGAGCAGCACGACCGGGGCGGCGGGCCGGACGTCGCGGAGTCGCCGGTCGACGTAGGCGGCGGCCCGCCCGTGGCCCCGGGCCCGCTCGATGAGCGACCGGCGCACGAGCGCGCGGGGTCCGAGGTCCCGCTCGACGGCGGCGCCCCCGACGGCCCGCTCGCGGAAGCCCGCGCCGACCACGTCGCGGCGGAACACGACGTCGAGGCCGTCGGGGCACCGGGCGGTGCCCAGCGCCTCGTCGAAGCCGACCGCCTCCAGCACGGCCCGGGTGGCCGCCATGCTGACGCCGCTGAACGCGCGGCCGACCTCGGGGGGGTCCGGGACCAGGTCGAGGTACGCGGCGGCGAGGTCCTCGGAGAGCCAGGGTCGCTCGAGGTTCGCGGTGAGCCGGACGGCCCCGCCGACGAGGTCGGCGCGGCCCGCGCGCAGCGGGGCGGTCAGGGCGAGCACCCAGTCGGCGGGCACGCGGACCTGGGCGTCGGTGAACACCAGGTACCGGCCGCGCGCGGCGGCGACGCCCAGGTTCCGGGCCCGGCCGCCGGTGACGCCGGGGGCGGCGACGACGCGCAGGCGCGGGTCGGCCGGCAGCGCGGGGAGCCGCGCGAGGTCGCGGGCGACGAGGAGGAGCTCGCCGTGCAGCCGCTCGCCGCGCAGCCAGGAGGTGCGGTCGTCCCGCCGGCCGGCGGCGTGGTCGAGCGACTCCAGCACGCTGCGGAGGGTGCGCACGAGACCGTGCTCGTCGCCGCGCGCGACCAGCACCACGGACACGTCCGCGCGGGCCCGGGCGTCGGTCACGCGTCACCTCCGGCTCGCTCGGCGTCGGGGCGGCCGAGAATGTCCCCATACCCTCGCAAATCGGACAGGAGGCGTCGAGCCGGTCACCCGGGTGCCTCGCGCCGGGGTCGCCCGGTCGCCGCACGCGGTCACCCGTGCGGGTGCCCGCACCGGGACGCGCGACCCGCCCGAGCGAGCCTGCTCGCGCGGCTCGTGCACGCCCACGCCAGCCCGCGCCCGGTCAGCCCGCGTCGCGCGCCCAGCGCGCCCC
>NZ_JAANNB010000331.1 GCF_011603975.1 Cellulomonas sp. IC4_254 | reverse complement strand
CGCCGCGGCGGCCCCGACCGACCGGGGGAGACCCGATGACCGCGTCGTCCCCGGCAGCCGCGCACCGCCGTCCCGCCCGTCGCGCCGGCGTCGCCGCCCTGCTCGCCGTCGTCCTGGCCGCGCTGTCCGCGTGCGTCGGCATCCCGACCTCCGGCCCCGTCGGCGTGGGCGTCGAGGGCGTGACCGACCAGGGCGTCGTCGAGCCGCTGGGCGACCCGCCGCCGCAGGACGGCGCCCCGGAGGACATCGTGCGCGGGTTCCTCGGCGCGAGCGCCGCCGGCTTCAGCCGGGCGTCCGCCTCCGTGGACGCCACCGACGACTTCCGCAACGCCCGCGAGTACCTCTCCGGCGAGACGCGGCGGTCGTGGAGCCCGCGCGAGCGCGTCGTCGTCTACGCGACGGCGTCCAGCCCCGACATCGAGCTGGTCGGCGAGTCGCAGGTGCAGGTCGACGTGCGGGTCGCGGCCCGGGTCGACGGTGAGGGCCGGTACGCCCAGGCCGGCCCGGACGCCAAGGAGTCGCTGACGTTCGACCTGGTGCAGGACAGCGAGGGCCAGTGGCGGATCTCCGGCCTGGAGGACGGCGTCGTGCTGTCCGAGCCCAACTTCGAGGCGATCTACCGGTCCGCCACGCTGTACTTCCTGTCCCAGGACGAGGAGTTCCTCGTCCCCGAGACCCGGTGGTTCCCGCTGCGGAACCTGGCCACGTCGATCGTCCGGGCGCTCATCGCCGGACCGTCCAGCTGGCTGCGGGACGCCGTGCGCAGCGCCGTCCCCGAGGGCGCCGTGCTGCAGCCGGACGCGGTCTCCGTCGACGGGGACGGCGTCGCGACCGTGAGCCTCGCGGCCGGCGGCCTGCCCACCGAGCCCGACGAGCGCGCGCGGATGCAGGCCCAGCTCGAGGCGTCGCTGCGGATCGCGCGCGTGCGGGCCGTCGAGGTGAGCGCCGGCGGCGTGGCGATGGACTCGGAGGCCGCCGAGCTCGAGCGCGGCCAGGACTGGGGCGGCGCGCTGGAGGCGCTGCAGGACGGCACGCTCGTGCAGATGTCCGCCGGCGAGCTCGAGCCGGTCGAGGGCATCGCGTCCCTCGCCGGGCTGGACGCCCGCGACCCCGCCCGCGACGGCTCGGGCGACCTGCGGGTCATGCTCTCCGGCCCGGACCGGCTCGTGACCGTCCCGACCACCACGGCCGCGTCCGTCGGGCTGCTCGACGCGCCCGCGCTGGTCGCGCCGTCGGTCGACCGGCTCGGCTGGGTGTGGACGGCCTCCGGCGCCCGCGGCGGGCAGCTGCTGGCCGTCGACGACCGCGGCACCGTGGTCGACGTCGCCGCCGAGTGGCTGCAGGACCGCACCGTGCGCTCCGTGCGGGTCGCCCGGGACGCCACCCGGGTCGCCGTGGTCTCCTCCGGCTCGGACGGCGTGCGGGTCGACGTCGCCTCGGTGGTGCGCGACGACTCCGGGACGCCCCAGGTGCTCGGCGAGGCGTGGCGGACCGGGGTGACCCTCACCGACGCGACCCGGGTGGTCTGGGTCGACGAGTCGACCCTCGGCGTGCTCGGGCGCTCCGGCAGCACCACGACGGCCGTCTACCACCTGGTCCCGCTGTCCGGGGAGGTGCAGACCCGGCCCGCGCTCGCGGACGCGGTCGACATCGCGGGCGGCAAGGGGGACAGCGCCCTGTACCTCGCCACGGCCGAGGGCGAGCTGTTCGCCCGGGCCGGGTCGAGCTGGGCGTCGGTGGGCGCGGGCGTGCGGGACCCGTCCTTCGCGGGCTGAGCCGCCGGGGGCGGGCGCCAGGACGACCACAGGCGCCGGGGCCGTGCGGGTGCCGGGCCGGCTGGGGACGCGCCGGGCGTCGCCCGCGACCGAGCCGGCAGGGTGGCCGGCGTGACCACCTCCACCGTGCGCGCCGGCACCCCGGGCCGTGCCGCCCTCGCCCGCGTCGCCCGCGAGCTCCTCGACCTGGTGCTGCCCGTGACCTGCGCCGGCTGCGGCACGCCCGGCCGGCCGCTGTGCCCCGGCTGCCTCGACCGGTTCGCGGGGCCGCCCCGGCGGTGCGAGCGCGCGGCGGGCCGGCTCGACCGGATGGACGGCACGACCGTGCCCGTGTGGGCGCTCGCGGAGAACGACGGCACGGTGCGCCGGGCGGTTGTCGGGTGGAAGGACCGGGGGCGCGCGGACGTGACGCCGTGGTTCGCGGACGCGCTGCGGCGGG
>NZ_JAANNB010000330.1 GCF_011603975.1 Cellulomonas sp. IC4_254 | reverse complement strand
CCCCCGCGCCGGGCCTGGAGAACCTGCTCACCGAGGACCGGCGGTTCCCGCCGGACCCGGCGTTCGCCGCGCAGGCGAACGCGCACGCGGAGCTGTACTCCTGGGCCAACTCGGCGCGGCTCGAGTTCTGGGCCGAGCAGGCCCGCTCGCTCCTCGACTGGGCCGAGCCGTTCCAGGAGGTGCTCGACTGGTCCGGCGCCCCGCGGGCGCGCTGGTTCGGCGACGGCCGGCTCAACGCCGCGTACAACGCCGTCGACCGGCACGTCGCGGCCGGCCACGGCGACCGGGTGGCGCTGCACTTCGAGGGCGAGCCCGGCGACACCCGCACGCTGACGTACGCCGACCTGCAGCGCGAGGTCTCCCGGGCGGCGAACGCGCTCACGGCGCTCGGCGTGCAGACGGGCGACCGGGTCGCGATCTACCTGCCGCTGATCCCCGAGGCCGTCATCGCCATGCTGGCGTGCGCCCGGATCGGCGCCCCGCACTCGGTGGTGTTCGGCGGGTTCTCCGCCGAGGCGCTGCACACCCGCATCCTGGACGCCGACGCCCGCGTGGTCATCACCGCGGACGGCGGCTACCGGCGCGGCGCCCCGAGCGCGCTCAAGCCGACGGTCGACGAGGCGCTCGCCAAGGGCAGCGGCGACGTCGTCCGCAGCGTGCTGGTCGTCCGGCGGACCGGCCAGGACGTGCCGTGGACCGAGGGCCGCGACGTCTGGTGGCACGACGCCGTCGACGCCGCGTCCGACACCCACGAGCCCGTCGCGGTCGAGGCGGAGCACCCGCTGTTCATCCTCTACACCTCGGGCACCACGGGGAAGCCGAAGGGCATCTTCCACACCACCGGCGGCTACCTGACCCAGGCGGCGTGGACGCACCTCAACGTCTTCGACCTCAAGCCCGAGTCCGACGTCTACTGGTGCACCGCCGACGTCGGTTGGGTCACCGGGCACACGTACGTCGTCTACGGCCCGCTGATCAACGGCGCGACCCAGGTGATCTACGAGGGCACCCCGGACACCCCGCACCGCGGCCGGTGGTGGGAGATCGTGCAGAAGTACGGGGTGTCGATCCTGTACACCGCACCGACCGCCATCCGCACCTGCATGAAGTGGGGCGAGGACATCCCGGGCCAGTTCGACCTGTCGAGCCTGCGGGTGCTGGGGTCGGTCGGCGAGCCGATCAACCCCGAGGCCTGGACCTGGTACCGCCGGGTCATCGGGGGCGACCGCACGCCCGTCGTCGACACCTGGTGGCAGACCGAGACCGGCGCCATCATGATCAGCCCGCTGCCCGGGGTCACGGTCGCCAAGCCGGGCTCCGCGCAGACCCCGCTGCCCGGCATCGCCGCTGAGGTCATCGACGACGACGCGCACCCCGTGCCGAACGGGTCCGGTGGCTACCTGGTGCTCACCGAGCCGTGGCCGGCGATGCTGCGCGGCATCTGGGGCGACGAGCAGCGGTTCCGCGACACGTACTGGGCCCGGTTCCCCGGGATCTACTTCGCGGGCGACGGTGCCAAGAAGGACGAGGACGGCGACATCTGGCTGCTCGGCCGGGTGGACGACGTGATGAACGTGTCCGGGCACCGGCTGTCGACCACGGAGATCGAGTCGGCGCTGGTGTCGCACCCGTCGGTCGCCGAGGCGGCGGTGGTCGGCGCGCACGACGACACCACGGGGCAGGCGGTCGTGGCGTTCGTGATCCTCCGCGGCGGCGCGGCGGAGCAGTCGCCCGAGGACACCGCGACCGAGCTGCGCGCGCACGTCGCGCAGCAGATCGGCCCGATCGCGAAGCCCCGCACGATCCTCGTGGTCCCGGAGCTGCCGAAGACCCGGTCGGGCAAGATCATGCGCCGGCTGCTGCGGGACGTCGCCGAGGACCGGCAGGTGGGCGACGCCACGACGCTCGCCGACTCGTCGGTGATGGACCTGATCCAGCAGGGCCTGGCGGCGCCGAAGGGCTGACCGGCACGGGTCGCGGGGCGCCGACCGCCCGCGCGACCCGGCGGCGCCGGCCGTAGACTGCACGCGTGCCCCGCCACCGCGCGGGGCACGCGTCGGTCCGCCGCCACCCCGCCGGGGGGCGCACGGGGCCGGCGGGGACCGAGCAGCAGGGGGCGTCAGTGACCGGGTGGGACCTCACCGCGCGTCGCGCCGTCGACCTGCGCCGGGTCGCCAGCGCGCTCTGTCGCTGAGCAGCCGCCTCCGTCCCCCTCGCC
>NZ_JAANNB010000329.1 GCF_011603975.1 Cellulomonas sp. IC4_254 | reverse complement strand
CTGGAGCAGCACCGCGTCGGCGGCGCGGAGGCCGCCCGCCGAGGCGCCGACGTCGGCGGGCGTGAGCAGCACCGCCGGCTCCACGTGCTCGAGCAGGCGCCGCTCGCCCGGCGGGCCGACGACGTCCACCAGCAGCGCCGTCCGCGCCCCCTCGCGCACCACGACCCGCTCGGTGCCGAGCCCCGCGGCCCGGGCCTCCGCGAGCGCGAGCCGGCCCGCCGGGTCGTCGCCCACGACCCCGACCAGCGCCACGTCCGCGCCCAGCTGGCGGCACGCCCGCGCCTGGTTCGCGCCCTTGCCGCCGAGCAGCTCGGACCGTCCGGCGACCTGGGCGGACCCGCCGGCCTCCGGCACGCCGTCGACGGTCAGCACCAGGTCGCGTCCGACCTGCCCGAGGACCACCACCCGCACGCCCATCCCGCCACCCTGACCCGCCTGCCTCGCGCCCGCACCCGCACCGACGCCGGCACGCGCGACGGCCCCGGCGCGCGCGGTCCGGCCGCGCCCGCCCCGCGGGGCGGAGGGTCCGGGCGTCAGCTCGCCGGCTGCCGCGCCGCCAGGACCGCCCGTACCCGTGCGGTGTCTGCGTCCGTCCAGCCGTCCGGCGCCGCGACGGCGACCCAGCCGTCGAGGGTCAGCGCGTCGTAGTTGTGCCCGTGGCCGTCCGGCACCGACTTGGAGTTCACCAGGTCGAACGTCAGCTGCCAGAACGTCACCAGCGGGTACCAGGTCATCGAGAGCCCGCCCTCGCCGGTGTGCGGCTCGGCCAGCCAGTCCGGGCGGCTGAGCAGCAGGTCCGGGCCCCACCAGACGATCGGGTCCGACGCGTGCTGCAGGTACAGCACGCGGGGCTCCTCCCACGCGGTCGGCGGCGTCGCCATCTGCTCGGTGTCCCCGGCGAACCGCACCAGCAGCCCGCTCGCGTACACCGGGGCGGCCGAGGTGGTCCCGGGGTCGCGGCGCTCCATCAGCGCGTGCCACACCGGGTTGGAGTTCGGCGGTCCGACCCACAGCACGCCGTCGGTGCGGTCGCGGATGTCGGCGAGCGAGTCGTAGGCGCTCTCCGACCCGAACGAGCCGAGGCTCTCGCCGTACGCCAGCAGCTGCGGGCGGTCGTCCGCGGGGAGCTCGGCCACGCGCGCCTCGACGGCGGTGGCCAGCGCCCGGGCCTCGTCGGCCGCGCGGGACCGGTCGACGAGGAACGACAGCCAGCTCGGCAGGTAGGAGTACTGCGTGGCGACGGTCGCGGTGTCCCCGCCGTGCATCAGCTCCAGCGCGGAGACCGCGGCGTCGTTGACCCAGCCGCTGCCGGTGGTGGTGACCACCAGCAGCACCGCGCGGTCGAACGCGCCCGCGCGCTCCAGGTCCTCGACCGCGAGCGCGGCCCGGCCCTCGGGGGTGTCGGCGCTGTCCAGGCCGGCGAACACCCGGATCGGCGTCCGGGTGTCCCCGGTGGTGGACGCGGCGGCGAGCTCGTCGGGGGTCGGGCCCGTGGCGACGAACCGGCGGCCCTCCCGGCCGAGCGAGTCCCACGGGACGACCGACTCCGGCGACCCGGACCGCTCCGCCGCCTGGGGCCGGGTCACGCCGGGGTGGTCCTTCGTGTTCGCCAGGGCGAAGGCGCGGTCGACGGCGGACAGCGCCCGGCCGAGCAGCACGTCGTTCACCAGGACGACGGTCAGCACCGCCACCAGCACGACGGCGACCCCGCCGGCGAGCAGCCGCGGGAACCGCAGCCAGCGCTGGAGGCCACGCTCCACCCGGAGGCCGACCCAGCGCAGCCCGCGGGCCAGCAGCACGAACGCCGCCGCGACCAGGACGAGCAGCGGCCCGGCGCGCAGCCAGTCGCCGGTGCTCGGCCCCGGCATCCCGATCGCCTCGGTCATCTCGCGCTGCCAGCGCGCGCCGTTGACCAGCATGAACGTCAGCCCGGCCACCACCCCGACGGCCAGCGCCGGCAGCAGCCAGGGCCGCACCGCCGTCCGCACCCGCGGCGGGACCCGGTGCCGCGCCGCGGCGACCAGGCGGCGCCAGGCGGGCACGTGCCGGAGCACCCAGGCCAGCAGCACGCCGATCCCGTAGCCGAGCGCCGCCGAGATGCCGGACACCAGCGCCTGGAACAGCCAGTCGCGGGGGAGCAGGGACGGCGTCATCGCGAGCATCGCGAACAGCGTGCCGACGACGACGCCCGCCGCGCTCGGCGGCCGCGGGCGGCTCGGCCCCCGACGCGCACTCCGCGACCA
>NZ_JAANNB010000032.1 GCF_011603975.1 Cellulomonas sp. IC4_254 | reverse complement strand
CGGCGCCTGCGCTCGTCCGCCCCGCCCCGCGGGTCCCGTGGCGGGCCACCCTCATCCCGGCCGCCTTCGCGCAGATCGCGTTCCTCGCGGTGCTGACCTGGGTGTCCCGCCCGACGACCGCGCTGGGCGCCGTCGCGGTCGCGGCCCTGCTGCTCCGGGCGCGCGCCCTGCTGCCGCGGGACCTCGGCGCGGTGCTGGTCGGGATCGCCACGGCCTACGCCGGCGCGGTGCTCGCCGCCGTCCTCGGCTGGGCGGGCTGGGAGTGGTCCGGCGTGGTCGGCGGCGTCGCGGTCGCGCTGCTCGTCGTGGCGGCGGTGCTCGCGGTGCTGCCGCGGGTCGGCCACGACACCTGGCTCGGCGTGCTCGTCGTCGCACTCGTCCCCGCGGTGCTCGCGATCGCGGGCGTCGCCGTCGACCGGACGTGGTGGGGCGCGGGCGCCGCCGCGGCGCTGCTCCTCGTGGAGGTGCAGGTCCTCGACACCCGCGTGCGCCCGGTCCCGCCGTGGGCGCGGGTCACCGCCGCGGCGCTGGTGCTGCCCACGGTGTCGGTCGTCGTCATCTGCGCGGGCGCCGTGCTGCTGCCGGGGTCGGGGTCGCCGGTGCTGCTGCCGGTCGTCGCGGTCCTCGCGTCGGCCGCCGCCGTGGCCGCCCCCGCGATCGGCGACCGCCTGCGGCGACGGGCGACCGGCACGTCCGGCGACGACGTCCGCGTCGCCGTCGAGCTCGCCGCCGCGGGCACCGGCGCGGTGGCGCTGCTGCTCGGCATCGCGCGGACGCCGACCGGTGCGGACACCGTGCTCGTCCTGAGCGCGCTGCTCGGCGCCGGCGCGACGGCGGTGGCGCTGCGGCCGGACCGGCGGCTCGCCTGGTGGCCGGCCGCGGTGCTGTGGTGCGGCGTGGTGTGGTCGGCGCTGGTCTGGTGGCAGGTCGGGCTCGTCGAGGCCTACACCGCGCCCCCGGCCCTGGCGGCGGTCGTCGTCGGCACGCTGCTCGCCCGGCGCGGGGACAGCTGGCGGCCGCTGGTCGCCTCCGGCGTCGCGCTGCTGGTCGCGCCGACCCTGCTGCTGGCCGTCGCCGGCCGGGACGTCGGGGTGCGGGCGGCCGTGCTGCTCGGCGTCGCGGCGCTCGCGGTGGTCGTCGGCGTCCTCGGCCGGCGGGAGCGCACCTCGGGCCGACGGTGGTCGGCGCTCACCGAGCCGCTGCTCGCCGGCGGCGCCGCGGCGGCGCTCGCGGGCGCGGTCCGCGCCGCGCACCTGGCCGCGAGCACCCCCGTCGGGGACGGCGTCGCGAACGCGCGGCTGTTCGGCGCGGCGCTGCTCTGGTCGCTGGTCGGGGCGGTGCTGCTCGGCGTCCTCGGGCGGCTGCTGGTCGACCGGCTCGCGACCGCCCCTGTCCCGTCGGCCGCCGGGACCGCAGACGCGGCCGACCCGCTCGGCCCGTCCGGCGCCGGCCCGCGTCCCGCCTCCTCCGCGACCCTCGACCTCCGGCGCGTCGCCCGGGACGCCGCGCTGCGCCGGTGGGCGCTCGCGCCCGCGCTGATCGCGTTCACCCTGGGCGCGCTCGTCGCCGTCCGGCCGTCGTGGGCGCTGACCTGGACCGGCTGGGTCGTCGAGCTCGGCCTGCTCGCGCTCGCCGTGGCCGCCGTCCGGTCCGAGGCCGCACGCGAGCGCGGCCCGCTCGCCACCGACGTCCCGCCCGGCTGGGTGCTGTGGCTGGCGGCGCTCGCCTGGGCCATCGGCGCGTGGAGCCCGCGCGAGCTGCGCGTCGAGGTGTTCGCCCTGCCGCTCGGCCTCGCGCTCACCGCGATGGGCTGGGTGGCGCTGCGGGCCGCGCTCGACGGCGCCGGACCGACGGGCTCCGCCGGTCCCGGGTGGCAGCAGCCTGGTGCCGTCGGACCCCGGCCCGCGTGGCCGGTGGGCCGTGCGACCTCGCTCGCCACGCTCACGCCCGGCATCCTCGCGACCCTCGGCCCGTCGATGCTGGCCATCTGGACCGACCCGATGACCTGGCGCGCGATCCTCGTGGTCGTCCTGGCGCTCGGCTTCATGCTCGAGGGCGCGCGCGAGATGCTGCGCGCGCCGCTGGTCCTCGGGGCGGGTGCGCTGCCCGTGGCGGTGCTCAGCGTGTTCGCCGCCCAGCTCGGGCGCACCATCTCGGCCGGGCCGTGGCTGCTCACCCTGCTCGCGGCGGGCGGGCTGCTCCTCGTGCTCGGCGTCTTCGCGGAGCGGCGGCGGACGGCCGTGGCGGAGGGCCGGGCCACGTCGGCGGGCGTGCTGCGCTAGACCCCGGCGCGCGACCCGCGTCTCGCCGCCGGGCTGCCGGGCGCGCCGGCGGGCTGCCGGACGCGCGTCGTCCGGCGCGGCTCTCACGGTGGCGCCGCCGCCCGCGCGCGCCGTGGTCGCGTCACGTCCCCACGAGCGCGGGCTCACGCCCACTGTGCAGGCGACACGTCGAGTGAATAGTCGCGGAGTACTCGCTCGACGTGTCGGATACACACTCGGCGAGCGCCGGCGAGCGCCGGCGAGCCCGGCGGCACGGGCGGCGCGTGCCGGCCGGCGTCAGCGCCGGGCGTCGCCCCGCGGCGTGGCGGCGTCGTCGAGCGCCGTCCGGCCGTCCGCGTCGGCGTCGCCGGACCCGGCCGCCCCGGCGCGCAGCACCCGCAGCGACCCCAGCACCGCCACGACCGCGAGCACCGCGGCCCCGACGACGACCAGGTATCCACCGTGCGAGCCCTGCCGGTCGATCAGCAGCCCCGCCACCCAGGACCCGACCGACACCCCGACGCCGAGCGACGTGCCGACCCAGGTCAGTCCCTCGGTCAGCCGCTCGCGCGGGACCAGGTCCTGCACGAGCCCGTTGCCGTTGATGAGCGTCGGGGCGATCGCGAAGCCGGCGACGAACATGACGACCGCCAGCATCGCCATCGAGTTCACGAGCACGAACAGCGAGGCCCCGAGCGCGAGCGCGACCATGCCGATCGCGAACCGCCGCCACAGCGGCGTGGTCCAGTGCCGCGCGCCGTACAGCAGGCCGGAGATCATCGACCCGCAGGCGAACACCGCGAGGATGACGCCGGCGAGCCCGGGCCGGCCGGACTCCTCGGCGAACGCGACGGTGCTCACGTCGGTGCCGCCGAAGATGGCGCCCATCGCGACGAACACGATCGCGAGCACGACCATCCCGCCGGACCGCATGACCGAGCGCCGGCGCACCGGGGTGCCGTCGGGGGCGGTCACGACCTCGCGCGGGTGCGGCGGCGGCTGGGTCCCGCGCTGTGCGAGGAACCAGAACCCGCCGAGGACCATCCCGACGACCGGCACGATCAGCCCGGCCGACGGCGTGACGGCGGTGGCGAGCGTGGTCGCGAGGATCGGTCCGACGACGAACACCAGCTCGTCGAGCGCCGACTCCAGCGAGTACGCGGTGTGCAGGGCGCGCGGGTCGTCGAGGACGTGCGACCAGCGGGCACGGACGAGCGCGCCGAACGACCCGACGGTCGCGCCGACGACGACGGCGGTGGCGTACAGCGACCAGACCGGGGCGCCGACGAGCGCGCAGGCCACGAGGCCGACGAGCGCACCGGCGGAGACCGTGACCGCGGGCCGCATGACGCGGGCCTGCCCGTGCAGGTCGACGAGGCGCGCCAGCTGCGGCGAGCAGACCGCCTGCGCCAGCACGTACGCGGCGGAGACGCTGCCGGCGAGGCCGTACGAGTCGTACAGCGCCTGGATCATCAGCACGATGCCGATGCCGACCATGGACATCGGGAGCCGGGCGATCACGCCGGCGGAGGAGAACGCCAGCGCCCCCGGACGGGAGAGCACGTCGCGGTAGGGCCCCAGCACGTCGTCAGTGTCGCACCCGCCGCCGACACGCCGCTCGCGCATTCCGGCGCCCCGTGCGGATACTCGGGGCATGACGACGCGCGTGACGGACGTGGCCGACCAGCAGCGGTTCGAGATCACCGACCCCGACGGCACCGTGCTCGGGGTCGCGGAGTACGAGCGGCGCCCGGGTGTCGTCGTGTTCACGCACACCGAGGTGGACCCCCGGCAGGAGGGTCACGGCATCGGCTCGACGCTGGTGCGGGAGGCGCTCGACGCCGTGCGCGCGGCCGGCGACCGGATCGAGCCGCGCTGCCCGTTCGTGCGGGCGTTCGTCGAGGACCACCCGGAGTACCGCGACCTCGTGGTCGACCCGGTCGGCTGAGCCACCCGGGCCGGCGCCCCGCCCGCCCGCGCGGCACCCGCCGCCCGTCAGCCCCGCAGCAGCGCCCCGACCGGCGTCGCGTCGAGGTCGCGCAGCAGCGCCGCCACGTCCTCGACCACGTCCGCCGCCCCGGCGTCGCGGAGCTCGGCCTCCGAGGTGCCGCCGGAGAGCACGCCGACGCACGGCACGCCCGCCCGCACGGCGGCCTCGACGTCCCACACGGAGTCGCCGACGAACACCGCGCGCTCCGCCGGCACGCCGGCCAGGTCGAGGGCGGCGTGCACGAGGTCGGGCTCGGGCTTCGCCTCGTCGACGTCCTCGGCACCGGTGATCTGCACCAGGTCGTCGACGTCGAGCACGGCGCGCAGCTTCTCGAGCTCCTCCGGCGCCGCCGACGTCGACAGCACGACCCGCACCCCGCGGTCGGCGAGCGCCCGCACGAGGTCCCGCGCACCGTCGAACGGGCGCAGCAGGTCCGCGAGCGCGGCGTAGCGGGCGGTGTGCCGCTCCTTGGCGTCGTCGCCCAGCCGGTCCGCGTCGTCACCGAGCAGCTCCGCGATCAGCCGGCCGGAGCCCATGCCGATCCGCCGGTGCACCCGCCAGGCGTCGACGGGGTGGCCGGCCTCCCCGAAGGCCTGCACCCAGGCGTGCACGTGCAGGAAGTTGGAGTCGACGAGGGTCCCGTCGATGTCGAGCAGGACGGCGGTCGGTGCGTCGGTGCCGGTCATGCCTCCGGTCTAGCGGCTGGTGACCGGGTCCGCGACCGGTGGGTCCCGGGGCGCGGCGGCGGCGCGCCGGGGCTAGCGTGCGGCCGTGTCCCGTTCCCCGCGTCCCGGAACCGTCGTCTCCCGGGCCGCGGTCGCGGTCCCGCGTCCGTGGGCGGTCGCCTCGGCGGTGGTCGCGCCGGTCGCGATGATCGGCGGCTGGCTGCTGGCGGAGGGCTTCGCGCCCGGGTTCGACCCCGTCGCGCGGACGATCAGCGAGCTCGCGACCGCCGCCGTGCCGCACCCCGGCGTGATGACGGCCGGGCTGCTGGTCACCGGCGCCGCGCACGTCGTCACCGCCGCGGGGCTGCGCGGCGTCCGGGTCGCCGGCCGGCTCGGTCTCGCGCTCGGCGGCATCGCGACGGCCGCGGTCGGCCTGCTGCCGCTGGACGTCGTCCCGCGGGCGCACGGGATCGCCGCGGGCGTGGCGTTCGGCGCGCTGGCGCTGTGGCCGGCGGTGTCGGCCCGCCGGGACGGCCCGTGGCCGCTGCGGCCGTCGGTGGTCGTGCCGGCCACGGCGGTGCTGCTCGGGCTGCTGGGCTGGTTCGTGGCCGAGGCGGCGGCAGGCGGGCCGGTCGAGGGGCTCGCGGAGCGCGCGGTGGCTGCCGCGGAGTCGCTGGCGCCGCTCGCGCTGGTGCTGGCGCTGCGGGCAGCGTCGTCGTCGCGCCGCCGCGCCGGGTCGTCATGAGGCTCGGCGCGGCGGGCGGTCTCAAGGGTTGAGGTACGAGCCCGGGTCCTGGTCGGACGGGCTGGCGTCCGGCATCGACCGGGCGACCTCCTCGTCCGTGACCTCGTCGTCGCGGACCTCGTCCACGTCCGGCTCGGTCAGGGCGTCGGGGGCATCCTCGGGGAACGGGGTGACGTCCTCGCTCATCACGGCTCCTTCGCTGCGGCTGGGCCGCCCACGCTAGGCGCGCCGCGGCCCGGCCGCGCGTCGAGCGCGCTCGCGGCCGGGGCACGGCTCTGCTGGACCCTCACACGGTGGCAGGGTGTGGGCTCGTGGACATGTCCGACACCCGGCTCCTCACGATCGGCGAGTTCTCCCGCCTGTCGATGCTCAGCATCCGCATGCTGCGCCACTACGACGAGCACGGCGTGCTGCCGCCCACCCGGGTCGACCCGTTCAGCGGGTACCGGAGCTACCACCCCGCGCTGCTGCGCACGGCCGGACGCATCCGGGCGCTGCGCGACGCCGGGGTGGGGATCGCCGACCTGGCGGCGTGCGCCCCGTTCGACGACGTGGCGCGGTTGCGGGCGGTGCTGCTCGAGCGGCGTCGCGCGGCGGTGGCGGAGCTCGCCCTCGCCGAGGGCCGGGTGTCGGACATCGACCGATTCCTCACCGATCTGGAAGGACCCGTCATGTCCACGAACCCCGTCCGCACCACCCTGCCCGCGCGCCGCGTCGCGTCGCTGCGCGCCGTCATCCCCGCGTACGACGACGAGGGGCTGCTCTGGCAGCGCCTCGGCGCCGCGCTCGGGCCGTCCGGCGCGGTGCCGGCCCCGGACGCGTCCGCGGTCGCCGTGTTCCACGACGAGGGCTTCGTCGAGCGCGACCCGGACGTCGAGGTCCAGCTCGACGTGGCCGGCGAGTTCACCGGCGCCGACGGCGTGCGCTACGTCGAGGAGCCGCCCGTCGACGCCGTGGTCGCCGAGCTCCGCGGACCGTACGAGGGGGTCAGCGGCGTGATGGTCGCCCTCGGCGAGTGGATCGCCGCGCACGACCTGCGGGTCGCCGGCCCGATGCGGAACGTCTACGTGGTGGGGCCGGCGACCGAGCCCGACCCGGCCGCCTGGGTGACGCGGGTGTGCCTGCCCGTCGCCGAGGCGTGAGACGCGCGCCGGCCCGGCTCGTCGGAGCCGGGCCGGCGCGTCGCGGTCAGCCGCCGAGCGCGTCCGACACGACGTCCTTGGCCGCGTCCTGCACCTGCGCCAGGTGCTCGGGGCTGACGAACGACTCGGCGTAGATCTTGTAGACGTTCTCCGTGCCGGACGGCCGCGCCGCGAACCAGGCGTTCTCGGTGGTCACCTTGAGGCCGCCGATGGCCGCGCCGTTGCCCGGCGCGGAGGTCAGCTTGGCGGTGATGTCCTCGCCCGCGAGCGTCGTCGCGGTCACCTGCTCCGGCGAGAGCTTCCCGAGCGTCGCCTTCTGCTCCAGCGTCGCCGGCGCGTCGACCCGGGCGTACCAGGACTCGCCGAACCCGGCCACCAGGTCCGCGTGGTGCTGCGACGGCGACTTGCCCGTCGTCGCGAGGATCTCCGAGGCGAGCAGCGCCAGGATGATCCCGTCCTTGTCGGTGGTCCAGACGGTGCCGTCCTTGCGGAGGAACGACGCCCCGGCGGACTCCTCGCCGCCGAACCCGACCGACCCGTCGAGCAGCCCCGGCACGAACCACTTGAACCCGACCGGCACCTCGAGCAGCCGGCGGCCGAGGCTGCCCGCGACCCGGTCGATCAGCGACGACGACACGAGGGTCTTGCCGATCGCGGCGTCCGCCGGCCAGCCCGGGCGCGCGCCGGCGTACAGGTAGCCGATCGCCACGGCCAGGTAGTGGTTCGGGTTCATCAGCCCGGCGTCCGGGGTGACGATGCCGTGCCGGTCGGAGTCCGCGTCGTTGCCGGTCGCGATGTCGAACGGCGAGTCGCCCTGCATCGCCGTCACCAGCGACGCCATCGCCGACGGCGACGAGCAGTCCATCCGGATCTTGCCGTCCCAGTCCAGCGTCATGAACGACCACTGCGGGTCGACCCGCGGGTTCACGACCGTGAGGTCCAGGCCGTACCGCTCGGCGATCGCGCCCCAGTACTCGACGGACGCGCCGCCGAGCGGGTCGGCGCCGATCCGCACGCCCGCCGACCGGATCGCGTCCAGGTCGAGCACGTGGCTCAGGTCGTCCACGTAGGCGCCGAGGAAGTCGTGCTTGCGGGTGGTGTCCGCGGCGAGCGCGGCGTCCACGCTCACGCGGGGCACCCGGTCGACACCGCTCGCCAGCAGCTCGTTCGCGCGGTCGGCGATCCAGGACGTCGCCTCCGACCCGGCGGGGCCGCCGTGCGGCGGGTTGTACTTGAAGCCGCCGTCGCGGGGCGGGTTGTGCGACGGGGTGACCACGATGCCGTCGGCCAGCCCCGGGCCCGAGGCGCGCACGCCCTCGGACGTCGCAGCGCCGTTGTGCAGCAGGATCGCGTGCGACACGGCGGGCGTCGGGGTCCACGAGTCGCGGGCGTCGACCCGCACCTCGACGCCGGCGGCGGCGAGCACCTCCAGCGCGGTGCGCCAGGCGGGCTCGGACAGGCCGTGGGTGTCCCGGCCGATGAACAGGGGGCCGTCCGTGCCCTGGCTGCGGCGGTACTCCACGATCGCGGCGGTGATCGCCACGATGTGCGCCTCGTTGAACGCGCCGTCGAGGCTCGAGCCGCGGTGACCGCTGGTGCCGAACACCACGCGCTGCGCGGGGTCCTCCAGGTCGGGGCGGCGGTCGTGGTACGCGGCGAGCATCGCGTCGACGTCCACGAGGTCGGAGGGCTGGGCAGGGGTTCCGGCGCGCGGGTCCATGGCCCGATCCTGCCACCGAAGACCACGGCGCGGCTGGTCGAGCAGGCAACTGGCCCGGCCCGTCCGGGGTGCCGCGCGGCCCGGTAGCCTGGGGCCCATGGCCTCTTCCACCGTCGACTTCGTGCTGCGCCCCTTCGAGGGCCTCCCCGGTGAGCCCGACTGGGTCGCCCTGCGCGAGCTCGTGCCCGCCGCCACCGCGACCGCCCGCACGAACGCCGAGCACGGCGCGCGCGACATCACGGTCACCACCGTGCTGCCCGACGGCTGGGCCGCGCTGCACCGCGCCGACGGCGTCGTGCTGCTCGCCCTCCAGGTCGTCGGCGGCTCCGGCGACGCCAGCCGCGACCTCGCCGCCGCGCTGCTCGAGGCGCTCGACTCCGAGCCCGGCACCGCCGTGCAGAACTCCGGCCTGGCGGGTCCCGGCCCGCGCCTGCAGGACGTGCTCGACACCACCGTGCCGTTCGAGGTGACGGTCGAGGAGAGCTTCGCCTACTGGGTCGCCGCCGACACCGAGATGACCCCTGACCTCAAGGCCGCCATCGAGGAGGCCGACGCCGGCGTCGTCGACACCAAGAAGCTCGCCGCGGTCGACGCCGCGTACTGGGTCCGCATGGGTGCCCGCGAGTACCTGCGCTGGGCCCAGCCGCACGACGAGCAGCAGGTCATCGACGGCCTCGCCCGGCTGCACGGCCGCCGCGAGTCCGGCTTCGACGGCGCGAAGTTCATCGGCTACTTCCGGTCCAACGGCCTCGTCGTCCCGGTGTGGGAGCTGGCGCGCGGCTCGGAGGCGGAGGACATCGAGGGCGCCGTCGCCGAGTTCGCGCCGAAGTTCACCGCCGCGCTCGCCGACACCGAGCCGCTCGACGCGAACGCCCGTCGCGCCCGCGCCGGCATTGTCGCCCGGCAGGTCACCCTCCGCTGAGCCCCGCCGCAGGCCGCTCGCGACCCGCCCCGGCGGGGCGTCGCGGGCGGCCTGCGTCGTCCCCGGGCACGGTCCCCGCGCGGACCCGCTGGTGACGGCGCCGCGCCGCCCGTGTGACCGTCGTGTGCAGCGTCCGCGTGTCCGGCCCCGCACGGCGCGCGCGGCCCGGGCGGATCGATAGGCTGACCCGCGTGACGGGCGCGGCGGAGGACAGGACCGAGGATCGATCGGTCGCCGACCGCCCTGCCCGGGCGGAGGAGCCGGCCCCGCGCAAGCCCCGGCGGTCCCAGCCGCAGCAGCCCGCGCCGCTCGAGACGCCGACCACGTCCGTCCGCAGCGGCCGGTCCCGGCAGCGCGTCGCCGTCGTCATCCCCGCCAAGGACGAGTCCCGTCGGATCGCGGCCACCGTCCGGTCCGCGCGGGCGATCCCGAACGTGGACCTGGTCCTGGTCGTCGACGACGGCTCCGAGGACAACACCCAGCACGTCGCCCGCGAGGCCGGCGCCGTCGTCGTCCGGCACTCGCACAACCGCGGCAAGGCCGCCGCGATGGAGACCGGTGCCGCGGTGGTCGCGATGCGCGACGCCCCGGACCGCCCGCCGCGCCTGCTGCTGTTCATCGACGGCGACCTCGGCGACACCGCCGTCAACACGGCGCCGCTCGTCCCGCCCGTGCTCGAGGGCACCGCCGACGTGTCGATCGCGCTGCTCCCGCCGCAGCCCGGCGCGGGCGGTCGCGGCATCGTCGTCGGTGCGGCCCGGCGCGCCATCCAGTCGCTGACCGGCTGGACCCCCACCCAGCCGCTGTCCGGCATGCGCTGCCTCACCCGCGAGGCCTTCGAGGCCGCCACCCCGCTCGCCCGCGGCTGGGGCGTCGAGACCGGCATGACCATCGACCTGCTCCGCAAGGGCTTCGTCGCCGTCGAGGTCCCGTGCGACCTGCGGCACCGCCCGTCCGGCAGCGACCTGCGCGGCCAGATGCACCGGGCCGCGCAGTACCGCGACGTGCAGCTCGCGGTCGCCGCGCGCCGGCTCCGGTCCATCGGGGCGGCGCCGCGCAAGAAGGGCTGACCCCTCCCGGGAGGGCGTGTGGGGGGCCGGTCGTACGCTGAGCGGCAGCCGACCCCGCACCGGCGCGGGGTCGCCGGTCTCGGGGGTGTGGACATGGCACACGGCGACATCACGCACATCGACATCCCGGTCGACGACGTCGACCGGGCGAAGGGCTTCTACGGAGCCCTGTTCGGCTGGCAGATCCAGGAGTACCCGGGCTACGAGGGCTACCCGATGTGGCAGGCACCGAACAAGATCAGCGGCGGCGGGCTCGCGCCCCGCGACGAGAACTTCGACCGGCCGCGGTCGTACGTCGAGGTCGACTCCATCGACGACACCCTGCGGCAGGTGACCGAGCTCGGCGGACGGGTGGTGCGGCCGAAGTCGGAGATCAGCGAGACGAGCTGGTGGGCGGCGTTCGTGGACACCGAGGGGAACGAGATCGGGCTGTACGAGGGGACGACGGACACCGACGGGACGGAGTGACGCCCCGCCCTCCTTCAGAGTTCGGTCGCCGCCGGGACCTGGTGGCGGAAGCGGATCGCGGTGAGGGACGACTCCAGCGGTTCCCATTCGCGGCAGATTCGGGCCGCACCGCCCCAAGCCCGTACCCGGTCGCCGTCACGCTCCCATTCGATGCCGCTCACGACGAAGAGGTCGGTGGGCTGGAACTCGCGCGCGTTCGCGACCTCGCCGTGCGTCAACTCGACGGCCGAGGCGTCCCCGGTGGAGCCCTTCACCTCCACCCGCCGCTCTGCACCGGTCGTGCGATGGACGAGATGCAGGTCGTAGGCGCGCGATGCACCCACGTCCTCGACCTCGAACTCGGGACTGTAGTGCTCAGTAGCTATGTCCACGGCGCGCATCTCGATGGCCCGGCGAACCTTGGCGTCGGCGATGTAACCGGCTTCGCGTGCCTGGCGACGACCCGTGCGCGTCTCAGAGGACCCTTCGACATGTCCGTCGAGGGAGCGCTCGTCCTTCGTTGCGCGATCACGAGCGGATCCCAGTTCGGGCACGACTGAGAAGAGCTCCAGGGGGAACTTCGTGAGGTAGCCACCCTCATGCGCGCGCAGTGTGCCGTTCTTGCGGAAGTCGAAGGGGAAATACACCGGTCCAGGGTGGCGCGCGGAGACGTCGTCGCGAACGTCTCGGATCGCGTCGATCCGTTCGACCAACGAAGGCAGCGTGAGTGGCTCGTCGAGAGGCGTGAAGTCGCGGAGCAGCGCCTCGGTGCCGTTCGTGGGAGCGCCGTTTGCGTACACGACGTTGCCGGTCTCATACGGGGAGCCATCGACGACGGACCAGGCGACGAACGCGGAGGCACCGCTCCGGTTCGCGTCCCAGTGCAGGATGACGTCACCGTCGCGTACGTGCTCGACGAGCTCGTAGTAGGGAGTCCTGGTGTTGTTGGCCCGGAGGTGCGGTGCTTGGATCGCGTTGCCGATGTCGCGTCGGCGCAAGGTCTCCATCCAGAAGCGCTGACCCGACTCGGCTTCCCACCACGCATTGATCATCCGGTGCCCCCACAGCGTCGCGGGCCCCGCGCGGTCGCGGAGCGTCGGCCGGTCAATCGGGTGCGCCCTGGCCGACCTGAGAGGTTCGCCGGCATGACGAAGGGCCCGTCACCTGCGCGAACGCGGTGGCGGGCCCTTCGACCTGCGGAGGATGGGGGATTCGAACCCCCGAGGGCGTTAACCCAACACGCTTTCCAAGCGTGCGCCATAGGCCACTAGGCGAATCCTCCCGGCCCGTAGAGGGTACCCGAGCCGAGGGCGTGCTCGGTAACCGGCCCGGCCGGCACCGGTCCGGCGCGGTGTCGGCCCCGTGTGGTGGGCTGTCCTGCGTGCCCCTGACCGGTCCTGCCCTGCCCGTGCGTCGCGTGCGCGCCAACGACCGCGAGCCCGTCCCGGAGGGGGCGTGGTTCGCCCGGGTGCCCGCGGTGGCGCAGGTGCTGCGGGACGGGTGGGACCTGGGCCCGGCGACGGTGCTGGTGGGGGAGAACGGCGCCGGGAAGTCGACGCTCGTCGAGGCGCTGGCGATGGCGTTCGGCATGGGCGCGGAGGGCGGCTCGACGGGGGCGCGCGCGGAGACGCGGGCGTCGGAGTCGGCGCTGTGGCGGCACCTGCTGCTGGAGCGGGGCGCGGGTGGCTCGCGGCGGGGGTTCTTCCTGCGGGCCGAGACGATGCACGGGTTCTACACCTACCTGGAGGAGAACCCGCGGCTCGGGGGTCCGCCGGAGGCGGTGTTCCACGAGATGTCCCACGGGGAGTCGTTCCTGGAGGTCGCCGTGTCACGGATGCGCGGACGGGGGCTGTTCGTGCTCGACGAGCCGGAGTCGGCGCTGTCGTTCACGGGCTGCCTGGCGCTGCTCGCGCACCTGCGCGGGCTGCTCGACGCCGGTGCGCAGGTGGTGCTGTCGACGCACTCGCCGCTGCTGGCGGCGCTGCCGGGGGCGCGGGTCGTCGAGGTCGGCGATCAGGGGCTGTGCGAGACCGCGTGGGAGGACTCGGACCTCGTGCGGTCCTGGCGGGGGTTCCTGTCCGCGCCGGAGCGCTACCTGCGCCACCTGGGCGACTGACCTCCGAGGCGGTCAGGCGCCGTCGAGCGCCAGTAGGTGCGCGACCTGCGGCGCCAGCACCCGCTGCAGCAGCACCAGGTTCACGGTCGGCTCGGCCACCACGGCGAGCGCGAACCGGTCGCCCACGGGGGTGGCGACCACGGCGCCGTCGTCGGTGCGGACGGTGCACGTGGCCAGGCCGGTGAGCGACGCCCCGGCGGCGGTGTGGTGCGCCATCTCGACGCAGGCGACGACGAGGGCGGCGAGCCGGTCGCGGTCGTCGTCGGGGCCGTCGTCGCTGAACGGGGTCCCGTCCCGCTGCACGAGGAGGACGCGACGGATCCCGTCGACGGCGTGCCGCAGGGTGGTGGCGACCTGCAGGCCGTTCTGGCGGATGATCATGCCGCGGCGTCCTCCTCGTGGCGGGGCGGTGTCGGTGGGGTGGTGGGTGCGAGTCGGCCGCGCGGGCTCAGAGGTCGAGGTCGCGCTCGAGGTTGAGCAGCTGGCGACGGGCCATGGCGAGGTTCGCGCGGCTGCGGTCGAGGACCAGGTAGAGGAACAGGCCCTGGCCGTGCGCGCTCTGCAGCAGGCGGATCAGGTGCAGCTGGGTGGTGAGCGTGATGAGGATGTCCTCGATGCCGTCGGACAGGCCGAGCGACGCGAGGGTGCGGAACTTGGCGCGCACGACGTCGGTGTTCCCGGCCGCGGCCAGGTCCAGGTCGATGCCGCCGCCGGCGGAGCCGAGGAGCATCCCGGAGTCGAAGTCCACGAGGGCGACGGCGGTCGCGCCCTCGATGGACATGGCGGCGGTGAGGGTCTGGTCGACGGTGGCCACGCGGGTGCCTTTCGCAGAGGCGGTCGGGGCCGCCGGGGGTCGAGGGGGTGCGACGCGAGTCGTGGGACGTCTGGCCGCACTGAGCCGTATCGACAGGTCAGGGCCGGTGCTGCACCCCGGGCGCGGGTGATCCGGTTCGCCGTCCGGGGGCCGACCGGCGGTCGTCGGGGTCGGGACGCGGCGGGAGCGCGGGTCCGTCTGGGTTAGGCTGGGGGCAGACCCCTCGTGCGGCGTCATCTCGCTGAACCCCCCCAGGGCCGGAAGGCAGCAAGGGCAGGTGAGCTCTGGCGGGTGTGCGGGGGGTCCTTCCATGCCCGGAGCGGCCCGCCGGCGTCGTCCGGAGGTCGTCCGTCCCCGGTCGGACCCGCCCGGCACCGTCCCACCCCGGTCGCACGCTCGGCCCGGCGACGACGCGACCCGGGGCCGACGCGCCCGCCCGAGTCCCGGCGCGAGGCTGGCGGCATGAGCACGACAGGCACCCCCGGCCCCCGGCTGTCCGCCCGCGGCCTCGTCAAGCGGTTCGGCGCGACCACGGCGCTCGCCGGCGTCGACCTCGACGTGGCCCCCGGCGAGTCGGTCGCGGTGATGGGCCCTTCCGGATCCGGCAAGTCGACGCTTCTGCACTGCCTCGCGGGCATCCTGGTCCCCGACGCGGGGACGGTGGCGCTGTCGGGGCGCGGGC
The DNA here is from genome assembly GCF_011603975.1 of Cellulomonas sp. IC4_254. GTDB lineage: Bacteria > Actinomycetota > Actinomycetes > Actinomycetales > Cellulomonadaceae > Cellulomonas. Next base: position 10,941 of record NZ_JAANNB010000032.1, on the reverse strand, counting down.
TGCACGACCTCGGCGAGCGGGAGCGGTCGCTGGTGCGCCGCCGGCAGTACGGGTTCGTGTTCCAGTTCGGCCAGCTGCTCGCGGAGCTGCCGGCGATCGAGAACGTCGCGCTGGCGCCGATGCTGCTCGGCACCTCACGCCGGGAGGCCACGGAGCTGGCGGGCCGGTGGCTGGCGTCGCTGGGGCTCGCGGGGATGGAGGGCAGGCGACCCGGCGAGCTCTCGGGCGGCCAGGCGCAGCGCGTCGCGGTGGCGCGCGCCCTGATCACCGGGCCCGAGGTGGTGTTCGCGGACGAGCCGACCGGGGCGCTCGACCAGGCCACCGGTCAGGACGTGATGCGGGTGCTGACGGAGACGACCCGGCTCGCGGGCGCCTCGCTGGTCGTGGTGACGCACGACGCGGGGGTTGCGGCGTGGTGCGGGCGGCGCGTCGAGGTCCGCGACGGTCGCGTGGTGGCGGACGAGCGCCGCGCGCCGCAGGGGAGCGCCCGGTGAGCGCGGTGCTCGCCCTCGCGCCCCGGCTGCGGCGCGCGGGCGGCCGGGACGGCCGGCTGACGACGGCGCTCGCGGTGGCGTCGTTCGCCGTGATGACGGCCCTGACGCTCTCGGTGATCGGCGGCCTGCTGGGCTTCGCGGGGCGCGCGGCCGACCCCGTGGGCGCCTTCCAGCGCGAGTACGCCGAGTCGTACGTGGTCTTCGCCTGGACGGCCGTCGTGCTGCTGGTCGTGCCGCTGCTGACGCTCGGCGGGTCGGCGGCCCGGCTCGGGGTGGCGCGGCGGGACGCCCGGCTGGCGACGCTGCGGCTGCTGGGCGTGACCCCGCGCGAGGTGGTCGCCCTGACCGTCGTCGAGACGGCCTGGCAGGGGCTGGTGGGAGCCGTCGCGGGCGCGGCGGGGTACGCCGCGCTGCTGCCCGTGTGGACCCGGGTGCCGTTCCAGGGCTCGACCTTCTCCGCGGCGGAGCTCTGGGTGGGCTGGCCGGTCCTGGCCGCCGCCTGCCTCGTGGTGCCGCTGCTGGCGGTGGTCAGCGGCGTGGTGTCGCTGCGCCGGGTCGTGGTGTCGCCGCTCGGCGTCGCCCGCCGGCAGACCCCGCCCGGGATGCGGGCCGTTCGCGCGGTGCTCGCCGTGGCCGCCATGGGCCTGTTCATGGTGGTGACCCTGGTGCTCGGGCAGCTCGGCGCGTTCGCGGTGGCGTTCGCCGTCGGGTCGCTCGCGCTCGGGTTCGCGGCGCTGAACCTGATCGGCCCGTGGGCGCTGGGGCTGATCGGGAAGCTGCGGGTGCGCCGGGCCCGGACGCCGGCGCAGCTGCTCGCGGCGCGTCGGCTGGTCGACGACCCGCGGGCGACCTGGCGGGTGGTCGGCGGGCTCGGCCTGGCGGGGTTCGTGGCGGGGGCGCTCGCGGTGGCGCCCGTGCTGACCTCGGGGTCGGCGCGGGAGGGCGCGTCCGCCGCCGAGATCGCCGAGATGCAGACGTTCACCGGGGACCTGATGCGCGGGGCGCTGCTGACGCTGGTGATCACGTTCCTGGTCGCCGCCGCCTCGGCGGGGATCACGCAGGCGGCGACGGTGCTCGACCGGCGCCGGGAGTACGCGCTCCAGGTGCTCGCGGGCACACCCGTGGAGCTGCTGGACTCCGTCCGCCGGCGGGAGGTGCTGGTGCCGATGCTGCTCGTGGCCGTCGGGTCGGCCGGCGCCGCGGTGGCGATGATGTCCCCGCTGTTCGGCGTCGCGGGCGTGACGGACCCCAGCGGCCTGCTGCTGCTCGTGACGTGCCTCACGGCCGGGTGCCTGCTGGTGCTGGGGGCGACCGAGACGAGCCGGCCGCTGCTGCGCTCGGTGCTGGCGGAACCGCAGGTCAGGCCGGACTGAGGCGCGCGGCGGGGTCCGTCCGGCCGGACGGGCCCCGTCGCCCGTGCAGGTGACACCGCCCGTCTCGACGCGCGCGTGCGAGGGTCCCCGGTGATCCTGGTACTCCACGTCGAGGAGGTTCGTCGATGGGAGACCATCTCGAGCAGGCGACCGCGCCTGCCCTCGGCAGCGCGCCCGGAGCCGGGCTGCGGCCGCGGGACCAGGTGCTGGCCGCGGGGACCGTGCTGGGCGGCCGGTACACGCTGGGCGAGCGGATCGGCCGCGGCGGCATGGCGGAGGTCTACCTCGCGCACGACGGGGTCCTCGCCCGCGACGTCGCCGTGAAGGTGTTCCACCCGTCGGCCGGCGGGCAGGACGACGAGGAGCGGCACGGCGCCGAGATGCGCCTGCTCGCCCGCCTCGCCCACCCGGGCCTGGTGATGATGCTCGACGCGGGCACGACCGAGCTGCCCGGCGGCGAGGTGCAGGACTACCTCGTCATGGAGCTGGTGCGCGGTCCGTCGCTGGCCGCCCGGCTCGCGGAGGGACCCCTGTCCGCCGACGACGCCGCCCTGGTGGGCGTGCACGTGGCCGAGGCGCTGGCGTACATCCACGACGAGGGGGTCGTGCACCGGGACGTGAAGCCCGGCAACATCCTGCTGCCCCCGGCCGGCCGGTCCGGCGCGGGCAGCTCGTGGACCAAGCTGACCGACTTCGGCATCGCCCGGGTCCGCGCCGACGAGACGGCGACCGCCACCCAGGAGCTGCTGGGGACGCCCTCGTACCTCAGCCCGGAGCAGGCGACCGGCGGCCGGCTCACCGCCGCGTCCGACGTCTACGCGCTCGGGCTGGTGCTGGTCGAGTGCCTGACCGCCGAGCGGGCGTTCCCCGGCGACGCGCTCACCTCCGCCGTCGCGCGGCTGCACCGGCCGGTGCCGCTGCCCGAGCGGTTCGGGCCGCGGTGGGCCGAGCTCATCGGGTCCATGACCGCGCTCGACCCGCTGGACCGGCTCACGGCGACGGCCGCGGCGGAGGAGCTGCGCGCGCTGCTGCGTCCCGGCGCCCTCGGCGTCGGCCCGGTGGCGGGGGACATCGGTTCCGCGGCGGTGCCGCTGGGCACGATCTCGCTGCCCGCGGTGGGCGCGGCGGCCGGCCCCGTCGGGTCGGCGGCCCTCGAGGAGCACCCGAGCGGCCCGCTCCCGGACGGTCCCCTGGCCGCCGGGCTCGCGTCGGACCTGGACGACGACCTCGACGCGCCCACGCTCGGCGTCGACCCCCGGCTGCTCGGGCTGCGCGCCGAGCCCGCCGCAGCGGCGCGCCCGACGGACGACGGGCCGGCGTCGGGTCAGGACGACCCCGCGGAGCCGGCGGCCCCCGGGCGGCGCCGACGCGGCGTGGTGGTCGGCACGGCGCTGCTCGGCGTCACCGCCGCGCTGGTGGTCGCGGCGAGCGCGCTCGCGCCCGGGGCGCCCGCCGCGGACCCCGCGGCGACGACGCAGGAGCCGGCCGCGGTGTCGCAGGAGCCGTCGGCCCAGCCGGAGGAGACGACCCCGGCCGCCGAGGAGCCGGCGGGCCTCGAGGTCGCGACCGCGTCGGAGGCCGGCACCGTGACGGTCGCGACCGGCACGGGTGCGGCGTCGGCAGGCGACGGCACGGCGGCGGACGACCCGGCAGGTGCCGCGGACGCCGTCGTCGTCACCGACGAGCCCGCCACCGACCGGGCCGAGGCCGGCCCGGGGACGGGCAAGCCGGGACCTGGTAAGCCCGGACCGGCCGACGGCGGTGCCGCCGGACCCGGCGACGACCCGGCGGCAGACGACGAGCCCGGCGCCGCGGAGGGCGGACCCGGTCCCGCCGCCGGTGCGAACGAGCGCGTGCACCAGAACGCCGCCGAGCGTGCGGAGGGCAAGAAGGCCGCCGGCAAGGGCTGACCGCTCGGGTCCGCCGCGCCCCCGTGGCGCCACCGCCCGTCGCGGGTTGAGACGCCCCCGCCCCCGCGCCGCCCGCGGGGCTACCGTGCCCGGGCGGGGCCCGGAGCCGCCGGGCCCACCGGCGAGGAGGCGACACGTGCGGCGACGGCTGCAGACCTGGTCCGAGCTCAGGCCCCTGCTGCGGATGCGTCCGCTGGAGCTGGACCCGGTGGCCCGCCGGCTGTCCCGGGCGTACACGGTGCGGGACCTGCGGACCATCGCCCGGGCGCGCACCCCGCGGTCGGTGTTCGACTACGTGGACGGCGCGGCGGAGGCCGAGGTCTCGCTGCGCCGCGCACGCCGAGTGCTCCGGGACGTCGAGTTCCGGCCGTCGGTGCTGCGGGACGTCGGCGAGGTCGACCTGTCGACGACCGTCCTCGGGCGCCGCGCGGCGGCCCCGTTCCTGTACGCCCCGACTGGCTTCACGCGGATGATGCAGCACGAGGGCGAGCGCGCCGTCGCGCGGTCCGCGGCCCGCACGGGCGTCCCGTACACCCTGTCCACGATGGGCACCACGTCGATCGAGGACCTGGCCGCCGCCGCCCCGGACGGCCGGAACTGGTTCGGCCTGTACGTGTGGAAGGACCGCGGTGCGTCCACCGAGCTCCTGGCGCGCGCGAAGGCCGCCGGGTACGAGGCGCTGGTCCTCACGGTCGACGTCCCCGTGGGCGGCGCGCGGCTGCGGGACAACCGGAACGGGTTCAGCATCCCGCCCGCGCTGTCGGTGAGGACGGTCGTCGACGGCGCGCTGCACCCGTCCTGGTGGCTGAACTTCCTCACCACCGAGCCGCTGCGGTTCGCGACGCTGGACTCGTGGCAGGGCACCATCGAGGAGCTCGCCGCGCACATGTTCGACCCGACGGTCGAGCTCGCCGACCTGGCGTGGGTGCGCGAGCACTGGGACGGCCCGCTGGTGGTCAAGGGCGTGCAGACCGTCGCCGACGCCGAGCGGGTCGTGGGTGCGGGCGCGGACGCGGTCGTGCTGTCGAACCACGGCGGGCGGCAGCTCGACCGGGCCCCGGTGCCGCTGACCCTGGTGCCGGACACGGTGCAGGCGCTCGGCGACCGCGCCGAGGTGTACGTCGACACCGGCTTCTCGAACGGCGGCGACGTCGTGGCGGCGGTGGCGCACGGCGCGCGGGCCGTCATGCTCGGCCGCGCCTACCTGTACGGCCTGATGGCCGGGGGCGAGCGCGGCGTCGACCGCGTCGGGGAGATCCTGACCACCGAGATCGCCCGCACCCTGCGCCTGCTGGGCGTGCGGTCGCTGGCCGAGCTCACCCCCGAGCACGTGCGGCTGCCGTGACCGGGGCCCGCACGCCGGTGGACCCCGGCCCCGTCGACCCGGCCGTCGCCGCCCCGGCTCCCGACGCGGCTGCGCTCGCGGCCGTCCTCGCAGACCTGCGCGCCGCACTGCCCGCCGAGGCCCTGGTCACGGACCCCGGCGCCCTGCGCGCCCGCACCCAGGACGGCTCCGCGACCCCGCCCACCGGTGACCCGGTCGCCCTGGTGCAGCCGGCGACCACCGCCGAGGTGTCCGCCGTGCTGCGCGCCGCGCACGCGCACCGCGTCCCGGTCGTGCCGCAGGGCGCGCTCAGCGGGCTGGCCGGCGGCGCCAACGCGGTCCCCGGCGCCCTCCTGCTGTCGACGGCGCGGATGACGGAGATCCGGCGGATCGACCCGGTGGACCAGGTGGCCGTCGTGCAGCCGGGCGTCGTCACGAAGGACCTGGTCGACGCCGTCGCCGCGCGCGGCCTGTTCTACCCGCCGGACCCGGCGTCGTACGCGCAGAGCACGATCGGCGGGAACATCGCGACCAACGCCGGCGGTATGCGCTGCGTGAAGTACGGGGTGACCCGCGACTTCGTGCGCTCCCTCGAGGTGGTGCTGGCCGACGGCGAGGTCGTCCGCACGTCGCCGGAGACCGTGAAGGCGGTCGCGGGGCTCGACCTGACCGGGCTGGTCGTCGGGTCGGAGGGCACGCTCGCAGTGGTCACGGAGGCGACGCTCGGCCTGCTGCCCGCCCCCGGGCCGGACCGCGGGGTGTGCGCGACGTTCGGCTCCGTCGCCGACGCGCTGGAGGCGGCGAACGCGATCGTCGCGAGCCCGCACCGCCCGTCGATGCTCGAGCTGCTGGACGGCGTCGTGCTGGCCTCGCTGGTCGCGTACGACCCGGACGCCGGGCTGCCTGCGGGCGCGGAGGCGATGCTGCTGGCGATCACCGACGAGGCGCTCGCCGGACCGCAGGACGTCGCGGCGTACGAGGCGATCGCGCGGGACCACGGGGCGCTGACGGTCGACGTCGCGCACGACGAGGAGCGGCTGCACGCCCTGCTCCGGGCCCGGCGGGCGTTCAACCCGGCGATGCGCGCCGTCCGCGGCGGCAGCATCAACGAGGACGTCGCGGTGCCCCGCACCCGGCTGCCCGAGCTGCTGGAGCGGCTCGGCGACATCTCCGCGCAGGTCGGGCTGCCGATCGGCACCGGCGGGCACGTCGGCGACGGCAACCTGCACCCGGTGATCGCGTTCGACCCCGCCGACCCGGCGCAGGTCGCCGCGGCGGCGGAGGCGCACGCGCGGATCCTCGGGCTCGCGGTCGAGCTCGGCGGCACGGTGACCGGCGAGCACGGCATCGGCACCGAGAAGCGCGGCGCCCTGGCGGGCGAGCTCGGCGAGCGCGTCCTGGCGATCCAGCGCGGGATCAAGGCGGTCCTGGACCCCACGGGCATCCTCAACCCGGGCAAGAAGCTCTAGGAACCCTGCCTCGCTCCACGCCGAGAGAGGACCGCCCGGTCGAGACAGGGCCGGAAACGGTCCTCTCTCGCCGGGCGGGTCCTCTCTCGGCGGAGACAACGGCGCGCGTCAGCGGCGCAGCACCTTGCGGGCCAGGAAGTTGCCCAGGAACTGGGCCAGCTGGACCATCACCACGATCACCGCGACGGCGGTCCACGTGACCACGTCGTTGAACCGCTGGTACCCGTAGACGATCGCGAAGTCGCCGAGGCCGCCGGCGCCGATCGCGCCCGCCACCGCCGTCATGTCGACGATGCCGACGAACAGGAACGTGAAGCCCAGGATGAGCGGGCCGAGCGTCTCGGGGACGATCACGGTCGCGATGATCCGCAGCGGGCCCGCGCCCATCGCGCGCGCCGCCTCGATGACGCCCGGGTCGAGCGCGACGAGGTTCTGCTCGACGATGCGCGAGGTCGCGAACGTCGCCATGATCGCCAGCGCCGGGATCGCGGCCTCGACGCCGTAGGACGCCCCGGTGAGCGCCTGGGTCAGCGGCCGGACCGCGGTGATGAAGATGATGAACGGGATCGGCCGGACGATGTTGACCAGCACGTTGAGCACGACGAACACCGGGCGGTTGGCCAGGATGTTGCCCGCGCGGGTCACGTAGAGCGCGATGCCGAGCACGAGGCCGGCCAGACCGCCGATCGCCAGGGCGGCGATCGCCATCTGCAGGGTCTCGCCGAGGGCCTGCCAGAGCTCGGGCCACAGGCTGACGCCGTTGCTGTTCACGCCCGCACCTCCTTGCTCGCGGGGCCGGCATGGTCGCCGTCGGGGGCGTGCTCGATCACCTCGGTGTGCGCGCGCAGGTCGGCGACGAACGCGTCGATCGCCGCGTCCGGGCCCTCCAGCGCGAAGGTCAGCGAGCCGAGCGGGCGGGAGTTGACCTCGGTGATCCCGCCGAACACCACGTGCCCGTCGATGCCGTGGGCGCGCAGGCGCTCGGTGATGATGATGCCGGCGGTCGCCTCGCTCTCCCGGACGGCGATCGTGACGATGCGGCCGGGGTGCCGCTCGCGCAGCCGGGCGACGACGTCGGGCCGCGGGCGGTCGTGCAGCGCGGCGCCGATGAACCGGCGGGTGATCGGCTGCTCGGGCTCCGCGAACACGCGGTACACGTCGCCCTCCTCGACCACCTTGCCGTGCTCCATGACCGCGACCTTGTTGCACAGGTAGGAGACGACCGACATCTCGTGCGTGATCACGACGATCGTCACGCCGAGCTCGCGGTTGACCCGCCGGAGCAGGTCGAGCACGTCCTTGGTGGTCTCCGGGTCGAGGGCGCTGGTGGCCTCGTCGGCGAGCAGCAGGGCCGGCGACGTCGCGAGCGCGCGGGCGATGCCGACGCGCTGCTTCTGCCCGCCGGACAGCTGGTCGGGGTACTGCTTGGCCTTGTCGGACAGCCCCACGAACTCCAGCAGCTCCGCCACCCGGGCCTCGCGCTTGGCCTTCGGCCACTTCGCCACCCGCAGCGGGTACGCCACGTTGGCGGCGACCGTCCGGGACTTCAGCAGGTTGAACTGCTGGAAGATGAAGCCGATCCCGGCGCGGGCGGGGCGCAGGCCGCGCTCCTTGAGCCCGGTGAGCTCGGTGCCGTCGACCACCACCTGGCCGGAGGTCGGCATCTCGAGCGCGTTGATCAGCCGCACCAGCGTGCTCTTGCCGGCGCCGGAGTAGCCGATCACGCCGAACACGTCGCCGCGCTCGATGTCGAGCGTGACGCCGTCGACGGCGCGGACCGGACCTGAGGTCCCGTCGAACACCTTCGTGACGTCACGCAGGGAGACCATCGCGGTCATCGGGTCACCGTCCTGGGTGGGGGTCGCCCGCGGGGTGCGGGTGGCGGGTGCCGGCGTCGCGCCGGCGGGCGGTCGTGCGCCGGGCGACCCGCGGGCCGCCCGGCGCACCGTGTGCGTCAGCCGGCGGCGCGGACCTGGTCCTCGAGCTCCGTGAGGCTGGTCTGCAGCTCCTCGGGGCTGAGGTCCTGCTCGACCGCCGTGCCCTGGTTCTCGTCCAGGAGCTGGCCGATGACCTCGTCGCGGTGGTAGATCTCGATGAGCTCCGCGTACACCGGGTTGTCGGCGTCCTCGGCGCGGGCGACCCAGATGTTCACGTACGGGCGGGCCGTGTCCGTGTCCTCCAGGTCGGAGTAGATCGCGGTCGTCGGGTCGATGCCCGCGTCCGCGGCGAAGTTGTTGTTCACGACCGCCGCGTCCAGGTCCTGCAGCTGGATCGCGGTCTGGTTCGCGTCGACGGGCACGACCTTCACGCGCGAGGCGGCCTGGTCGATCTCCGCGGGGGTCGACAGCGCGTTGCCGCCGTCCTTCAGCGAGATGAGGCCCGCCGACTGCAGCACGAGCAGCGCGCGCGCCTGGTTGGTCGGGTCGTTCGGGATGGCGATCTCGCCGCCGTCCGGGATCTCGTCCGGCGAGGCGTAGCCCTTGGTCGTGTAGAGACCGAGCTGGTAGATGACGGTCGCGCCGATGGGGGCGAGGTCGTCGTCGGCGCTGACGTTGTAGTTCGCCAGGAACAGCAGGTGCTGGAACTGGTTCAGCTCCAGCTGGCCCTCGCTGAGCACCGTGTTCGGCTGCTGGTAGTCGGTGAAGTTCACCAGCTCGACGTCGATGCCCTCCTCGGCCGCGAGGTCGGTGAAGGTGGTCCAGTAGGCCTTCGACTTGTCCGTCACGCCGACGCGCACGGTCACCGGGTTGTCCGGGTCCGCGGTCGTCGGGGCGGCCGCGGGCTCGCCGCCGGAGCAGGCGGCCAGCGCGCCCACGGCGAGGGCGGCGAGGACGGCGGTCAGTCTGCGCTTCATGGTGGTGCTGCCTTCCGGTGGATCTGAGCAGGGGCTCGGCTCGCGGCGAGCCCCGTGCGGGCCGGTGGCCGGGCCCGCGGGGCGGTGGCGTACGGGCGGGGCCGCGGCGCCGGGTGGGGCTGTCCGGCGGCGGGCCCCCGGGCGGACGGCGCGGGGCCGTCGGCGTCAGGGCCGGGAGGAGGAGTCCGGTCGGGCCGGTCCGCTCGTCAGGAGCGTCGGGCCGGGCGGGACGTCCGCCGCGGGAGAGCCGTGCTGCGAAGGTGCAGCGTCAGCACATTCGCTGGCGACAGCACATGAGCCCGCAGGACGCCCCGGCCGTGGCGCGCATCGGCTGCGCGTGGCGCTCGGAAGCGGCGTGGGTGCTCACGTGCTCGACTCCTGTCCCTGGGTGGGGGCGGACGCGGGCGACCCTAGCACCCGCGGGGAGCGCCGCGTCCTCGGGTCTCACGGCACCCGGGTGCCGCGCGATCACGGTGCCACCGGGCCCCGGATCCCGCCACCGAACGGGTCCCGGACCGCCCGCGCGCGCCGACGGCGCCGACCCCGTCGGGGGGCCGGCGCCGTCGAGGGCTGGCGGGTTCAGGCGTTCTCGCGGACCAGGTCCTCGAGGTCGGCCAGGTCGGACTGCAGCTCGTCGGCCGGCACGTCCTCGACCACCGCGGTGCCGCCGTTCTCCTCCACCAGCTGGTCGGTGACCTCGGGCGAGTGGTAGATCTCGATGAGCTGCTGGAACACCGGGTTGTCGGCGTCCTCGGCCCGGGCGACCCACAGGTTCAGGTACGGGCGGGCCGTGTCCGTGTCCTCCAGGTCGGAGTAGATCGCCGTCGTCGGGTCGATGCCCGCGTCCGTCGCGAAGTTGTTGTTGATGATGGCGCCGTCCAGGCTCTGCAGCTGCACGGCGGTCTGGTTCGCGTCCACCGGGACGACCTTCACCTTCGACGCGGCCTCGTCGACCTCGGCCGGCGTGGAGAACGCGTTGCCGCCGTCGACCAGCGAGATCAGGCCGGCCGACTGCAGCACCAGCAGGGCGCGCGCCTGGTTGACGACGTCGTTCGGGATCGCGATCTCGGCGCCCGCCGGGACGTCCTCCGGGGTCGCGTAGCCCTTGGTGGTGTAGAGGCCGAGCTGGTAGATCGCGGTGGAGCCGATCGGCTGCAGGTCGTCGTCGGAGTTCACGTTGTAGTTCGCCAGGTACAGCAGGTGCTGGAACTGGTTGAGCTCCAGGTCGCCCGAGCTGAGGATCGGGTTCGGCTGCGTGTAGTCGGTGAAGTTCACCAGCTCGACGTCGATGCCCTCGTCCGCCGCCAGGTCGGTGAACGTCGTCCAGTACTCCTGGGCCTTGTCGGTGACGCCCACGCGGACCGTGACGCGGTTGTCCGCGTCGGCGGTCGAGGTGGCGCCGGCCGAGCTCTCGCCGCCGCCGGACGCGCAGGCGGCGAGCGACGCGGTGGCGGCGATCGCGGCGATCCAGGCGGTCAGTCTGCGCTTCATGGGGGTGTGCCTCTCGGGTGGGCCCG
>NZ_JAANNB010000328.1 GCF_011603975.1 Cellulomonas sp. IC4_254 | reverse complement strand
CCGCACCCCGAGCGACCCGCGTCCCGGGGTCCCGTCCGCCCGGCGCCACCGGGGCTCGAGCCACATGGCCCGCTGCCCGAGCGACGCCCCGCTCCCGAGCAGCGGCGGCAGCCACAGCAGCACCGCGACCGGCAGCACCGTGCCGATCAGCAGCTCGACCGGGTCGCCGTCGTCCGGGAGCGGCCGGCCCGCGGCCACGAGCAGCAGCCGGTACGCCACGGTGATCCCGTACCCGACGAACGTGACCAGCGCGGCGTCCACCAGCATGCCGAGCCAGCGGCGGCCGGACGTGACGGGGCGGGGCACCGCGCGCCCCGCCGCGAGGTCGCCGGAGCGCGGCATCCAGCCGAGCACCAGCGGCGCGACCAGCGCGCCGAGCAGCCCGCCGAGCGTGTTGGTGAGCAGGTCGTCCACGTCGCCGAGCCGGTACGCGCACCCGATCAGCCCGAAGATCCCGGTGGCCTGGGTGGTCTCGATCAGCAGGGACGCCGCGGCGGCCGACAGGGTGCTGCCGAGCACGCCCCGGCCCAGGTACCGGCGGGCGAGGACGCCCCAGGGCACGAACAGCAGCACGTTGAACACGACCTGCAGCACGGCGGCGCTGCGCAGCGTGGCCCCGAGGCCGAGCCCCGCGGTGTCCCGCCGGATGTCGGCGACGAACTGCAGCGGCCGGAGCTGGGGACCACCGACGCCGTACTGCGCGCACCAGGCCGCGAGGTCGCCGGACGGCAGGGGCAGCAGCGTGTACGCGAGCAGCGCCACGCCGTAGACCGCCACCGCGGCGGCGCCGAGCAGCCGCCAGCCGCTCAGCCGCCCGTACCGGCGGCTCTGCACGACGAGCACCGGCACGAGCAGCACGGCGAACGCCGCGAGCCCGCCGACGACGCCCACCCACGCGGGCCAGGTCCAGCGGTCCATGCAGCCACGCTACGGCGCGCCCGTCCCCGCCCGGACCGGGGACCGGCCGCGGTCTCGCGCCCGGTGCAGGTCGGGTACCCGGCCGTGCGCGCTCGGGTGCCCGGCCGGGCGGTCCCCGGCGCGGCCCCGGACTCAGCCCGCGGCCGCGGCGTCCGCCGGCTCGGTGGCGTCGGCGGCAGTCGGTGACGGGGACGCGCTCGGCGACGCCGACGCCTCGGCCTGCGCCGCCTCGGCCGCGAGCTCGGTGCTCACCTGCTCGATGAACGCCAGCAGCGCGTCCGCGTCGCCGAGGTCGCCGGTGTACTGCTGCCCGCCGACGAGCAGCACCGGGCTGCTCGTGACGCTGCCGACGTCGTACGGCACGGACTCGGCCGCCCGGGTCGTCGCCGCCTGCGCCCAGTCGGTGAAGTCGCCGTTCGTGACGCAGTCCGCCACCGTCTCGTCCGTGACGCCGGCGTTCTGCACGAGGGCGAGCAGGTCGTCGTCGTCCAGGCCGTCCTCGTCGAGGTCCGGCTGCGCGGCGAGCAGCGCGTCGTGCACCGCGAGCACGCTGTCCGGCGCCGTGTCCGCGACGCACGCGAGGGCGCCGGCGGCGCGGGCGGAGTAGTCGCCGGTCGTCTGCATCGTGCCGAGCAACGAGTCGTCCGCGGCGGCGTCGGTCGGGTCGGCCGAGGCGGTCGGGTCGGCGGAGGCCGACGGCGTGGCGCCCGCGCCCGTGGGCACCGACGCGCCGTCGAGCAGCGCCAGCGGGTGGATCTCCAGCGTCGCGTACCCCGCCGTCACCCACTGCTCGACCGACGCGGAGTTCGCCGCCCAGAACGTCTGCGCCTCGGGCGACCGGTAGTCCAGGTACAGCACGAGGTCGAGCACCCCGCTGCTGCGGTCCACGACCGTCACGACCGGCGACTCCCCCGGGTCGAGCGCGCTCGTGCGGCTCGCCGCCACCGCGCTGCCGTCGCCGGTGAGCACCACCCCGTCCGACAGCATGTTGTGCGGCCCGACCTGCCCGGCACGGACGGAGGCCTGCACCGCCAGCGCCGTGATCACGCCGACCGCGACGACCGCCGTCCCCGCACCCGCCCAGCCGAGCCGCCGGTTCCGCCGCCGGCGCTGCGCCTGGCGCTCCCGCTCGAGACGGGCGAGCTCCCGGGCGAGGGCCTTGCGGTCCTTCTTGGGCAGCTTCTCCGGGATCGGGGGTCGTGGGCTCATCGGTCGCTTCCTGTGCGGGGTCGGGCGTCGGGGCACGCCGCCGCACCCGCGGCGCCGCGCCCACCTGCGCCGACGCTCCCGCCCGCACCTGCCGACAGCCTGGGGCCGACCTGGGCGCACCCTGTGCGTCCGCCCTCCTCCCTGCCCTCACCCGAGCCCCGCCGA
>NZ_JAANNB010000327.1 GCF_011603975.1 Cellulomonas sp. IC4_254 | reverse complement strand
CACGCCGCAGACCATGAAGCCCGCGACGGCCGCCGCCAAGCTCGGGGTCTACCTGCCCGCGACGCCCGAGGAGTTCCAGGCGGGCCCGGTGTCCCGCGAGCAGCTCGACGACCTGCAGCGCAACCCCCCGGCGTGGCTCACCGAGCTGCGGAAGAACGGCCCGCACCCGCGGTCGGTCGTCGCCGCGCGGCTGCGCATCTCGACGTCCGGGCTGGCGCGCAACGGCCTCACCGACCCGCTCACCACCGAGCAGATCGACGCGATCGTCGAGGAGTCGCCCGAGTGGCTGCACCGCGAGCGCGCGACGCAGGCCGAGGTGAAGCGCGAGGAGCAGCGCCTGCGCGAGCGCGACGCCGCCCGCGCCGCCGAGGGCAGGGGCGACCGCCCCGCGCGCTGACCCGACGGGGGCGCGCGGGTCAGCCGTGGGCCAGGAGCTCCAGGGCGACCACCGCCACGCCGAGGGCGACCTCGGCGACCAGCACCAGCAGCTTCTGCCACCCCGGCAGGGCGACCCGGCGGACCGCGAGCCAGCCGACGACACCCAGGCTCGCCACCAGCGCGATCGTCGACGCGCGCAACGCCCCGTCGACGGTCCACGACCCCCAGGCCGCCAGGCCGACGAAGATCATCGGCAGCACCAGCACGCCGAGCGCCCCGGTGCACACCGCGACCATGTGCCGCGCCTCGGCCGCGGTCGGCAGCGCGGCGTGCACGGCGAGGTGCGACACGACGTCGGCGAGCAGCACCGCGAGCAGCGTGCCGCCGACGGTGATGAGCAGCGTGGTCGCGGCGACGCCCGGGGTGACCTCGCCGTGCGACCGGAGCGTCAGCACCACCGCCAGCGCCGCGAACGTGACGTACACCCGTTCCTTGAGCCGGTCGGCGCGCTCCTCGGCGGTCGGGACGGGGGCGTCGGCGCGGGCTCGGCGGTCCATCGCCCCAGGCTAGGCGGGGTCACCCGAACGGTGCCCGATCCGTCCGACGTGCGACGGCGTCTTGTCTTCTGAGGGTTGGCTAACTTAGGTTTGGCTCACCTTCGCCACGGCGCCCCATCGACGGTGCCTCCGTGCGCGAGCCCACCCGCACAGGAGTCGCTCCGTCATGCCCGCACGCCCGCACGTCCCACCCCGCCGCGTCGTCCGCCGCGCGGTCCCGGCCCTGGTGGCGGCCGTGGTCGCGGCGGTGCTCGCGGGCTGCACGGGGGTGGCCGGGGCGACCGGGACCAGCGCCGCGGTGGCCGGCGACCGCGCCCCGCTCGCGGACCTCGCGCCCCTCGACGACCCGCGCGCCTGGGAGGGCGAGCAGACCGCCGTCGCCGCCGCGGCCCCGGTCGAGCCCGTGGCCGACGACCCGCGCCCCGCGCTGCCCGTCACGCTGACCGACGCGCAGGGCACCGAGGTCACGGTCACCGACACCAGCCGGGTCCTCGCGCTCGACCTGTACGGCTCCACCTCGCGGATCCTCTTCGAGCTCGGGCTCGGCGGCAGCGTCGTCGGCCGGGACTCCTCGTCCGACTTCCCGGAGATCGCCGACCTGCCCGTGGTCACGACCAGCGGGCACGACCTGTCGGGCGAGGCGATCCTCGAGCTCGCGCCGACGCTGATCATCACCGACACCACGCTGGGCCCCTGGGACACCGTGCTGCAGATGCGCGACGCGGGGATCCCGGTGGTCGTGGTCGACTCCCACCGCGAGCTCGGCACGGTCGGCGACCTCATCACGGCGGTCGCGACGGCGGTGGGGCTGCCCGACGAGGGCGCCGCGCTCGCCGCGCGCACCCAGGCCGAGATCGACGAGGTCCGGGCCCAGGTCGACCGGCTCGCCCCCGACGACCCGGCCGACCGGCTGCGGGTGGTGTTCCTCTACCTGCGGGGGCAGGCGGGCGTGTACTACCTGTTCGGCGAGGGCTCGGGGGCGGACTCGCTCATCGAGGCGCTCGGCGCGGTGGACGTGGCCGGCGAGATCGGCTGGCAGGGCATGCGGCCGGTGACCGACGAGGCCCTGGTGGCCGCGCAGCCGGACCTCGTGCTGGTGATGACGAAGGGCCTGGAGTCGGTCGGCGGGGTCGACGGGCTGCTGGAGCAGCTGCCGGCCGTGGCCCAGACGCCCGCGGGGGAGCACCGCCGGGTGGTCGACATGGCGGACACCCAGGTGCTGTCGTTCGGGCCGACGTCCGCGCGGACGCTCGACGCGCTGGCGCGGGCGTTCTACGCCCCGGAGGCCTCGTGACCGCCGTGCGCGAGCCCGGGGCGGACCGGGCGGGCACCGTGCCCGCCCCGGCCGCCCGCCCCGGCACCCCCG
>NZ_JAANNB010000326.1 GCF_011603975.1 Cellulomonas sp. IC4_254 | reverse complement strand
CGCCAGGCCCGCGCCCGCCGTCCTCGCCGCCGCCGTCGGCGCGGGCCTGGCGGTCGGCGCGCTGACCTCGTTCGGCCAGACCCTGCTCGGCGGGTCCTGGTTCCAGGGGCTGGCCAACGCCGTCAGCCCCTGGCTGGCGGCCTCGTTCCTGGTGGGCGCGCTCGCCCGGCGCGGCTGGGTCGCGGCGGTCGCGGGGTTGCTCGCCTGCGCCGCCGAGGTCGCGGGGTACTACCTGGTGGCCGACCTGCGCGGGTTCGGGGTCGGGGCGGCGTCGGTCGCCGTGTGGGCGGTGTCCGGCGTCGTCGGCGGGCCGGTGTTCGGCTGGGCCGGGCGGCTGTGGCGGACGGCCGAGGGCCGATGGCGCGGGCTGGGCCCGGCGCTGTTCGCGGCCTGCTGGCTCGCCGAGGCGGTCGTGACCTACGCCGTGGTGCTGGGCTACTGGGGCGACGCGGCGGTGTTCGCGGGCGTCGCGGCGGTGCTGGTGGTGCTGCTCGGCCGGGTGGGCGGGCAGACCCGCGCGGTGCTGCGCTGGCTGCCGGGCGCGGCCGTCGTGGGGGCGGCCGGCTTCACGGTGGTGCGCCTGGCCCTCGGCTAGTCACGGCTGGAGACGAGGGGAGCGTCCTGCCCGACACGCACCGGCGTGTCGGGCAGGACGCTCCACTCCGTCCGGCTCACGGGCGGAACGGGCCGCCGGGCGGGCCTGCGTAGGAGCCCGCCCGGCGGGGTCGGTCAGCCCTCGCCGAGGAGGACCCGCGCCACGTCGGCGTCCAGGCCGGCGCGGACCGCCGCCCGGGCCGACGCCGCGTCCGGCGCGGCCAGCGCGGCCGCGGCCAGCGTCCGGCACGCGTCCAGGGTCAGCGACCGCAGCGCGTAGCGCGCCGCTGGGACCCGGCCCGCGGCCATCGACAGGCTGGTAATGCCGAGCCCGGCCAGCACGAGCGCCATCAGCGGGTCGGAGGCCGACTCGCCGCACACGCCCACCGGCTTGCCGACGCGCACGCCGGCCGACGCGGTCGCGGCCACCAGGTGCAGCACGGCGGGCTGCCACGGGTCCAGCAGGTCGGCGAGCTCGCCGCGCAGCCGGTCGGCGGCCATCGTGTACTGCGCCAGGTCGTTGGTGCCCAGGGAGACGAAGTCGACCTCGGCCAGGATCGCCTCGGCGAGCAGCGCGGCCGCGGGGACCTCGACCATGACGCCGACCTTGACGATGCCCACCTCGCGCGCGGCGGACGCGAACGCCCGTGCCTCGGCGGGGGTCGCGATCATCGGGGCCATGACCCACACGTCGGCCTGCCGGTCGGCGGGCAGCGCGCGGACGGCTGCGCCCAGGGCCTCGAGCTGCCGGCTGACGATGCCGGGCAGCGACCGGACCAGCCGGTAGCCGCGGACGCCGAGCGCCGGGTTCTCCTCGTCGGCCTGGGTGGCGAACGCCAGCGGCTTGTCGGCGCCGGCGTCGAGCGTCCGGATGACGACCTTGCGGCCCGCGTACGCCTCGATCACCTCGGCGTAGGCGGCGGTCTGGTCGGCGACGGCGGGCTCGGTGCGCGCGTCGAGGAACAGCACCTCGGTGCGGAACAGGCCGACGCCCTCGGTGCCCGGCGCCGCGGCTCGGGCGTCGTCGGGGGTGCCGACGTTGGCCAGCAGCGGGACGGCGTGGCCGTCGGCGGTGGCCCCGGGACCGGTGACGCCGGCCACCAGGCGCTCGTCGGCCGCGCGCCGGGCCACCAGGTCGGCGGCCTCGGCGGACGGCGACACCTCGACGGTGCCGGCGGCGGCGTCGACCAGGACGGGCGTGCCCGCGGCGAGCGCGGTGGCGCCGGCGACCCGGACCACGCACGGCAGCCCGAGCTGGCCCGCGACGATCGCGGTGTGGCTGGTGGGGCCGCCGAGCTCGGTGACGATCGCGGCGACCTTCGACAGGTCGAGCGCCGCGGTGTCGGCGGGGGACAGGTCGTCAGCGACGACCACGGCCGGGGCGTCGAGCGCCGCCAGCCCCGGCTCGGGCACGCCGAGCAGCCGGGCCACGGCACGGTGCCGGACGCTGCGCAGGTCGGTGGCGCGCTCGGCGAGGTCGCCGCCGGCGGCGGTGAACACGGCGGCGAAGCCCTCGACGGCCTGGTCCAGCGCGGTGGCGGGGCCGGTGCCGGCGTGCACGAGGCGGGCGGCCTCGGCGGCGAGCGCGGGGTCGCCGGCCATGGTGGCGGCCGCCTCGAGCATCTGCCGGAGGTCGGCGTTCGGCGTCGCGGCGGACCGGGCGCGCAGGTCGTCGCCGACCTCCGCGAGCACGGCGCGCAGGCGGGTCTCGGCCGCGGCCGGGTCGGCGACGAC
>NZ_JAANNB010000325.1 GCF_011603975.1 Cellulomonas sp. IC4_254 | reverse complement strand
TCAGGGTGGGGCGGGTCACTTCGCGGTCTCCCGGGAGTCGTCGGTCGTGGGCGCGGCGCCGGGGGTCGCGGTGTGGCGGGCGACCAGGTCCCGGGCGGCGGGCAGGTCGGCCGGCGAGGTGATCGCGACCGTCTCCACCCCGGGCAGGCTACGCCGGGCCAGGCCCTTGAGCACACCACCGGGGGCGAGCTCGAGCAGGCCGGTCACGCCCAGCTCCGCGAGGGTCGCCTGGCACAGGTCCCAGCGCACCGGCGAGGCGATCTGCGACACCAGGCGGGCCACCACGTCGGCGCCGGCGGCGTCCGGACCGAAGGCGGTGCCGTCGGCGTTGGTGAGCAGCGTCACGCGCGGGGACGCGGCGGCGGCCTCGGCGGCGACGGCGGCGAACGCGTCGCGGGCGGGCTGCATGAACGGGGTGTGGAACGCGCCGGCGACCGCCAGCGGGACGACCCGGGCGCGGACCGGCGGGTTCTCCGCGAACCGGGCCAGCGCGTCCTGCGCACCGGCGGCGACGACCTGGCCGCCGCCGTTGACGTTGGCGGGCCACAGGCCGGCGGCCTCGATCGCGGCGAGCACCTCGTCCGGGTCTCCGCCGAGGACGGCGGTCATGCCGGTCGGCTCGGCGGCCGCGGCCTCGGCCATGAACCGGGCGCGCTGCCCGACCAGGGCCACCGCGGCGGCGTCGTCCAGCACGCCCGCGACGGCCGCGGCGGCGAACTCGCCGACCGAGTGCCCCGCCGTGGCGCCGGCCGCGACCGGGCCGCCCTCGTCCTCCAGCGCGCGCAGCGCGAGGAGGGAGGTCGACACGATGAGGGGCTGGGCCACCGCGGTGTCGCGGATGGTGTCGGCGTCGGAGGTCGTCCCGTGCGCCGTCAGGTCGACGCCCGAGGCCTCCGAGAAGGCCGCCAGGCGGTCGGCGGATCCGGGCAGCTCGAGCCAGGGGGCGAGCATTCCGGGGGTCTGGGCGCCCTGTCCGGGGCAGACGATCGCGAGCACCCGACCACTCTGCCGGGCGGCGCGCCCGGTGCCCGCTCACGACCCGCACACCGTTGCCGGGTCCGACTTGTCCGGGTCCCACAACGCCTGCGGGCGCCGAGTTCGGCAGCGCGGTGCCGAGCTCGGCAGCTCCAGGTGCCGAACTCGGTCGCGGAGTGCCGAACTCGCGGGCGTCAGGCGCCGGGGTGGTCCAGGCGGCCGACCGCCAGAGCCTGCTGCAGGACGTACGCCTCGCGCGGGTCGAGGGGGTCCCAGCCGGTGACCTCGGCGACGCGGCGCAGGCGGTACCGGACGGTGTTCGGGTGCACGTAGAGCGTGCGGGCCGCGGCCTCGAGGCTCCGGCCCGCCGCGAGGTACGCGGTCAGGGTCTCCAGCAGGCTGCCGGTGCTGGCGAGCAGCGGGACGTACGCCTGCTCGACGAGCAGCGCGCGGGCGCTGGCGTCGCCGACCAGCACGCGCTCGGGCAGCAGGTCGTCGGCGAGCACCGGGCGCGGCGCCTGCGGCCACGCCGAGATGGCGGCCAGCCCGGCGAGCGCGGCGCGCGCGGACCGGGCGGCGTCCGCGAGGTCCGCGCCGGTCGGGCCGAGCACCACGGGCCCGGGGCCGAACCGGGGGATCAGCGACGCGGCGGCCTCGCGCAGGTCGCCGGTCCCGCCGAGGAACACGACGAGGCGGTCGCCCTGGATGCCGACGAGCGCGTCGTCCGCGGCACGGCGGGTCGCGCGGCGCAGGTCGGACGTGCGGACGTCGTCCAGCGGGGAGGCGGTCGTGCCGACGACGACCAGGGTGCTGCCGCGGCCGCTCCAGCCGAGCGCCGCGACCCGGGACCGCAGCGAGTCGTCCACGTCGCCGCGGAGCAGCGCGTCCACGACGAGCGCCTCCAGCCGGGCGTCCCAGGCGCCGCGGACCTCCGCGGCGCGGGCGTAGACCTCGGCGGCGGAGAACGCCACCTCGCGGGAGTAGCGGAGCACCGCCTCCAGCAGGTCGCGCTCGCCGCCCGGGGCCGCCAGCCGGTCGCTGTGCGACTCCACGACGTCGACGACGACGCGGACCAGCTGCAGCGTGTGCTGCAGCGAGATCGACCGGGTCAGCTCGGGCGGCGCGGTCGCGAAGATCTCGCCGACGCCGTGCGGCGGGCGGGACGGGTCGGCGAACCACGTGACGAAGGCCGTGATGCCGGCCTGCGCGACGAGGCCGACCCAGGAGCGGTCGTCGGCGGGCAGGGCGCGGTACCAGTCGAGGTCCTCGTCCAGCCGGCGCATCGCGGCCGCGGCCAGCACGCCGCTGCCCTCGCGGACCCGGCGCAGCGTCTCGCCGTTGCTCGCGTCGGGCGCGGTGGCGATCC
>NZ_JAANNB010000324.1 GCF_011603975.1 Cellulomonas sp. IC4_254 | reverse complement strand
CGCTGGACGCGCTGGACGACGGCGGCGGGGTGCTCGACGGCGGTGAAGCCGGCGGCGCGGCCGGGGTCGGCGGCGGACCACAGGTCGGTGCGCACCTCGGCGCGCACCAGCGGCGCGACCTCCTCGGCGAACCGGCGCAGCACGTCCTCCTGCTCCGCCGGGTCGAGCAGGTGGTTCACGGAGACGGACTGCAGGACGTGCCCGTAGGTCGCGTGGTAGTCGAGGATCTTCTCGGCCACCCGCTCCGGGGAGCCGACCAGGGCGGGGCCGCGCTCGACGGCGTCCCCGAGCGTGCGGAAGGACGGCGCCTTCCCCACCGCGTCGGCGCCGTAGCCCCGGCGGGCGGCCACGTCGACCTGCCCCTGGTAGAGCGGCCGGTACTGCGCGACGGCGGCCTCGGTGGTGTCGGCGAGGAACAGCCCGCCGGAGCCGGAGCCGACGTACGCCCGGGCCGGGTCGTGGCCGTGCGCGGCGTACTGCTCGCGGTAGTGGTCGAGCAGCACGGCGTAGTTCTCCCGCGGCTGCAGGGCGTTCGCGGTGACGATCGGGTCGCCCCACCGCGCCGCCAGCTCGACGGCGAACCGGGAGGTGGCCGAGCCGTGCCAGATCCGGAACGGCCCGGCGTACGGCCGCGGCAGCGTGGTGGCGTGCTCGAGGCGGTGCCGGTGCCGGCCCTCCCAGGTCACGTCCTCCTGCGACAGCAGCAGGCGGAGCAGCTCGTAGTTCTCCTCGAGGTACTCGTACTGCTTGGCGAGGTCGAGGCCGAGCAGCGGGTACTGCAGCACCTCGTTGCCCTTGCCGATGACGATCTCGAGCCGGCCGCGGGACAGCTGGTCGACGGTCGCCAGGTCCTCGGCCACCCGCACCGGGTCGAGCAGCGACAGCACGGTGACGCCCGTCGACAGCAGGATCCGGCTGGTCGACGCGGCGATCGCGCCGAGGATCACCGTGGGGGCCGACGACAGCACGTCGCCGGCGTGCCGCTCCCCCACGGCGAACGAGTCGAAGCCGAGCTCCTCGGCCAGGACCGCGTGCCGGACGGTCCGGGCCAGCCGGTCCGCCGGCGGCACCGCCTCGCCCGTGACCGGGTGCGGCGGGTTGAAGACGATGTCGAGCAGCTGGAAGCGCACGGCCGGCCCCGCTCAGGCCGCGGCCGCGGCGGCGGCCTCGCGGTCGCGCGCGGCGACGCCCTCGCGGACCAGCGGGATCACGTACCGGCCGAAGTCGACCGCGTCGTCCAGCAGGTCGTAGCCGCGGGCGGAGATGATCCGGACGCCGCGGTCGTAGTACGCCAGCAGCGCCTCGGCGACCTGCTCGGGCGTGCCGACCAGGGCGTTCGAGTTGCCGGCGCCGCCGGTGGCCTTGGCCGTGGCGGTCCACAGCACCGAGTCGAACCGGTCGCCCTGCGCCGCGATCTCCAGCAGCCGCTGGGAGCCGGCGTTCTGCGGGGCGTCGATGGGGTGCCGCTTGCTCAGCACGCCGCCGAGCGCGGCCTTGCGGGCCTCGATCGCGTCCAGCACGCGGTGCGCCTTCTCCCAGGCCAGCTCCTCGGTGGGCGCGATGATCGGCCGGAACGCGGCGTGGATGCGCGGCGGGGTGGCGCGGCCCGCGGCAGTGGCCTCGGCGTGCACCCGGTCGATCTGCTCCTGGGTGCGGTCCAGCGGCTCGCCCCAGACGGCGTAGATGTCCGCCTCCGCGGCGCCGACCTTAAAGGCCGCGTCCGAGGACCCGCCGAACGAGATGGTCGGCACGTGGCCGTGGACCGGCTTGATGTCCAGGTGGAAGTCGGCGAAGTCGTAGTACCGGCCGTGGTGGTCGAACGGCTCGGTCGACGTCCAGGCCCGCTTGACGATCTGGATGTACTCCTGGGTGCGGGCGTACCGCTCGTCCTTGGTCAGGGTGTCGCCCTCGCGGCCCTGCTCGTGGTCGTTGCCGCCGGTGATGAAGTGCACCGACAGCCGGCCGCCGGACAGCTGGTCCAGCGTCGCGAACGTCTTAGCGGCGTACGTCGGGTACGACACGTTCGGCCGGTGCGCGAGCAGCAGCTCGATGGACGGCAGCCGGGAGGCGACGTACGCCGCGAGCGCCGCCGGCTCCGGGCCGGACGAGCCGTAGGCGAACAGGACGCGGGTCCAGCCGGTGTCCTCGTGCGCCCGGACGATCCGCTCCAGGTAGCCGGGGTCGAACGAGCGGGTCGTGGCGGCGCGTGTCTCGGACGCGTCGTTGGTGGTGGCGATCCCGAGGAACTCGACGGGCATGGGTGTGGCTCCTTCGTCTTCTTCTCGCCGAGATAGGGCCTGCGGGTCGAGATAGGGCCGTGCGCGGTCCTGTCTCGGGCGGGAGGTCCTACCT
>NZ_JAANNB010000323.1 GCF_011603975.1 Cellulomonas sp. IC4_254 | reverse complement strand
CGACCTCGACGACCCGTGGACCGCACTGGCCGACGACTGGGCCGCCGCGTGGGGCGGCTTCGCCCGCCCGGCCCGTACCGCGCTGCTGACGGCCGCGGGCGTCGGCCCGGGGACGCGGCTGCTGGACGTCGGCTGCGGGACGGGCGAGCTGCTCGCCGACGCGGCCGCCCGCGGCGCGGCGGTGTCGGGTGCGGACGTCGCGCCGGGCATGGCATCGCGGGCCCGGCGGGCGGTCCCCGGTGCGGACGTGCGGGTCGCGGAGGCCGAGGACCTGCCGTGGGCGGACGGCGCGTTCGACGTCGTGTCCGCGGTCGCCGTGCTGCACCTGGTGGACGACCCGGCGGCCGCGGTCGCGGAGGCGGCGCGCGTGCTGGCGCCGGGCGGGCTGCTCGCCGTGTGCGGCTGGGCCGAGCGGGACCGGTGCGAGCTGGACGCGGTCGAGGCGGCGCTCGCCGCGGACGACGGCGAGGACCCCGGCCCGGAGGGGCCGCTGCGCCGGGAGGGCCCGGTGCGCGCGCTGCTGACCGGCGCGGGCCTGGCGGTCGAGCACGTGGCGCTCGTCGACGTCCCCTGGACGGCGGCGGACGAGGACGCCCTGGTGCGGGGGCTGCTGCTCGGCGAGGACGCCGCCGGGCTCGCCGACCGCGGGCCGGTGGTGCGCGCGGCGGCGGTCCGGTTCCGCACCGCGGACGGCGCCTACCGGTTCCGGAACGCGTTCCGGCTGGTGCTGGCCCGCCGCCCCGGTTAGCGTCCGGCGGCGATCGCGTCGAGGTCGCGGACGGCGTACCGGTGGTGCTCCCACTCCTCCTCGAGGATGGTGTGCAGGCAGGACAGCACCGTCTCCTGGTGCTCCGGCGCCCACGGGTTCGGCCGCGTGCCGGTCAGGTCCGCCGCCGTGACGCCGGCCAGGTAGTCGCGCACCATCGCGACCCGCTCGGCCCGCACGGCGAGCACCTCGTCCCACGCGGGCTCGGTGTCCGAGAACACCGCCGGGTCGTGGCCGTCGGCGGCGTACTCGACGTTCGGCTGGCCGACCGGGTGGTACGGCCGCTCGACGCCCAGCACCGCGCCGCGCAGCCAGGTGTCGGTCGCCATGACCAGGTGCCGCACCGTCTGCGCGAACGACCACTCGCCGTCGACCTGCACGTCCACCGTGCCGGCCGGCAGCGCCGCGACGCGCTCGAGGGTGGCCGCCCAGGTCGCCTCCACCGCGGCCCACGCCCGACGCAGCCCCTCGGGGTCGCCGGCGCGCCGCTGCGACCGCCCGGGGAACCGCCGGTCGAGCTCCGCGTCCACGTAGGGCACCACGTCGACGCCGTTGACCAGCAGCGAGCCGCCGTCGAGCAGCCACGGCGCGTCGATGTCCGCCCCGTCGAACTCGACCCCGCGCATCACGACACCGGACAGGTCGCAGCGTACGAGCCGGGCGCCGTGCAGGTCGGCCTCGACGAGGTGCGCCCCGCGCAGGTCCTGCTGGTCGGTCGTGGTCATGTCGTCCCCCTCCGCTGCCGCCGGGTGACCAGTCAAGCCCCGGAACCGGCCCGCGCGCCAGACCCCGGCCCGGCCGGGGGCGGCCCGGGGTCAGCCCGGGGCGTGCTCCCGCAGGAACGCCCGCACCGCCTCGGCCGCCTCGGCGCTGTCCAGGTGCAGCCCGTGCCGCGCCCCGGGGACCGCGACGAGCCGGGCGCCGGGGACGGCCGCGGCCAGCCGCTCCGCGGAGGCGAGCGCCGCGAGCCGGTCCTCGGTCCCGTGCACGACGAGCGTCGGCGCCGCCACGCGCCCGAGGTCGGCGAGCGCGGCGTGCTCGGTGCTCGCGCGGTACAGGGCCCGCAGGGTGGGGCGGGCGGCGTCGAGCGCGAAGAACGTCCGCACCTCGTCGGCGTGCGCGGCCGCCCAGGCGTCGTCGAAGAACAGCCGCGTGCGGGCGGCGGCGTCCCCGCCGAGCAGCAGCCGGTGCGCCTCGGCGTCCCGCGGCACCCCGTCGGCGGCCCCCGCGCTGGTCGCCAGCAGCACGAGGGAGGTCACCCGCGCCGGCTCGTCCACCGCGAGCCACTGCGCGATCTTGCCGCCCATCGAGTGCCCGACGACCTGCGCGCGGCCGACCCCGGCGGCGTCCAGCACCGCCCGGACGTCCCGGGCGAGGTCGCGCGTCGTGAGCCCGTCCGGCGCGCGGCCGTCCGGGCCCGGCGCGGTGCCGGCGACGCCGCGCTGCTCGGTGCGCAGCACCCGGAACTCCGTGGCGAGGTCGGCGGCGACCCGGTCCCAGCCGGCCATCGCGGTCGCCTGGCCCTGGAGCAGCAGCACCGGGCTGCCCGCGCCCTGCTCGCGCCAGCGCAGCGGCGTGCCGTCGTCCGCGGTCGCGGCGCGGTCGGGCCCGG
>NZ_JAANNB010000322.1 GCF_011603975.1 Cellulomonas sp. IC4_254 | reverse complement strand
CGGGTGCTGACGCTCGCGGAGTCCCCCGGACTCGCCGGGCTGTACGCACGGGCCGGGCTCGCGTCCGGCCGGGCGGCGGTCGGCGGTCCGGTGCGCCGGGCGCTGGGCGGGGTGCCGGGGATCCCGGCAGGCCCGGACGACGAGGGTCCGCGCACCGCCCCGGTGCTGCCCCCGGTCGAGCACCGGCTCGGCGGTGTCGTCCCCGACCCGGGCCGGCTCACCGCCTACCAGCACCTGGTCGGCGAGCCCGCGTCCGACGTGCTGCCCGCCGGGTTCGTGCACGTGCTCGCGTTCCCGGTCGGCATCGCGCTGATCGTCCGGCCGGACTTCCCGATGCCGCCGCTCGGCATCGTGCACCTGGCCAACCGGGTCGAGCAGCGGGCGCCGCTGCGGGTCGGGGACGCGCTCGACATCCGGGCGTGGGCGCAGGACCTGCGGCCGCACCGCAAGGGTGCGCGGGTCGAGCTGGTCGCGGAGGTCCGCCGCTCGGGCGCGCCGGCCGACGAGCCGCCCGCGTGGCGCGGGGTGTCGACCTACCTGGCTCCCGGGGTGCGGGTGCCCGGGACCACTGCCGAGGACGACGCGCGCCCGGAGTTCGTCGCGCCCGTCCCCACGGGGCGCTGGGCGTTCGACGCGGGGGCCGGCCGCCGGTACGCCGCGGTGTCGGGGGACGCCAACCCGATCCACCTGCACCCGCTCACCGCGCGGGCGCTCGGGTTCCCGCGAGCCATCGCGCACGGGATGCTCACCGCCGCACGGGCGCTCGCCGACGTGGGGGCGCGCCGCGGCGACACCTACGACTGGGACGTCGCGTTCGCGTCGCCGGTGCTGCTGCCGTCCACGCCCGTGGTGCGGGTCGCCGCCACCGGGGACGGCGCGTGGTCCGTCACGGCGTGGGACGCGAAGCGGCGGCGGCCGCACCTGACGGCGGAGGTGCGGGCGCGGGGGTGAGGCCGGCGCGGTCCGGAGGGTGCGGGCGGCCTAGGTGAACAGGGCGCGGAGCATCCGCCGGATCGGGCCGCCGCGGGTCAGGCGCTCGTACTCGGCGGTCCAGAACCGCACCATCTCCATCTCGTGCCGGATCTCCTCGTCCCGCCGCTCGCGCCGCTCACGCTGCCGGTCCACCGCCTGCTGCCACAGGTCCCCGCCCTCCGACAGCCGCTCGACGTACTCGCGCGCCTCCGCGGCGAACTCCGGGCTCACCGGGCGGCGGCCGCCGCTCCGCGCCCGCTGCTGGTCGGGGGTCATGGCTCCGCTCCCTCGCGCTCGGTGATCCGTTCCCACGTTACGGTCGCGAGCGCCGAGCGAACAGGGTCATCTGTCGCCGCGGCCAGCGCCTTGAGGACCGGCCCGAACGCCTCGTCGTCCGCGCCGCCCACCCGCTCCACGACCCAGGTGTACGACTCCCACCACTGCACTCGGTCCCGGTCCTCCTCCTCAGCGCGGCGGGCCGACGACGCGAGCCACGCCGCGTGCCCCCTGGTGACGACCGCGGCGGCACGATCAGCGCGGATCCGCGCCTGCGCCGCGGCGAGACCCAGCACCGCGGCGAGCACCGCCGCGAGCGCCGCGGGTCCCGGGGACAGCAGGAACTCCGCCAGCCACTCGGCCGTGCCGAGCGCCGGCGCCGCCTGCACCACCGCCGCACCGACCGTCGCCATGCCGACCACGCTAGGGCCGCGCGACCCACGGATCGCCGTCGTCCACAGCCCCGGTCCCGAGGTGCGGGCCGCACAGTCCCGGGACGCGTCAGCCGGACGCGGCCGACACGGCGTCCGTCGCGGCCTTCAGCCGCGCTGCGCGTTCGCGTACAGCAGCGGCCCGTTCGTGCGCTTCCGCACCCTGCGCCGCCCGGGACCCCTCGTACGGGAAGAGGACCGCCTCGGTGGCCGTCGCCCGCAGCAGCGCGGCGAGGCGCTCGGCCGCTGCGTCGTCCCCGACCCGCTCGTCCGCCGCGTCGAGGACCTGACGCGCAGCCTCGTAGGCCTCGAAGAGGGCGCCGCTCGCCTCGTGCAGATCGGCGAACCCGGCGTCCTGGACCTGCTGCTCCCGCTCGTCCCACGCCTGCCACCGGGGGTACCCCACCGTCGCCGCGCCGACCCCGACCGCCAGGACGCCGACGATCGCCGCCCGCGCGACCCGACGCCGCCGTCGACGTCGACGGTCCCGCTCCCGGTCCAGCGCCGCGTACGGCGTGCCCTCGACCTCGCTCACCACGTCGTCCTCTCGGAGCCCGGGGCCTCGTCCTGCCGGGGCCTCTCGGCCCGCGGCCCGCGGACCGCGGCCCAGTGCACCACGGGTCCGGGCACCACGGAACCCCGAGATCCGGGACCGGGTGACCCGCCCCCCCTGCACGGGTGCGAGGCTGGCCCCATGCCCGCGCC
>NZ_JAANNB010000321.1 GCF_011603975.1 Cellulomonas sp. IC4_254 | reverse complement strand
CCGCGCCGCGCCCGGGGTAGCGTCGACCGGTGAGCACCGGCACCGACGCCCTGCGCGGCGTCCGCATCGACGCGGACCTGGTCCGAGCCCTGCTCGCCGAGCAGCACCCGCGGTGGGCCGACCTCCCCCTGCGACCGGTCGCGAACGGCGGGAACGACCACCGGATGTTCCGGCTCGGCGACGACCTCGCGGTCCGGCTGCCGAGCGCCCCGGGGTACGTCCCGCAGGTCGCCAAGGAGCAGACCTGGCTCCCCCGGCTCGCCCCGCACCTGCCGCTGCCGGTCCCGGAGGTCCGCGCGGTCGGCGAGCCGTCCGAGCGGTTCCCGGCCCCGTGGTCCGTCTACGGCTGGTTCCCCGGCACGCCGCTGGCCCGCGCGGAGGTCGACGACCCGGTGCGGCTCGCGACCGACCTGGCCGCGTTCCTCGTCGCGCTGCGCGGCTGCGACCCGACCGGCGCCCCCGGCCCGGGCCTGCACAGCGCGTTCCGCGGCGGGCCGCTGGAGCACTGGGACGACGAGGTCGGCGACATCCTGCACCGGGTGCACGGGCGGGACCGGGACGTGGCCGCGGGGCTGTGGCGGGACGCGCTCGACGCCCCGTTCACCGGCGAGCCGACCTGGCTGCACGGCGACGTGGCGGTCAACAACCTGCTGGTGCGCCACGGTCGGCTGGCGGCGGTGCTCGACTTCGGCTGCTCCGCCGTGGGCGACACCGCCTGCGACACCACCCCGGTGTGGACCTGGCTGTCCGGGCGCGCACGCGACGCCTTCCGGTCCGGGCTCGGCGTGGACGACGCCACCTGGGCCCGCGGCCGCGGCTGGGCCGTGTGGAAGGCGCTGATCCTCGTCACGAACGAGCCGCCCGAGCAGCGCCGCCTGGCCCGGCACGTGCTGGACGAGCTGCTCGCCGGGGTCTGACCGCCCGGGCACGACCGCCGGGCACGACCGCCGGGAGGTGCTCAGCCCCAGAACGCCGCCAGCGGGCCCGCCAGCGCGAGCCCCTGGTCGTGGCCCGCCCGCGCCGCGACCGGCCGGAGCGCGGGGTCCATCGCGCGCTCCCCGAACAGGCCCGCGTCCTCCGGCACCACGACCTCGACCCGGCTGCCGCCCGCGCGCAGGTCCGCGACCTGCGCCGCGAGGTCCAGCCGCCACGCCGGCGGGGTCCACGACGCCCCGCCGAGCGGTGCGAGCACCAGCACCCGCGCGTGGCCGGCCGCCAGGTCCGCGTTCTCCCCGCGCCGGTGCGCCCCGTCGACGAACCACCGGTCGCCGACCGGGTACGCCGGCCCGCCCGCGCAGCTCGCGGCGACCGCGTCCACGAGGTCGACGCCGCTCGACCGGTCGAAGATCACCGGCTCGCAGGTGCGGGCGTCGACGGCGGTGAGCAGCACCCGGCTCGCGGGCCACCCCGGCCGCGGCAGCCGCGCGGCGACGGTCGACCGCCACCGCGCGCCGGCGTCCGGCCCGGCCGCGGCGGCGCGCTCCAGCGCGTCCGCGCCGGTCCGGCGGCGCAGGTCCGCGGGATCGGCCGCGGCGGCGATCCGCGCACGGAGCCGCTCGAGGTGCTCGGCGACCCCGCCGGGCCGCGCTCCGGGGTCCGCGCCAGAGCCCGCGCTCGGCCCCGGTCCGGAGCCCGCGCCGGGGCCGCGCGGCGGGGGCGGCACCAGTGCCGCGGCGTACAGCTCCGCCGCGCCGGCCCCGCCGAGCTGCGCCGCGGCGGTCGCCCCGGCCGAGGTGCCGACGACGAGGTCGGCCCCGGTCACGTCCAGCCCGCCCGCGAGCAGCCCGGCCACCACGCCGAGCAGCCAGGCGTTGCCGGTCGAGCCGCCGCCGCCGAGGACGAGGGCGCGCTCGCGGTGCGGCGGGGCCCCCTCGTCGGGGGCCGGTCCGGCTGCGGGTGCGGGTGTCGTCACGATCCGGGGACGCTAGACCCGACGCCCGGCCGGGCGCGAGGCATTTCCCAGGTCCGCGCGGCGACGGTGCGCGGCGCCGGGGCGGGTCCGGTCAGCCGCGCTTCAGCGGGTCGTGGCCCCAGTTCATCAGCGAGTACCGCCACGCCGAGTCCTCGACGTCCCCCGACGGCCGCTGCGCGAGGTGCCGGTGCACGTAGCCGACGACCGTGCGCATGTGCGCGTAGTCGTCGTCGGTCAGGTCGGCCTTCTTCGTCCGCGCGATCGCGACGATGCGCCGGCCGGAGTGGTGCCCGACCGACTCGCCGCCACCGTCCTTCTGCCCGACGGCGGCCGACTCGTCCGTCGCGAGCCAGTCCTCGAGCTCCTTCGGGGCCATGTTGACGGCCTCCGCGTACTCCCGCGCGACCGCGGTGCGCTCCTCGTCGTCCATGCGCGCCATGCTGGCAGCAGCGCGCCGGACCCGCCCGGCGGGAACCCCGC
>NZ_JAANNB010000320.1 GCF_011603975.1 Cellulomonas sp. IC4_254 | reverse complement strand
GGGCGGCGGGGCGGGGCAGGGGTCGATCTGCATCGCCCTCGTGGCGTGACATCCCTCGTGCGGCTGCGTGGCAGCGGCGCGGCGTGGGTCCGCGTGCTCCCGCGACGAGTCGGCGGTCCTGACCGGGTGGTGTCCGGAGCGGATCTCCGTCGACGTCGACCGGCTGGGAAACCGGTCTCTCGCGGCGAACGTAGTCGGCGCTCAGCGGCGCGGTCCATGGGTCCTTAGTCCCCGGCGCCGCTCCCGCCGGCGTCCCGGCGCCGGCGGACCAGGACCACCGCGCCGGCCATCACCGCGCTCGACCCCGAGGCGACGACGAACGCCACCAGGACGTCGGCCCGGAGCGAACCGCGCAGCACGGCGGCGGGGGAGACGGTCCCGACGGGCTCTGGCGTCCAGGGCTCGTCGCCCTCGTGCTCGATCTGCTCCCGGAGGTGCATGATCTCGGCGTCGGGCCCGATCCCGAACGTCACGTAGGTCGTGGTGAACTCCTCAAAAGGGTTCAGTACGACCGAGCCGAACGGCCTGTCGCCCAGGGTGAGGTCGCAGGCGTGGATGTACTCCGGGATCCTGACGACGGTGGTCCCGTCCTCGCGGTGCGTCTGCTCGGGACGGACGCAGTACGGCTCGTCCAGGGACGCCGCCGCTGCCGCCGTCCGGATGTCGCGCAGCAAGTCGTCCACTGATCGGGACGTGACGAACCACCCCCATCGCCCGGTGTGGGGCTGGACGAGCGAGAGCCAGGTCTCGGGGCCGGGCCGCTCCTCGTACTCCGTGTAACCGCCGCGGAGCAGGAGGCCGCGCACCGTCTCGATCTGCCGCTCGGTCCGGTCCTGCTCGGCCCGGGCGACCGCGGACCACGCCGTCGTGACGGCCGCCAGCGCGAGGACGGCCGAGACCGCCCGCAGGATCGTGCGCCGTCGCCGGCTACCGCGGCCGCGGGGCCGAGGGGCGCCGGGGTGTCGGCGGGGTGTCGGCGGGTCGGCGGTCACCTGGCACCCCACAGGATCATCCCGACGATCAGGCCGCCCATCCCGCCCACGCCGCCAGCGACGAACCCGAGCAGCGGGCTGATGATCGCGCGGCCCGGCGGCTGCTTGCCCAGGGCGAGGTGCGAGAACGCGAGCGCGATGACCGCGACCGACGCGATCTGCCACACGAGGACCGGCGCCAGGTCGAGCATGCGACCGACACCGACGAGGGCACCCAGGACGAACCCGTGCCCCCAGAGCCGGAGGAAGGGCGCGACCAGGGCGGTCGTCCCCGCCAGCACGAGCTGGACGAAACCCATCGCGACGGTCGGCGGTGCGTCCGTCCACCAGAGGACCGCGAAGCAGACGACCTCGCCCGCCAGGACGAGGACGAGCGTCTCCCGGCGGGCGACGGAGCCGGGACCCCGGAGCGCCCGCACGGCGAGCACGACCCCGAGGGCGGTCCCGACGCACGCGGCGGCCGGCACCGCCAGCGCGGGATGGGGGACGCCGAAGATGGTCAGGGTCATGGCGAAGGTCAGCACCGCCGTGGGCACCGGGCCGAGGACGACGCAGACGACGCGGGCGACCGAGAGGCCCCGGGGTGCGGGCGGTGCGGCCACCTCGGCCATGGGTGGACCTCCACGCGTCGCCGTCGTGTCGGCTCGGCGAGCCGGAGGTGTCCACGGTGGCGCGCGCCGCAACCACCCAATGTGCGGTCCGCGGCCCGGGTAGGTGGTCGCCCGGGTGACGACCGGCCGCCGGACGGCGATCGCTGGGATCATGCACCGGAGACCACCCCGAAGGAGAACACCGTGCCCACCGTGCACATCCGGCCCTCGACCGGCGCCGGGGAGTACCCCGCGCTCGTGGCCATCTGGCGCAGCGCCGTCGACGCGACGCACCGCTTCCTCTCCGCGGAGGACCGGGACGAGATCGAGGCGAGGCTGGCGTCCGACTACTTCCCGGCGGTGCGGCTCTCGGTCGCGGAGGTCGACGGCCGGCCGGCGGGGTTCTCGGGCGTCCTCGACGGGACGCTGGAGATGCTGTTCGTGGACGCGACCCGACGGGGGAACGGGATCGGCACCGCGCTCGTCGCGCACGCGATCGAGGAGCACGGCGTGACCGACGTGGACGTCAACGAGCAGAACGTCGAGGCCGCCGACTTCTACGCCCATCGCGGGTTCGAAGTCGTGGGCCGCAGCGAGACCGACGAGGCCGGGCGTCCGTACCCGGTGCTCCACCTGAGGCTCGGCGACCGGGGCGCGGCCTAGTCCCCGACCAGCCCCCGCACCACCCGGCTCACCGGGATCGCGCGCGCCCCCAGCACCACCTGGAACTGCCCGGCCTGCGTCGCCACCATGACCACCCCGGGCACGGCCCGCACGCCCGGCTCGTCGACGACCGCCGCGTCCCGCAGCACGAACCGCAGCCGCACCGCGCACGCGGTC
>NZ_JAANNB010000319.1 GCF_011603975.1 Cellulomonas sp. IC4_254 | reverse complement strand
CGCCGGCGACAGCGCGGCCGCCGTCTCGTGCCCGCCGTGCGGCGTCGGCGGGTCGTCCAGGGCGTCGACGAGCGCGCGCCGCCCGGGGTCCAGCGGCAGCCCGGCCAGGTGGTGCAGGATCCGGCTGATCCGGATGCCCTCGTTCAGCGACCCGGTGGCCCCGGGGGCCGGGTCGGGGACGCTGGCGTGGTGCAGCGCGACGACCTCCCACTGGTCGTTGAACACCGGCGACCCCGAGGACCCGGGCTCGGTGTCGGTGACGTAGTGCAGGACCTGCTCGGGGATGTCGACGAGCCGGTTCTCCCGCAGCGCGACCTCCTTCCGGCGCGCGGCCGGGTGCTGCACGATCGTCACGGACTCCCCGACCACGACGGTGCCCTGCGCGTCGGTCAGCCGGCACCAGCCGAACGGTGCGGTGCTCGCCGGCGCCCCCGCGACGGCCACCAGCGCGAAGTCGAGCTCCGGGTCCGCCACGAAGAAGGCGTCCGGGTCCAGACCGACCTCGACGACCGGCAGCGGGTCGCCGTCGAGCCCGCGCTGGAAGTCGAGCTGCAGCACGCTGCCCGCGGCCACGTCGGGCGCCGGCAGCACGTGGTGGTTGGTCAGCAGCAGGTGCGCGGACACCAGGAACCCGGTGCCGAAACCAGCGGTCCGGCCGTCGGCGCCCCGGATCACGACCCGGCCGACGGTGCGCTGCGCGACGAAGCCGCCCTCGAGGTAGCGCGCCTCGAGGAAGTCCGGCTGGTTGATCACCTTCTCCAGCAGGACCTGCGGCGCGCCGGGCAGGTCGAGCCGCTCGGCCGCGTCCGCCACCAGGGCGGGCGCGGGCGCGTCGACCGGGACGGAGTCGGGGTCCGCGCCGGTGCGGAACCGGCTCACCCGGTCGACGCGGCGGGCCACGCGCAGCGGGTCGTTGGCCTCGACGAGCTCCCCGCGGTCCACCCGCTCGACCGCCGGGACCCGGACGCCGGCCCGGTCCCGTGCACGGCGGGCGGCGAGCTCCCGCTGGAGCTCCTCCTGCGCCCGGAGGCGCTCGGGCAGGGTGGTGCCGCCTCCCGGCGCGGTGACGGTGTCCATGGGTCCGGCCCCCTCCGGCGGACGACGCGGCGGACGCCCGGCGCTCCGTGCGGGTGGCCGGACGGGGCGGGCGCCGTCGCCCGTCCCCCGCCCGGCGGACGGGACGCCTCGAGACCACCGACGCTAGCAGTGTGACCCGGGCCACACCAGCACGGCCCGGAGTCTTGACGCGCCCCCGCGCCGGTGCTGCACTCGAAGGGTCCGCGCCCCGGACGACGGAGTCGAGATGGCCGCCCGCCCACACCCGTCAGCCACCCGACCGGTCGGGTGACCACGGTGGCGCGCGCGCTGGTCCTCGTCGGCGTGGCTCGCACCGGCGGCCGGTTCCCCGAGCTGCCCGCGGTGCCCGGCGCCGTCGCGGCCGTCCGCACCTGGGCCACGGAGCAGGGCGTGCCGGACGACCTGGTGCTGACCTTCACCGACGACGACGGCTCCCCGGTCACGTCCGGCGACGTGCTGGCCGGCGTGCGCGCCCTGGTCGACCGCGGCGACGTCGACCAGCTCGTCGTCTACTTCAGCGGTCACGGCATCAACACCGGCAACGCGGAGTTCTGGCTGCTCACCGGGGCGCCGGAGGACGGCAGCCAGGCCGTGAACGTGTCGTTGACCTCGTGGTTCGCGGAGCGGCTGCCGGTGCGGCACGTCGTGCTCGTCTCGGACGCCTGCCGCACCGCCGCGAGCACCGTGCAGGAGCTCAGCGTGCAGGGCGTCGCTGTGGTGCCGAACCTGCCGCCGCGCGGACCGGCCGCGGCCGTGGACGTGTTCTACGCCTGCGCGCTCGGCGACCCGGCCTACGAGGTCAAGGACCCGGCGGCCTCCGGCGCCGCGTACCAGGCGCTGTTCACGTCGGCGCTCGTGGGCGCGCTGCGCGGCGACCACCCGGCCCTCGTCACCCCGGGGACCGGCGCCGGGTTCGGGCTCGTGCAGCCGTGGCCGCTCAAGCGCGCCCTGCCGTCCCTGGTCGCCGAGCGGCTCACCGCCGCGCACGCCCCGCTCGACCTGGCGCAGACGCCGGACGCCCGGCTGTCGTCGGACCCCCTGGAGGCGTGGCTGTCCCGGCTGGAGCCGTGGCCGCTCGCGGGCGGGTCGCCGGAGGTCGCCGGTGCCGTGACCGAGCGGGTCGTGCTCGAGGCGGCGCCCGCCGACGCGGCCGGGGCCGACGCGGCCGGGGCCGAGCCGGCCCGGGCCGAGCCGGCGCCGCCCGACATGACGGCGGCCGAGGCGACGGCGGCCGCGAACCCGGCGGTGCCGCCGGTCCCGGCCGCGCGGGCCGCCGCGGCCGAGGCCGCCGACCGCCTCGTGCTGGGTCTCGCCGTGGGCCTCGCCGCGGGCGCCAGCGGGCTGCCCGCCACCGCCGTCGGC
>NZ_JAANNB010000031.1 GCF_011603975.1 Cellulomonas sp. IC4_254 | reverse complement strand
GCCCTCGGCCGCCCGCGCCGCCGCCCCCGGCACGCCCGCGAAGCCGCCGGCGAGCGGCAGCACGCCCGAGTTGCGCAGCAGCACGAGCGAGCGCCGGGCGACCTCGAGGTTCAGGTCCGTGTGCGGCGCCGAGCCCACCACGGCCTTCTGGTCCACGGCGGAGGGCCGGCGCGGGTCCTCGAACAGCCCGAGCCGGAACTTGAGCGTGAGGATGCGGCTGACGGCGGCGTCGAGCTCGGACTCCGCGAGCAGCCCGATCTCGATGGCCTCGAGCGCGCCGGCGAAGAAGCCCGGTGTCGTCATCACCATGTCGTTGCCGGCCTTGACCGCGGCCGCGGCGGCGTGCGCGTAGTCGGGCTGCACCTTCTGCTCCCAGACCATGCGGCCGACGTTGTCCCAGTCGGTGATGAGGGTGCCGGTGTAGCCCCACTCGCCGCGGAGCACGTCGTTCAGCAGCCAGTCGTTGACCGTGATCGGCACGCCGTCCATCGTCTGGTAGCCGAGCATGAACGTCGCGCAACCCTCGCGGGCCACCCGCTCGAACGGCGGCAGGAACCACGAGCGCAGCTTGCGCCGCGAGATGTCCGCCTCGGAGGCGTCCCGCCCGCCCTGGGTCTCGGAGTACCCGGCGAAGTGCTTGGCCGTGGCGAGGATCGCGGTCGGGTCGTCCAGGCCGGTGCCCTGGTAGCCGCGGACCATCGCGGAGGCGAGCTCGCCGATGAGGAACGGGTCCTCGCCGAAGGTCTCGTCCACTCGGCCCCAGCGCAGGTCGCGGGCGATGCAGAGCACCGGGCTGAACGTCCAGTGCACGCCGGTGGTCGCGACCTCGCGGGCGGTGACCCGGGCCACCTGCTCGACCAGGTCGACGTCCCAGGACGCCGCCATGCCGAGCTGGGTCGGGAAGATGGTCGACCCGACGAAGAACGAGTGCCCGTGGATGCAGTCCTCGCCGACCAGCAGCGGGATGCGCAGCCGGGTCTCCGCCGTGAGGTCGTGGGCGCGCGCCAGCCGCTCGGGCGACGCGTGCAGGATCGACCCCACGTGCTTGTGCAGGATGTCGTCCGCGTAGTCGCCCCGGGCGTCGAGCTGGAGCATCTGCCCGACCTTCTCCTCGACGGTCATCCGCGCGAGCAGGTCCTGCACGCGGTCGGCGACGGGGAGGCCGGCGTCGAGGTAGCGGGCGTCGAGAGACGTGGTGTTCATCAGGTGGTCGTTCCTTGCGTCGTGGTCGAGGTGACGGCGGTGACGCCGGCGGTCGTGTCCAGGCCCTTGCGGCGCATGGCCCGGGCGAGCTCGCCGGCCGAGCGCAGCCGGGGGTTGATGTACTCGTCGATCCCGAAGTTCAACAGTGCCAGGGCGACGCCGATCGCGGCGATGCACAGCCCGGGCGGCAGGAACCACCACCACTGGTTCTGGGTGAAGGCGCCCTGGGCCGACGCCCAGTTCAGGATCGTGCCCCAGTTGTAGGCGTTCACCGGGATGACGCCGATGTAGGACAGCGTGGTCAGGCCGAGGATCGCCGCGGTGACCGAGCCGACGAACGACGACGCGATCAGGGCGGTGAGGTTGGGCAGCATCTCGACACCGATGATGCGGCGCAGCGGTTCGCCGTTGAGCCGCGCGGCCTGGACGAAGTCGCGGTTGCGCAGCGACATCGTCTGCGCCCGCAGCACCCGCGCGCCCCACCCCCAGCCGAGGATCCCGAGGATGGCGGCGACCACCCACAGCGGCGGGTTGGTGAACCGCGAGGCGATGATGATGAGGATCGGGATGCCCGGGATCACGAGGAAGACGTTCGCCAGGGCGGACAGCGCCTCGGACCGCCACCCCGGCAGGTAGCCGGCCAGCACGCCGACGACGATCGCGATCGCCATCGAGATGAGCGAGGTGAGCGCCCCGACGACGACCACCCCGCGGGTGCCGTAGATGACCTGGCTGAGCACGTCCTCGCCGAGGTGGGTGGTGCCGAACCAGTGCGTGCCGCTCGGGGGCTGCAGCCGGGCGGTCGCGTCGATCTGCGTCGGGGAGAACGGGGCGAGCTGCTCGGCGAAGACCGCCACGAGCACGAACACCGCGAGGATCGACAGGCCGGTGATCGACTTGCCGTTGCGGAACATCGCGAACGCCGCGCCGAACCGGGCGCCACGCCCCAGGGGGGTCAGCTGCGTGGTCGACATCTCAGGCCTCCGACTGGCGGGTACGGGGATCGAGGACCGCGTAGGCGACGTCCGCGAGGATGTTGGCGATCAGGACGGCCAGCACGATCACCAGGAAGCCGCCCTGCATGAGCGCGTAGTCCTTGGCGTTCGTGGCGTCCAGGAGCATCTTGCCGACGCCGGGGTAGGAGAAGACCTGCTCGACGATGATCGCGCCGCCGACGATGAACCCGATCGACAGGGCGAACGACTGGATCTGCGGCAGGACGGCGTTCCGCGCGGCGTACCGCCACAGGACCCGCCGGTTCGGCAGGCCCTTGGCCTGCGCCACGGTGATGTAGTCCTCGTCCAGGACGGTGAGCATCATGTTGCGCATCCCGAGCATCCACCCGCCGAGCGAGGCGACGACGATCGTGGCCAGCGGCAGCGCCCCGTGCCGGATCACCTCCCCCGCGAACTCCAGCGACAGCCCGGGCGTGGTGCCGATCCCGTAGGCCTTGCCGATGGGGAACCAGCCGAGGGTCACGGCGAACACCGAGATCGCCATCAGCCCGATCCAGAAGTACGGGACGGTCGACAGGAAGGTCGTGACCGGGATCAGCGCGTCCAGGCGCGACCCGCGCCGCCAGCCGACGACCGCGCCGCCGACGGTGCCGATCAGGAAGGAGAGCACCGTCGCCAGCCCGATGAGGCCCACGGTCCAGGGCAGCGCGCCGGCGATGACCTGACCGACCGGCTGCAGGCCGTGCGTGAGGGCGACGCCGAGGTCGCCGCGCGCCAGCATCCCCAGGTAGTCCCCGTACTGCTGCAGCAGGGTCCGGTCGGAGTCCAGCCCGAGCAGGGCGCGCAGCGCGTCGGCCGCCTCGGGGGAGATGCCGCGGTTGCGGGCGAGGTAGTTGTCGACCGCGTCGCCCTTCATCAGCCGGGGCACGAAGAAGTTGATGGTGATCGCGGCCCACAGGGTGAACAGGTAGAACGCGACGCGCCGGCCGATGAACCGCCAGGGCACCCTCGCCCGGGCGCGCGTGGCCCGGGTCGCGGTCGTCCCGTCGGCGACCACGTCGGTCA
The DNA here is from genome assembly GCF_011603975.1 of Cellulomonas sp. IC4_254. Taxonomy (GTDB): domain Bacteria; phylum Actinomycetota; class Actinomycetes; order Actinomycetales; family Cellulomonadaceae; genus Cellulomonas. The sequence goes on along the minus strand of NZ_JAANNB010000031.1, from coordinate 22,438 downwards.
CGGGGCTGGTGGTCGTGGTCATCGCGCACCTCCGGCGCTGTCGACGAAGAAGCGCTCGGGGTCGGGGGACGCCTCGCGGAGCTCACGGGTGTACGGGTGCTGCGGGCGCAGGATGACGTCGTCCGCGGAGCCGTGCTCGACGACCCGGCCCTGGTTGAGCACGATGATCTCGTCCGAGAAGTACCGGGCCGTGGCGAGGTCGTGGGTGATGTAGAGCACCCCGAGGCCGTCCTGGGCCTGGATGTCGGACAGCAGCGAGAGCACCCCCATCCGCAGGGACACGTCGAGCATCGAGACCGGCTCGTCCGCGACGAGCAGGGCGGGGCGCGGGGCCAGCGCCCGGGCGATGGCGACCCGCTGCCGCTGGCCGCCGGACAGCTCGTGGGGCCGGCGGTCGACGACGGCCCCCGCGTCGAGCTGGACCTTGTCCAGCAGGCGGTGCACCTCGGCGTCGACCTCGTCGGCCGGCACGACCCCGGAGAGCACGAGCGGGCGCTCGATGTGGTGCCGGATCGAGTGGTACGGGTTGAGGGAGGAGAACGGGTCCTGGAAGACCATCCGCAGCCGCTGGCGGTAGGCGCGCAGCGCCGCGCCCCGGGTCGGGACCGGCCGGCCGTCGAGCAGCACCTGCCCGCTGGTGGGCCGCTCCATCTGGGTGAGGATCTTGGCGACGGTCGACTTGCCGGAGCCGGACTGGCCCACCATGCCGATGGTCTGGCCGCTCGACAGCGTGAACGACACGTCCTCCAGGGCGTTGATCGCCCCGGCGCCGCGGACGCGGTAGGTCTTGGAGACGCCCTGGACGTCGATCGAGGTCATCGGGTCACCTGCCGCTCGGCCGTCAGGCGGGGGAAGGACGACAGCAGGGTCCGGGTGTACTCGTGCTGCGGTCGGAACCAGATGTTCGGCGCGGTGTCGATCTCGACGATCCGCCCGGCGCGCATGATCGCGATGCGGTCGGAGATCTCCAGCAGCAGCGGCAGGTCGTGGGTGATGAAGACGACCGAGAACCCGAACGCCTCGCGCAGGCCGGTGATCTCCCGCAGGATCTCGCGCTGCACCAGCACGTCCAGCGCCGTCGTGGGCTCGTCCATGACCACGAGCTGCGGGCGCAGCGCGAGCGCCATCGCGATCATGATGCGCTGGCGCATCCCGCCGGAGAGCTCGTGCGGGTAGCTCTTGATGCGGGCCGCGCCGACCTTGACGATCTCGAGCAGCTCGACGACCGCGGCGGTGCGCTCGGCCCGGGACATCCCCGGCCGGTGCACCTCGAAGACGTCGGCGAGCTGGGCGCCGACGGTCGCCACCGGGTTCAGCGCGCTCATCGCGCCCTGGAACACCATGGAGATCTTGTCCCAGCGGAACGCCCGCAGCGCGTCGGCGCTCAGGGCGAGCAGGTCGACGTCGGTGCCGTCGGCGTCGTGCCAGGTGACCGACCCGCCGGGGATGACCGCCGGGGGCTTGAGCAGGCGCTGCACGCCGTAGGCGAGGGTGGTCTTGCCGCACCCGGACTCGCCGGCCAGCCCGAGCACCTCGCCCCGGTGGACGGTGAGGGACACGTCCCGGACCGCGTCCACGGGCGCGGCGGTCTCGTACCGGACCGAGAAGTCCCGGACCGACAGGAGGGGTTCGTTCATCTGGGGGGTCTCCTTGCGAGAGGTGCCAGGGGCGGCGGCGTGCGCCGCCCCTGGCACGCCGGTCACTCGACGGGCTCGAGGGTGCTCAGGACGAGGGCGACCTCGGCCTGGGTCGGGTCCGCCGAGGCGTACATGTCCTCCTCGCTCGGCCAGCCGGTGTAGCTCCGCTCGTTGAACAGGCCCAGCAGCGGGTGCGAGCCCAGCGGGATCGCCGGGACGTCGCGCACGAACGCCTCCTGCAGCGTCGTCATGGCGGCGGCGCGGTCGGCGTCGTTGTCCGTGCTCGCGTAGGTGTTCAGCGCGGCGTCGACCTCGGGGTTGCTGTACCGCCCGAAGTTGAAGTCGGCCCGCTCGACACCGGCGTCGTCGGTCGTGATCCAGCGGGTGCCCATGATCGAGTCGTAGACGCCCCAGGCGCCCTCGCCGTCGAGCCAGTGGATGATCGCGTCGAAGTCACCGGTCTTCCGGGCCTCGTCCCAGCCGCCCCAGTCCGGCTGCTCGATCGTGACCTCGATGCCGAGCTCCTTCATCTGCTCGGAGAGCAGCGCCTGCTCGGTGTTCCAGTCGGTCCAGCCGGCCGGGACGGAGATCGCGAAGGTCACCGGCTCGCCGTCCGGGTCCACGAGCGCGTCGCCGACGCCCGTGTAGCCCGCGTCCGTGAGGATGGACTCCGCCTTGTCGAGGTCGACCTCGTAGGTCTCGTCCGCGAACTCGTCGACGACGTCCTGCTCCAGCGACGGGCCGAGGCCGGTCACCGAGTCCACGACGGCCGAGGCCCCCTCCCGGGCGATCTCGACGTAGGCGTCGCGGTCGACGGCCCACGCGAGCGCCTGGCGCAGCGCCGGGTCGTCGAACGGCTTGCGCGTCAGGTTGAGGAACAGCGTCCCCGCGCCGGCGGTCGGGGTCACCAGGTAGCGGTTGGCCGGGTCCTTGTCGAGGAAGGTCTCCTGGATCTGCGGCAGGAACGCCTGGGCCCAGTCCGCCTCGCCGGTGGACAGCGCGGTGGCCAGCGCGGAGTTGTCGCCGTAGGACACGTAGTGCAGCTCGGGGACCGCCAGGTCGCCGTCCCAGTAGTCCGGGTTGGCCGTGAGCGTCACCGACTCGGTCGACCAGCTCGACAGCACGTACGGGCCGGTCCCGATGGCCTCGCCCTCGCCGGTCAGCGCCGCGGTCGAGGGGTCGTCCAGGGTGTCCCAGATGTGCTTCGGCACGATCGGGACGTGCAGCACCGTGCTGCGCTTGACGAACTTGGAGTTGCCGAACTTCAGCGTCGCGGAGTCCCCGTCGACGTCGGCGCCCAGGTAGTCGAGCGCGGCGGTGTCGGTGAGCCGGCCGTCGAGGTACATGTCGAAGGTGCTGACGATGTCGTCGATGGTGAACGGCTCGCCGTCCTGCCAGGTCACCCCGTCGCGGGCCGTGACCGTGAGCTCGGTGTAGTCCGCGTTCCACTCCAGCTCCGAGGCCAGGCGCGGGGTGACGACGCTCGAGTCGGCGGTGTTGACCAGCGCCATCGTCTCGAACATGGCGTAGCGGTAGCCGTACATGCTTGCCGAGCTGTCCGCCAGGAACGGGTTGTTCGACTCGGTCGTGATGGCGCCGTCCGGCTTCGCGATGGTGAGGGCGGCACCGCCCCCGCCGGACGAGCTGCTCTCGCCGCCCCCCGCGTCGCCGGAGCAGCCGGTCAGCGCCAGCGCGGCGGCCACGCCGAGCGCGATCGCCGGGAACTTCACCCTCATGGTTTCTCCTTCGAAACGAGACGCCCGCTCGGACATCTCTGAGGTCACGCCGCGTCGTCGCGGTCGCGCTGGCCGCACGTTACTACACTGTCAGTAAGTTGTTTCCAGCCCTCGGCCCGAGCCGTGACCAAGTCGTGACCCGGGGGCTGCCGCCGCGGTCGGCGCCACTAGGGTTGGCGGCGCGTCGAGGGGCGCGACACGAGGATGCGAGGAACGGATGAGCACGACGAGGCGCGTCCCGCGGGCCCGGCCGGAGACCCTGGCCAAGCGCACCGAGATCCTGCGCGCCGCCACCGCCACCTTCGGCTCCAAGGGGTACAACCGGGGCCCGCTCACCGAGATCGCCGACCAGGTCGGCATGACGCACGCCGGGATCCTGCACCACTTCGGGTCCAAGGACCAGCTCCTCGTCGAGGTGCTCAAGTTCCGCGACCGCACCGACGTCGAGGGGCTGCAGGACCAGCGGATGCCGGACGGGATGGACCGGTTCCGGCACCTGGTCCGGACCGCGTTCGCCAACGAGAGCCGGCACGGCATCGTCCAGGCCTACGCGGTGCTGTCCGCGGAGTCGGTGACCGAGGGGCACCCGGGGCGGGCGTACTTCGAGGAGCGCTACCGCACGCTGCGCCAGGACCTGCGCGACGCGTTCGAGGACGTCTGCGCCGAGCGCGGGATCACCGTGCCGGCGACGGTCGACCGCGCCGCCGCGTCGATCCTCGCCGTGATGGACGGCCTCCAGGTGCAGTGGCTGCTCGCGCGGGACGACGTCGAGCTGGCCGAGGCGAGCGCGTTCGCCATCGAGGCGCTGGTCTCGGCGGTGCTGGACCCGCGGCCGTCGCCGCTCGACCCCGCGTGACGCCCGCGTCGCGACCGCGCACCTCACCCGTGGCGTCGGGAACAAACCGGGCGGCCCGGTCGTCTCTGCTGGCATGACGTCACCGACCCCCGCCGGCACCGGCCCCGCCCCGGGCCCCGCGCCGGCCGAGGGCCTCGCCGCCGAGATCGCCGCGGGCGAGCGCACCGACACCGGCGCGCACCGCGCCCTGGCCCGGCTGCGCGCAGGGCTCGACAGCCGGCCGTGGCTGCGGCTGACCTACAAGGTCGTGGTGACCGTGGTCGGCGCGACCGTGGTGCTCGCGGGCATCGCGATGCTCGTGCTGCCCGGGCCGGGCTGGCTGGCGATCTTCCTCGGGCTCGGCATCCTCGGGACCGAGTTCGCCGTGATCCAGCGGTTCAACCACCGGCTCAAGGCGCTGGTGCTGCGGTACTGGCACGCGTTCCGCGAGCGCCGCGCCCGCCGCGCGGCGGACCGCCGCGCCGCCGGCCGCGGCACGCCCGCAGCCTGACCCGAGGCCCGCCGCGGCTCGCGGCCCTCAGGGCGTGCAGCGGGGGTCAGCCGGCCTCGTTGCCGCAGGCGTCCGACGGGTCGACGACGGGGTTCTGCGCCTGGAGCCGGTTCTCCGGGTCCAGCGCGCCGAGCACCGCGAGCGCGATCGCGTCGAGCTGCTCGACCTGCTCCGGGGTCAGCCGGTCCACCACGAGCCGGCGCACCTCCCCCACGTGCGACGGCGCCGTCGCGACGACCTTGCGCCAGCCCTCGTCGGTCAGGGTGGCGAGCGTCGCCCGCCGGTCGCCCTCGTCGCGGGTGCGGGTGAGGAAACCGCGCGCCTCGAGCCGGGCGGCGACGTGCGACAGCCGGGGCAGCGTCGCGTTCGTGCTGGCCGCGAGCCCGCTCATCCGCAGCGTGCGGTCGGGTGCCTCCGACAGCTTGGCCAGCACCAGGTAGTCGTAGTGCGACATGTCCGCGTCGCGCTGCAGCTGGTGGTCGAGGGCGGCAGGCAGCAGCTCCGCGACCGCCTCCAGGCGCATCCAGGCCTGCAGCTCGCGCGCGCTCAGCCACCGGGTCTCGTCCGTCATGCCGGACATCCTAGCGAATGGTTGACGCTTCAACCTGGAAGTCGTACGTTGGTTGAAGCGACAACATGTCGGTTGCCGCGGAGCGACCCATCGAGGAGCAGACATGACCAGCGTGACCATCATCGGGGCGGGCAACATCGGCGGCGCAGTGGCGCGCCTGGCGCTCAAGGCCGGCGCGGACGTGCAGGTGCTCGCCCGGGACGCCGCGAAGGCCGCGGCGGTCGACCCGGCCGTGACGGCCGGCACCGTGGGCGACGCCGTGACCGGCGACGTCGTGGTGCTCGCCCTCCCCTACCCGGCGCTCGCCGAGGTGGCCGCGCAGTACCCGGACGGGTTCGCGGGCCGCGTGGTCGTCGAGACCACCAACCCCGTCGACTTCGCGACGTTCGACTCGCTGGTGGTCCCCGCCGGCTGGTCCGCGACCGCCGAGCTCGCCGCCCTGCTCCCCGAGGCCCGGGTGCTCAAGGCGTTCAGCACGAACTTCGCCGCGACGCTCGCCTCCGGCAGCGTGGGCGCGCTGCCGACGACGGTGCTCATCGCGGGCGACGACGCGGACGCCAAGGCCGCGCTCGCCGGGGTCGTCGAGGGCGGCGGCCTGCGCGCCGTGGACGCGGGGTCGCTGAAGCGGGCGCGCGAGCTCGAGGCGCTCGGCTTCCTGCAGATGACGCTCGCCGCGAGCGAGCAGACGTCCTGGACGTCCGGCTTCGCGCTGGAGCGCTGAGCGTGCGGGGCGGGGCGCCGGCCGACGGGTCGGGCGCCGGGTCCGCGGGTGAGCCGCGCGCCGTCGCGCCGGTCGTCGACGGCGCGGCCGTCCGGTGGGCGGCGACCCCGGGCGCGCCTCCGGGGCCGACCGCCCCGCTGCTCGTGCTGCTGCACGGCTACGGCTCTCACGAGGGCGACCTGCTCGGCCTCGCCCCGCACCTGCCCGGCGGGCTCGCGCTCGCCGCGCCGCGCGGCCCGCTGACCGGCGGCCCCGGGTTCGCCTGGGCGCCCGTCGCGACCCCGGGCCGCCCGGAGCCGGAGCGCGTCCGGGACGGCGCCACCGCGCTGCTGGCCTGGCTGGACGGCGACCCCCGCGCGGCCCGCCGGCCCGTCGCCCTGCTCGGGTTCTCCCAGGGCGGGCTGATGGTGACGCAGCTGCTGCGCACGCGGCCGGACCGGTTCGCGGCGGCGGTCGTGCTGTCCGGGTTCGCGCTGGACGCCGAGGAGCCCGGCGACGCCCTGCTGGCCGCGCGGGACCCGCGCGTGCCCGTCCTGCTCGGCCACGGCGACGCGGACCCGGTGATCCCGCGCGCCGCCACGACCCGGACCGCCGCGTGGCTCGCCGAGCACGCGGACCCGGAGGAGCACGCCTACCCGGGCCTGGCCCACGGCATCGACGCCCGCGTCCTCGCGGACGTGTCGGCCTTCCTCGCCCGCACCCTCCCGCTCGGGTGACCGCTCCCCCGAGTTCGGCACTCCGCGGCCGAGTTCGGCACCCGGAGCTGCCGAACTCGGCACCGGAGTGCCGAAGTCGGCGTCCGATAAACGCATGACCCGCCGGGGGTGCGGGTGGGAACGTTCTGTCACCGCGCGGTGCGTCCCGGGGCCCGGCCAGGCCCCACCCGGAACGTTGGACAGGACCCACCACCATGCACCCCACCCTCACCTTCGACCTGATCCAGGCCGACCACCGCGAGCGCGTCGAGACCACCCGCCTGCTGTCCCGGCACGCCGCCCGGCGCGCCGAGCGCAGACCGGTCGCCGAGACCCGCGGCCGACCGCCGGAACCGCGTCGGCAGCCGCGCCTGCGGGCCCTGCTGCCGGCGACCACCACGGTCGCCGCCATCCGCTGACCCCGGGCACGCCCGGTGGCCGGCACCGGCGGCGGTCGCGCCGCACGCACCCCGGTGAGCCCGTCGGACACCCGTCCGGCGGGCTCACCCGTACCCTGAGCACGTGAGCACCCTGAGCAACGGCAACGGCAGCGCCGACCGGATCGTGTGGATCGACTGCGAGATGACCGGCCTGGACAACGTCCAGGACGCGCTGGTCGAGGTCGCCGCCGTCGTCACCGACTCCGAGCTCAACGTCCTCGGCGAGGGCGTCGACGTCGTCATCGCGCCCCCCGCGGAGGCGCTGGCGCAGATGGGCGACTTCGTCCGGGACATGCACACCAGCTCTGGGCTGCTCGACGCGCTCGCCACCGGCACCACGCTCGAGGACGCGCAGGCGCAGGTGCTCGCGTACGTCCGCGAGCACGTGCCCGAGGCCGGCAAGGCCCCGCTGGCGGGCAACTCGGTCGGCACCGACAAGGTGTTCCTCGACCGCGACATGCCCGAGCTGATCGGCCACCTGCACTACCGCGTGATCGACGTCTCCTCCATCAAGGAGCTCGCCCGCCGCTGGTACCCGCGGGTGTACTTCTCCTCCCCGCAGAAGCACGGCGGGCACCGCGCCCTCGCCGACATCCTGGAGAGCATCGACGAGCTGCGGTACTACCGCGCGGCGCTGCTGGTGCCGCAGCCCGGCCCCGACTCCAAGGCCGCGAAGGCCGTCGCGGCGCAGATCCAGGCGACCTCGGTGGCCGCCGCGCACCGCGGCTCGACCGCGACGTCCTGAGGACCCCTCCGGACCCGGTATGCTTGTCGACGGCCCCGGTGCTCCGGGGTCGTGGTGGCTATAGCTCAGGTGGTAGAGCGCCTGGTTGTGGTCCAGGAGGTCGCGGGTTCAAGTCCCGTTAGCCACCCCAGCGCGAAGGGCGCCGCTCCCCCGGGAGCGGCGCCCTTCGCCGTTGCCGCCCCGGCGCCCGTGCAGCGGGGCCGACGCGCGGTCAGAGGCGGCGGGTGATCGCGTCGGCGAAGCGGTCGACCGCCTCCGGCGCCTGCCCGAAGAAGAAGCTCGGCTCGATGAGCTCGAGCTCCAGGACGACCGGGTTGCCCTCGTCGTCCGGGATGAGGTCGACCCGGGTGTACGCGAGCGGCTGCTCGACGCCCTGGATGAGCTGCGGCAGCGCGTCCACGACCCGCTGCCCGAGGGCGAGCTCGGCCTCGGAGGCGTCGCGCGGGGTCATGACCTCCTCCTTGTAGAGGACGCCGTCGGTGTCCCCCGCGCGGTACGGGCCCTCCAGCAGCGGCGCCTTGCGCACGGCGTGCGACAGCTGCCCGTCGAAGTAGACCAGCGCGGTCTCGCCGACGGTGTCGACCTGCTTGAGGTAGCGCTGCACCATGACGTGCCGGCCGTCGTCCAGCAGGTGCTTCACGTGCTGGATGGCGAGCGCGCGGGAGGGCGTCTCGTCTGCGGCGTAGCGGCCGGTGTCGCGGGAGCCGGCGCTGATCGTGGGCTTGATCACGAAATCGCCGAACGCCGGGAACCGGGTGTGGATCGCGCGGGCGTTGAAGTTGCGGGCCGGGTCCATCCAGATCGTCGGCACGATCGGCAGGCCGGCGGCCTCCAGCGCGCGCTGGTAGATCTTGTCGATGTTCCAGGTGAGGACCTGGGCCGGGTTGATCAGCCGCGAGGCCTGGGCGACCCGCTGGGTCCACCAGCGGAAGTCGCGCGGGTGCTCGGTGTAGTCCCAGGTCGACCGGACGACGACGGCGTCGTAGGACGACCAGTCGACGTCGGCGGCGTTCCAGACGGGCGACTCGACCTCCAGGCCGCGGTCCCGCAGCGCCGTCACGAGCGGCGCGTCGTCGGGGTCGAGGTCCGGCAGGGCGGCGCAGGTGGCGAGGGCGATGCGAGTGGTCACCCTGGGCAGACTACCCACGCGCTCCGGCGGACGGCTCGGGCTGCTGCTCCGGGTGGCTCGGGACGGCGTCCTGGGCACCGTCGACCAGGCGGTGCAGGGCCGCGAGGACGCCGGGCGCGTCGAGCTCGCCGACCACCTGGTCCCCCTCGTGCACCGGCACGCGGCCGGTCGGCTCGGCGGCCAGGGCGGCGAACGCGGCGTCGAGCGGGTCGCCCACCCGGAGCACCTCCGCGCGGGCCTGGCCGTTCGCGGAGGTGGCCCCGGCGCCGGCGACCGGGCCGAGGTCGCGCCGCTCCACGCGACCCAGCGCCAGCAGGCGGACGGCCGCGCCGGTGCCGACCAGGTCCGCGACGGCCGGGCTCGCCGGGGCCGCGAGCAGCCGGACCGGGTCGGACAGCTGCTCCAGGTGGCCGCCGCGGCTGAGCACGGCCACGCGGTCCGCCAGCCGCACGGCCTCGTCGACGTCGTGCGTGACGAGCACCACGGTGGTGCCGAGCTCGTCCTTGATCCGGCGGAACTCCGACTGCAGGCGCCGGCGCCCGACGGGGTCGACCGCGCCGAACGGCTCGTCCATGAGCAGCACGGGCGGGTCCGTCGCGAGCGCGCGGGCCACGCCGACGCGCTGCCGCTCGCCGCCGGACAGCTCGTGCGGGTAGCGGCGGGCGTACCGGTCCGGCGCGAGGCCGACCAGCTCCAGCAGCTCCGCCGTGCGGGTGCGGGTCCGGCGCCGGTCCCAGCCGAGCAGCCGCGGCACGGTGCCGACGTTCTGCTCGACCGTGCGGTGCGGGAACAGGCCGACGTTCTGGATCACGTAGCCGATCCGGCGGCGCAGGGCGACCGCGTCCACGTCGGTGACGTCGTCGCCGTCGAGGAAGATCCGGCCCGACGTCGGCTCGACCAGGCGGTTGGCCATCCGCAGGGTGGTCGACTTGCCGCAGCCGGACGGCCCGACGAGCGCGAGCAGCTCGTGCTCCCGCACGTCCAGCGACAGGTCGCCGACCGCGACGGTGCCGTCGGCGTACGCCTTGCGGACGTGGTCGAACGCGATCGCGGTGGCCATGCCGACGACCGTACCCGCGGCCGCCGACAGGTGCCCGGCCGGGCACGTGTCGGGGGTGCCCGGTAGCGTCTGGCCGGTGACCAGCCTCGAGACCACGGGGACGACCGCCGCCTCGCTGACGGCGGCCTCCGGTGACCCCGCGGCGAACCCCTGGCTGTCCTGGGACTACGTCCAGCGCAACTGGGGCGACATCTCCCGCGCGCTCGAGCAGCACGCGGGGCTGACCGTGCAGGCCGTGCTCATCGCCTGCGCGATCGCCGTGCCGCTCGGGATGCTCGCGCACCTGCGCCCGCGGCTGGCCGCGCCGATCGTCGGCACCAGCAGCGTGCTGTACACGATCCCGTCGCTCGCCCTGTTCACCGTCCTGGTGCCGTGGACCGGCATCGGGCGCACGCCCGTGCTCATCGGCCTGGTGGTGTACGCGCTGCTCGTGCTGGTGCGGAACGTGCTGGTCGGGCTCGGCGGGGTGGACGAGAGCGTCCGGGACGCGGCCCGCGGGCTCGGCTACGGCCGGCTGCGCATGCTGCTGACCGTCGAGCTGCCCAACGCCGTGCCCGCGATCATCGCCGGCGTCCGGCTCGCGACCGTGACCACGGTGGCGCTCGTGACCGTCGGCGTGGTCGTCGGCTACGGCGGGCTCGGGCAGCTGATGTTCCGGGGCTTCCGGAACAACAAGTACCACGCGGAGATCCTCACGGCGACGCTCCTGTGCCTCGCCCTGGCGCTGGTGCTCGACCTGCTGCTGTGGCTGATCGGCCGCGCGGTGACCCCGTGGGCCCGGCGCGGACGGGAGGCCTGAGCCGTGGACGTGCTGCAGGAGGCCTTCGCCTGGCTGAACGACCCGCTCAACTGGACCGGGCGCGACGGCGTGCTCGCGCTGGGCGCCGAGCACCTGCGGATCAGCGCGCTCGCCGTCCTGCTCGCCGCGCTGCTGGCGCTGCCGCTCGGCGTGTGGCTCGGCCACCGGCGCCGCGGCGGCGTGGTCACCGTGGTCGCGGCCAACACCTCCCGCGCGCTGCCGACGTTCGCCCTGCTGACGATCTTCGCCTCGACCGGGCTGTTCGGGGCGACGGCGACGGTCCTCGCGGTCGCGGTGTTCGCGGTGCCGCCCATCCTGAGCAACACCTTCACCGGGCTCATGGAGGTCGACGCCGACGTCCGGAACGCGGCGCGCGGCGTGGGGATGTCGGGCGGCCGCTCGCTCGCCCTCGTGGAGCTGCCGCTGGCGCTGCCGCTGGTCGGCGCGGGGCTGCGCACCGCCACGACCCAGGTGCTCGCCACCGTGCCGCTCGCGGCGCTCGTCGGCGGCAGCAGCCTCGGGTCGATCATCGTGCAGGGCATGGCGCTGCAGCGGTACGGGCAGGTCGTCGCGGGCGCCCTGCTCGTCGCCGGGCTCTGCCTCGTGGTCGAGGGCGTCCTCGCCGCGGTGCAGCACGCGCTGACCCCGGCGCCGATGCGCGCCACCACCGGCCGCCGCCGCCGGCGCGCCGCCGCCCGCACCGCCGCCGACCCCGCCCCGCAGACCGTGACCTGATCGTGACCGCGACGACCGCACCCAGCGGTTGCCGCACCCCGGGCGGCCCCGGTCGAATGATCGACGGCCACCCGACGTCCCGCCCGATGCCCATCCGCGCCGACCGGCCCGACCCGGCCTCATCCCCGGATCGACCCGTCCGCGGCGCCGCCCGCACCGAACACCGTGTGCCCACCCGAGACCAGAGGACCCGCACATGAACGCACGTCGCACCACACTTCCCGCCGCCGCGGCCGGCCTGCTCCTGCTCCTCGCCGCCTGCGGCGACCCGGGCTCCGGCGGCGGTACCGCCGAGACCTCGGCGAGCGGCTCGGGCGGCACCGTCTGCGAGCCGGTCGCGGGCGACCAGCTGGTCGTGCTCGAGGACGACAAGGGCCTGCAGAACGCCGACAACGTCATCCCCGCGGTGAACGCGGCGGCGGCCCAGGCCGACCCGGCCCTGATCCCGCTGCTGGACACCGTGTCCGCGGCGCTCGACACCGACAAGCTGATCCAGCTGAACAAGGCCGTCGACATCGACCGGCAGACCTCGACCGAGGCGGCCCAGGCGTTCGTCGAGGACGAGGGCCTGGCCGCGACCGACGCGACCGCCGGCAGCGGCAAGAGCGTCGTCATCGGCGCCGCGAACTTCTCGGAGAGCGCCACGCTGTCCGAGATCTACGCCGACGTGCTGCGCTCCGCGGGCTACACCGCGGAGGTCCAGACGATCGGCAACCGCGAGACCTACCTCCCGGCCCTGCAGAGCGGGCAGATCACGCTCACGCCGGAGTACGCCGCGACCCTGGCCGAGTTCCTCAACACCTCGGCGAACGGCGCGGACGCGGAGCCCGTCGCGAGCGGCGACCCGGACGACACCGTGGCGGCGCTCACCGAGCTCGGCACGGCCGCGGGCCTGACCTTCGGCGCGGTGTCCGAGGCGCAGGACCAGAACGCGTTCGCGGTGACGTCGGAGTTCGCCGACGAGCACGGCGTGACCACGCTGTCCGACCTCGCCGAGGCGTGCTCGGGCGGCGTCGTCCTCGCGGGTCCGGCGGAGTGCCCGGAGCGGCCGTTCTGCCAGATCGGCCTCGAGGACACCTACGGCATCACCGTCAGCGAGTTCGCGTCGTACGACTTCGGCCTGATCGGCGACGCCGTGCGCCAGGGCGAGGCCTCGATCGGCCTGGTCCTGTCGAGCGACGGCTCGCTCGCGAGCTGACCGCACCGCACCACCCACGCAGCACCCACGACGAGAGGGGCGGGACCACCGGTCCCGCCCCTCTCGTCGTGCCCCGCCGGGGCGCCGCGCCTCAGAGCCCGGCCGTCTCCAGCAGCCGCAGCCACACCTCGCTGACGGTCGGGTACGCCGGCACCGCGTGCCACAGCCGGTCGAGCGGGACCTCCCCCGTGACGGCGATCGTCGCCGCCTGCAGCAGCTCCGCCGCGTCCGGGCCGGTGAACGTCGCGCCCACGAGGACGCCGCGGTCCTCGTCGAGCACCACCTGCGCCGTGCCGGCGTAGCCGTCGGCCGACACGGACGCGCCCGCCACGGACCCGATCGGGTAGGACACCGCCCGCACCCGCAGGCCGGCGTCGCGCGCCTCCTGCTCGGTCCGGCCGACCCACGCGACCTCGGGCCGGGTGAACACCACCTGCGGCACCGCGACGTGGTCGGCGGACGCCCGGTACCGGCTGAACGCGCCGGCGTCCCGCTCGGCGGCGACCGCCTCGGCGGCGCCCTCCCCCGGCTCTGCGGACGACACCGAGAACCGGGCCGCCACCACGTCGCCGACCACGCGGGCGTCGTACTTGCCCTGGTGCGTGGTCGCGGTGCGGCCGGTGACGTCGCCCACGGCGAACAGCCAGCCGTCCGCCACCCCGGTCGCCTGCAGCGCGTCGTCGACGGCCACCGGCGCGCCGGGCTCCAGCCCGAGGACGTCGAGGCCGAGGTCGGCGGTGCGCGGCCGGCGGCCGGTGGCGACGAGCACCTCGTCCGCGTGCAGCTCGTCGGTGCCCTGCGGGCCCTCGACCGTCAGGTGCACGCCGCGCTCGTCGCGGTCGACCCGGGTCGCGCTCGTCCCGAACCGCAGGTCGACGCCGAGGTCGCGCAGGCCCGCGGCGACCTCCTCGGCGGCGAACGGCTCCGCCTTGTCCAGCAGGCGCTCGCCGCGCACGAGGAGGGTCACCTCGGCGCCGAGGTCCCGGTACGCGACGGCCATCTCGACGCCGACGACGCCGCCGCCGAGCACCACCAGGCTCGCCGGCACGTCCTTGACCGCCGTCGCCTCCCGCGAGGTCCACGGCTGCGCCTCGGCGAGCCCCGGGATGCCGGGGACCGTCGGCTCGCTGCCGGTGGCGACGACCACGGCGTGCCGGGCGATCACCCGGGTGCCGCCCTCGTCGGACTCGACGAGCAGCTCCTTGGGGCCGGTGAACCGCGCGGTGCCGCGCAGCAGCGCGATGCCGGCGGAGTCCAGCCACTCGACCTGCCCGTGGTCGTCCCAGTGCGAGGTGAACTCGTCGCGGCGGGCCAGCACCGCGGCGGGGTCCAGGGTGCCCTGCACCAGCTCCGCGGCACCGGGCACGGCGCGCGCCGCGGCGAGCACGGCGCCCGGCCGCAGCAGGGCCTTGGACGGCATGCACGCCCAGTAGGAGCACTCGCCGCCGACGAGCTCGTGCTCGACCACCAGCACGGACAGCCCGAGCCGCCCGGCCCGGTCCGCGGCGTTCTCCCCCACCGCGCCGGCGCCCAGCACCACCACGTCGTACGTCACGGTCTCGCGCGGCGCGTCCTCCCCGTCCGTCTGCAGGGTGCGCTCGGTCATGTCGTCGCTCCGTTCCTCCGGGTGCCGCGGTCCGCGGTGGCACCATCGTGGCCCGGCGGGGCGGTTCCGGCAGGTCGGGCCACGCCCGCGCGCCTCACTCCAGCGGCACTTGAAGGATGCGCGCGATCGACCGGCTATCAGGTGAATTGAGGTGTCGACGGGGCCCGGCAGCGGGTGAAAGTCCGCTGCGGGCCGTCTTTTCGCGGAACGCGGTGGGACCTTGTCCTTATGAACGAGGACCCCTGGCGCGTGGAGATCACGGACGGCGACATCCGCGCCGCGAAGCGTGCCTGGATCGCCGCGCGCGACGGCGCCGCCACGGACGCCGAGGTCGACCGCCGGTACGACGACCTCCGCCGCCTGGTCAGCGGCCAGGCCCAGCAGATCGCCGACGTGGTCCGGGCGCGCGCCGCCGCCCGCCGCAGGGCGCAGGCCGACTGACCGTCAGTACCGGAACCGCGACACCTGGCCGCGCAGGTCCTCCGACATCCGGGCGAGCTCCGCGACGGCCGAGCCCATCTGGTTGAGGGTCTGGGACGACTGGATCGCGGCCGAGGCCACGCCGGTGATGTTCGTGGCGATCTCGCCCGAGCCGGTCGCGGCCTCGGCGACCGAGCGGGACATCTCCGTGGTGGTCGCGGTCTGCTCCTCCACCGCGCTGGCGATGGTCAGCTGGTAGTCGTTGATGCTCGCGATGATGTGGCTGATCTCCCCGATCGCCCCGACCGCCCCGCTGGTGTCCGCCTGGATCGCCTCGACCCGGCGCGCGATGTCCTCGGTCGCCTTGGCCGTCTCCTGCGCCAGCTCCTTGACCTCCCCGGCCACGACCGCGAACCCCTTGCCCGCCTCCCCGGCGCGCGCGGCCTCGATGGTCGCGTTCAGCGCGAGCAGGTTCGTCTGCTCGGCGATGCTCGTGATGACCTTGACGACGTTGCCGATCTCCTGCGACGACGTGCCCAGGCGCGCGACCTGCTCGTTGGTCACCGCCGCCGCGTCGGTGGCCTGACCGGCGACCCTCGCCGCCTGCGAGGCGTTCTGCGCGATCTCCCGGATCGAGGCACCCATCTGCTCGGCACCCGCCGCCACCGTCTGCACGTTCCGCGACACCTGCTCCGCGGCCGCCGCGACCACGCCCGCCTGCGCGCTCGTCTCGTCCGACCCCGCGACCACCTGCTGGGACGCGGCGGACAGCTCCTCGGCCGCGGCGGCGACGGTCTGCGCCGTGTGCACGACGCCGCTCATCAGGGAGCGCAGCGACCCCTGCGCCTCGTTCAGCGAGCCCGCCATCCGGCCGAGCTCGTCGCGGGAGTCGAGCGGGACCGACACCGTGAGGTCGCCGTCACCGATGCTCTGCACGGTGCGCTGGACGGTGGCCAGGTCCCGGACGATGCGGCGCACCAGCAGCACGCCGAGCCCGGCCGCCAGCAGCACGCCGACCGCGCCGACCGCGATCATCTGCACCGTCGCCGCGCGGGCGTCGGCCGCGGCGTCCGCGACGCCCTGCGCCGCCTGCGCGGACACCGAGTCCGTCAGCGCCTGCAGCGCGTCGCCGATCTCCGTCGTGACGCCGCGCACCTGGTCCGCGTACGCGTCGTGGTACGCCGTCGCGCTCTCGTCGGCCAGCGGCTCGATGGCGTCCGCGGCGGCCTGGTAGCGGCCGTAGGCGTCCTGCAGCGCGGCGTACGCGGTCTCGTCCAGCACGTACGGCTCGTAGTCCGCCACGTTCTGCAGCGCGTCCGCGTCGAACCCGGCACGGTCCTCGACGATCCCCGCGCGGTCCTCCGGGGCGACCATGCCGTACTCCAGCACGCGGGCGCGGCTGGCCTGGAACCAGCGCTGGGTGTTCACCAGGTACGTCTGCGGCTCGATCGCCTCGCGGCCCAGCCGGTCGATCGACTGCTCGAGGCCGCCGAGGCGGGCGATGCCGAGCCCCGCGACCACGCCGACCGCGACGGCGAGCAGGCCGAGCACCGCGCCGATCCGGGCGCCCACCGGGGCGTCGGACACGAGCCGGCGGCCCCGGCGGCCGGGGGTGGCGGGTGCGGCGGGCGCGGCGGTGGCGGGCATGCGGAGGACTCCGTCCGTCGGTGGGGGGCGGGCCTCGACCCGGCCCACCGAACCGATCGGACGGCGAGCGCCGTGGGTGAGCGCACCCACGGGTGAAAGGTAGGACCTTTGTCCGTGCCCGGCTCAGCCCTCGACGGCGAGGTGGGGCCGCAGCCCCGTCACCTCGAGCAGCGTCTCCACGGCCGGGCCGATCCCCCGGACGACCAGCCGCTCGCCGGCGGGCTGGAGCGCCATCACGAGCCCGGCCAGCAGCCCGACCGCCGAGGAGTCCGCGAACGTCACCTCGGACATGTCGACCACGCGCACCTGCGGCAGCACGAGGGCGAGGTCCGTGCCGCGCGCGCTCTCGGCGCCCAGCCCGTCGCGGAGCTCCTCGACCACGGCCACGTCGACCTCGCCGCGCATCCGCAGCAGCGTCGGGTCCGCGTCGTCGAGCCAGACGTGCCCGCGCTCGGGGAGCGGCGGGGTGGGGCCGGCGGCAGCGGTCTGAGGCACCCGTCCAGTATGCGTGCCGCCAGGGCCGCGCGGGCGCACGACGGCGCACCGGGGCGCGGCGGGATTGCGACCGGCGGCGGTCGGCGGCGCTGTGGCGGACCGCGGTCGGCCGCCGCCGGACGTCCCCCGCGGCGGCATCGCACCCGGGGACGACGAAGGCCCCCGACCAGCGTTGCCGCTGGTCGGGGGCCTCCCGGAGTGCGCCATCAGGGACTCGAACCCCGAACCCGCTGATTAAGAGTCAGCTGCTCTGCCAATTGAGCTAATGGCGCAACGAGGACAAACGTTAGCAGCCCGGTGGCGCCGGACGCTAATCGGATCCCCCGCTCAGAGGGCCGACGTGGCGGACGTCACGCCGGGTGCGGGTCGGCGGCCGCGTCCGGGTCGACCGGGACGTCGTCCTCGGCCCGCGACCCCGCCACCGGGGCCTCGCCGTCCGGCGCCTCATCGCCCTCCCACCAGGCGTCCTCGGGCAGCCCCTCGGCGGCGAGGATGGCGTCGGAGCGCGGCTCGGCCGCGGCCAGGTCGGCCAGCAGCGTGAGCGGCACGTGCTCGGCCAGGAGATCCATGACGACGCCCGTGGCGTCGCTCCCTGCTCCGCGCTCGTCCTGCACGGCGGTCTGCGTCTCGTCGTCCATCGCGGCCACCCCCGGGGTCGTTCCTGCGCTCATGGGAACACCGCGCGACCGGGCCGCGCAACACGTGACGCCGAGGGCGAACACGCCTCCCGCGCCGGTGGGCGGAGCGGTCCCTACAGGTAGAGCCCGGTGCCCTGGCCGCCGTCGCGCGGCTCCGCCACGGCGTGCACGTCCTTCTCCCGGAGCAGCAGGTACGTCTGCGCCTCGAGCTCGACCTCGGCCCGCTCGTCCGGGTCGAACAGCACCCGGTCGCCGACCGCCACCTGCCGGACGTGCTGGCCGGCGGCGACGACCGAGCCCCAGGTGAGCCGCTTGCCGACCGCCGCGGTCGCGGGGATCACGATGCCGGCCGTCGACCGGCGCTCGGAGGCGTCCGCGTCCAGCTGGACGAGCAGCCGGTCGTTCAGCATCCGGATGGGCAGCTCGGGCCGGGCGGGGACCTCGGGGCGCTGTGCACTCACGGGGCAGACGCTACCGTCCGGTCGTCGTACGCTGACGGCGCCCGCCGCGCGCGGGCGCCGCACCCACCAGCCAGGAGACGCCATGCCCCGCCTCGCCGTCGGCGACACCGCCCCGGACTTCACGCTGCCGACCGCCGACGGCGGCTCGCTGACCCTGTCGGACCTGCGCGGCCAGGGCGTCGTCGTGTACTTCTACCCGGCGGCCGGCACCCCGGGGTGCACCAAGCAGGCGTGCGACTTCCGGGACTCGCTGGCCTCGCTCCAGGCGCACGGCTACGCGGTCGTCGGCGTCTCCCCCGACTCCCCGGAGAAGCTCGCCCGGTTCGCCGAGGAGGAGGCGCTGACCTTCCCCCTGGTGTCCGACCCGGACAAGCAGGTGCTGGAGGCCTGGGGCGCGTGGGGCGAGAAGTCGCTCTACGGCAAGACCGTCACCGGGGTGATCCGGTCGACGGTGGTCGTCGACCCCGAGGGCGCCGTCCGGCTCGCGCAGTACAACGTCAAGGCCACCGGCCACGTCGCGAAGCTGCGGCGCGACCTCGGCATCGACGGCTGAGGCACCCGGCCCGGCCGACGCCGGCCCCCGGCACCGCCGGGGCGTCGCGGGAGTGGTGAAACGGCAGCCACGCCAGGTTTAGGTCCTGGTGCCCGAGAGGGCGTGCGGGTTCGAATCCCGTCTCCCGCACCACGTCCGACCAGGCACGACGCCGCGCCGGCGCCCTGTCACCCGCCCGCCGACGGCGGCCACCCGGATGCCCGCCGCGGGCGACCCCGTCCGGGTGACCGGGCCCCCGACCGCTCAGGCGGCGCCTCACCCGCTCGACGGGGAGACGGGACCCTCAGGTGTCCCGCGCGGGCGGCACGCCCGCGCCGCGCGCGACGAGAGGCCGACGGATGAGCGGGACCAGGGGTGCGACGGGTCGGGACGACGGGGCGGTGCCGACCGCGACGACGGCGCCGGGCGCGCGCCACGGCCGCGGGCTCGGGTTCACCGGCAAGATCCTGCTCACCGTGTCCGCCGCGGTGGCCATGACGGGCCTGCTGGGCTGGATCTCGGTCCTCACGCTGTGGCAGAGCACCGAGCGCACCGAGCGGATGTACTCCGACCACGTGAGGGGCCTCGCGCTCGCCAGCCAGGTGGCCTCGCACCTCAACGAGGCGCAGTCCATCGGCACCGACATGCGCGCGGCGCGCGACGCCGGCGACCCGTTCAAGGCCGACGGCCTGGCGGACGACCGCGGCGAGGCGGTGGGCGCGGCGCTGGCCGCCCTCGACGACTACGCCGCCACCACGACGCTGTCGGACGACCTGGCGACCGCCGCCGCGGACGTCCGCACCGCGCTCACGACCTACCAGGACCTGGTCGGCTCGAGCGAGGGTGCGGACACCGCGGCCCGGGGCGCCGCGGCCCGCGTCGACACGCTCATCGAGGCCCAGACCGAGGCCGCGGCCGCCGCGGCGCACGAGGCCACCGCCGCCGGCGACCGCAGCGTCCTCCTGGAGTTCGTCGCCCTCGGCGTCGCGGCCGTCGTCCCCGCCGTGGCCGGCGTGGTCGTCGCGCGCCGCCTGAGCCGGCGGCTCGACCGGGTGGCGGACGCCGCGCAGGCCCTCGCCGGCGGCGACCTGACCGTCCGCAGCGGGGTGACGGGCGCCGACGAGATCGGTCGGACCGCAGCCGCGCTGGACCGCGCCACCGCGGCGCTCCGCGACACCGTGTCCGGCATCGACGGCACCGCCCGGACCGTCGCGGAGGCCGCGGGCCGGCTGGAGCGATCCGCGGGCCAGGTGGTCTCCGGGGCCGACCGCACCTCCGAGCAGGCCGTCGTCGTCGCCGGCGCCGCCGAGCAGGTCAACCGGGACGTGCACACGGTCGCGGCGGGCGCCGAGCAGATGGGCGCGAGCATCCGGGAGATCGCCCGGAACGCCGCCGAGGCGGCGGCGGTCGCCGGCAAGGCCACCGAGGCCGCCGCGCGCACCAACGAGCAGGTGACCCGCCTGGGCACGTCCTCGCAGGAGATCGGCAACGTCGTCAAGGTCATCACGAGCATCGCCGAGCAGACGAACCTGCTCGCGCTGAACGCGACCATCGAGGCCGCGCGCGCCGGCGAGGCCGGCAAGGGCTTCGCGGTCGTGGCCGGCGAGGTCAAGGAGCTCGCGCAGGAGACCGCCAAGGCGACCGAGGACATCGCGCGCCGGGTCGAGACGATCCAGGCCGACACCGAGGGCGCCGTCGCCGCCATCGGCGAGATCGGCTCGATCATCGCCCGGATCGACGACTACCAGACGACCATCGCGTCGGCCGTCGAGGAGCAGACCGCCACGACGACCGAGATCAGCCGCTCGGTCGGCGACGCCGCGGCGGGGTCGGGCGAGATCGCCGCCACCATCACCGGCGTCGCGGACGCCTCCGCGGGCAGCACCGAGGAGCTCGGGCGGATGGGCGAGTCGATCGCCGAGCTGGCGCGGATGGCCGACGACCTGCGCACCCGGGTGGCGCAGTTCCGGCACTGAGCCCGGACGCGACGACGCCCCCGCACGCTGCTCGCGTGCGGGGGCGTCGTCGGCTGCGTCGGGCCCGGGTCAGCTCTGCGCCGCCCCGGCCGCGGCGATCTGCGCGCGGACGTCGTCCATGTCCAGCGCCTTGACCGCGTCGACCACCTGCTCCAGCGCCGGCGCCGGGAGGGCACCCGCCTGGTTGAACACGAGGATGCCCTCGCGGAAGGCCATCAGGGTCGGGATCGACGTGATCTGCAGCTCGGCCGCCAGCTGCTGCTCCGCCTCGGTGTCCACCTTCGCGTGCACGACGTCGGTGTGCGTCTCCGACGACTGCTCGAAGATCGGTCCGAAGCGCTTGCACGGCCCGCACCAGTCCGCCCAGAAGTCCACGAGCACGATGTCGTTCTCGGTGATGGTCTTCTGGATGGTGTCGGCCGTCAGCTCGGTCGTTGCCATCAGTCGCCTCCTGTTGTCGATGTGACGCCAGTAGAGCGCCCGTACCCCGTCCAGTATTCCCACGCCGGGTCGGCCCCGCCCGCCGGGTCCGCGACGCCGTCGCCCGCGTGGCGGACCGCACCGCGCGTCGGGCTGTCCCCGGGCCCCGGCCCGGGGTACAACTAGCCGGGTGACCGACACGGCTGACCTGCCCCGCGAGCCCGAGCGCCCCTCCGGGTGGCTGAGTCCCGAGGGTATCGCGGCGGCGCGCCGCTCGCTCCCCCTGCTCTACGTCGACGCCGTCCCGGTGCGGGTGGACGACTCCGGCGACGTGGTCGCCGTCGGCCTGCTGCTGCGGGTCACCCCCGAGGGCGTGATGTCCCGCGCGCTGGTCTCCGGCCGCGTGATGTACCACGAGCGGGTCCGCGACGCGCTGCTCCGGCATATCGAGAAAGACCTCGGCCCGGTCGCGCTGCCGCAGGTCCCGCCGACGCCGCAGCCGTTCACGGTCGCCGAGTACTTCCCGACCCCGGGCGTCACGCCGTACCACGACCCGCGGCAGCACGCGGTGTCCCTGGCGTACGTCGTGCCGGTGACCGGTGACTGCCGGCCGCAGCAGGACGCGCTCGACCTCGCCTGGCTGACCCCGGAGGAGGCGTGCAGCGAGCAGGTGCAGGTCGAGATGAACGGCGGGCAGGGCCTGCTGCTGCGCCAGGCGATGGCGCACGTCGGCCGGATGCCCTGAGGCGGCCCACGGTGACCGCGGAGGCCGGGGCGCGGGTCCCGGACGCGCCGGGCGGCGCGGGGTCCGGCGGCTCGCGGCTCCTGGCGGCCCGCGTGCTGCACGCGCTGGTCGCGCTGGCGGCGGCCGGGGGCGTCGCGCTCGAGGTGTCCCGGGCGCTCAGCGAGGGGCCCGGCGACGCCGGCACCACGACCGAGCGGCTGGTCCGGCTGTTCTCGTACTTCACCATCCAGTCGAACCTGCTGGTCCTGGTCGCCTCGGCGTTGCTGGCGGCGCGCCCGGCGCGGGCCGGCCGGGTCATGGCCGTGCTGCACCTGGACGCGCTGCTCTGCATCGCCGTGACCGGCGTGGTCTACCACACTGTCCTCGCCGACGCGGGCGTCGACCTCACCCCGTCGGGCGACCTGGCGAACTTCCTGCTGCACACCGTGGCACCGATCGGCACCTGGGTGGTGTGGCTGCTGGTCGGCCCGCGCCCGCGGTTCGGCGGCGCGACCGTCGCCTGGTCGGTGCTCTACCCGCTGGCGTGGATCGCGTACACGTTCGCGCGCGGGACGGCGACGGGCTGGTACCCGTACCCGTTCCTCGACGCCGGCGCCCTGGGCCTGGTGACGGCGGCCCGGAACACCGCGGTGGTCGCGATCGGCTTCCTGGTGCTCGCGGTCCTGGTCCGCCTCCTGGAGCGCGTC
>NZ_JAANNB010000318.1 GCF_011603975.1 Cellulomonas sp. IC4_254 | reverse complement strand
GCGCGGCCGGGGCCCCGACAGGTCCCGCACCCGCTCCGCGCTCGCGCCGTTCGCCCTGCTGCCGCTGGCGCTCCTCGCCGTCGCGGGGGTGGGCGCCGGGCGCGACGGCCGCCTGGTCCTGCTCGACACCGTCTCCCGGCCGCTGGTGCTGGTCGCGGCCGTCCTCTACGCCGCGGCGCTCGTCGTGACGGCGCGGGTCGGCAGCCCCGGTGCCGTGCGGCTGACCGGGCTCCTCCTGCTGTGCAGCGCCGCGAACGGCCTGGTCCTGCTGGCCGCGGACGTCGGCACCCTGCTGGTCGGCTGCGTGCTGACCACGGTCGCGACCGCGCGGATGGCGCGCCTGCCCGGGTCGCCGGCGGCCCGGTCCGCCGCGCGCGTGCACCTCGTCCTGGGCGTCGCCGCGGACGCCGCGCTGCTCGCGGCCGTCGCGCTGGTCGTGGGCGCGGGCGGGTGGCGCCTCGCGGGGGTGCCGGCGGTGGTCGCGGGCTCGCCGGTGCTGGTGCCGGTGGTGGCCCTGGCGCTGGCGGCGTTCGCGATCCGGGCCTGCACCTTCCCGGTGCACGGCTGGCTGCCGCTGGTCGAGTCCCGGGTCGCGATCCCGGTCGGCGCCGTGCTGAGCGGCGCGTTGGTGAAGGTCGGCCTGGTGGGCTGGCTGCGGCTGCTGCCGCTCGGCGAGGTCGCGCTGCCCGGCTGGGGCACCGCCCTCGTGGTCGCCGCGCTCGCCGGGGCGTTCCTCGCCCTGGTCCCGGGCGTGCTGAACGACGACGCCGAGGTCTCGCTCGGGTACAGCACGGTCAGCCAGATGGGGTTCATCGCCGTGCTGGTCGGCGTCGGGCTCGCGGTCCCGGCGCTCGCCGAGGCGTGCGTGCTGTCGGCGGTTGTGTACGCGGTGCACCACGGGATGGCCAAGGGCGGGCTCGTGCTGTCGGTGGTGATCTGGCAGCGGCACGGCGGCGGCCGGCTGCGCGGGTGGGTGCTCGCCGGGGGCGCGCTGCTCGCGCTCGCCGTGGTGGGCGCGCCGCTCGGCAGCGGGGCCGTGGCGAAGTACGCCGCCAAGCGCACGCTCGCCGAGGCGCCGCACCTGGCCGACGTGGCGGCCGCGCTGCCGCTCGTCGCGACGGTGTCGACGCTGATCCTGGTGCGCACCGCCACGATCCTGCGCGGGCACGTGCGCCCCGGCCCCGTCGGCGCGGACGTCGGCCTGGTGTCCTGGGCGGTGCTGTGCCTCGGCGGCACGGCGGCGACCTGGTACCTCGCGGCGCGGTGGGTCCCGGTGCTCGCCGTGCCGGCGCTCGACACGGTCACGCTCTGGCAGGCGCTGTGGCCCGTGCTGCTCGGGCTGGGGCTGGCCGGCGCGGCGGCCGTCGCGTACCGCGCCGGGCTGGTGCCCGCGCGGCTGCGCAACCTGTCGGTGCCGCGCGGCGACCTGATGGCCCTGCTCGAGCGCGCGCTCGACCGTCCGGCACGGGACACGCGTGCGGCGACGGAGGCGACGCCGCCCGCGCGTCCCTAGGGGCCCGGCCCCGTCGGCACCGGGCACCGCGCGCGCCCCCGGTTGCCGCCCGGCGCCGCGCGTGCGGGGATGGGGCGTGCCCGCCGACCCCACCGGGGCCCGTCCGTGACCGGCCGCCCGCCCCTGCGCATCTCCGTCGTGGTCCCCGCGCGCGACGAGGAGGACCGGTTGCCCCGGTGCCTCGCCTCGCTCGCCGCCCAGACCCGCCCCGCCGACGAGGTCCTCGTCGTGGACAACGCCAGCGGCGACGCGACCGCCCGGGTGGCCGCCGCGGCCGGGGCGCGGGTGCTGCACGAGCCCGAGCTCGGCATCTGGCCCGCCGCCGCGGCCGGCTACGACGCCGCGACCGGGGACGTGATCGCCCGGGTGGACGCCGACACCGTGCTGCCGCCCGGCTGGCTCGCGCGGGTCGAGGCGCTGCTCGCCGACGACCCGGGCTGCGCCGCGGTGACCGGGCCGGGGCGGTTCCGCCTGGGGCCGCTCGGCGGCTGGCTCGCGCACGTGCTCTACATGCGGGCCTACTTCGCGCTCGGGACGCTCGCGCTGGGCGGGCCGCCGGTGTTCGGGTCGGCGTGCGCGGTGCGCAGCTCGGCCTGGCGGACGGCGCGACGCGAGGTGCACCGCGAGCACGACGTGCACGACGACCTGGACCTGAGCTTCCACCTGCCGCCCGGGTCCGTGCGGTACGACCCGGCGCTCGCGGTGTCCATCTCGGCGCGGCCGCTGCGGTCGCCGGCCGGGATGCTGCGCCGGCTCGCGCGGGGGTGGCGGTCGGTGGTGCTGCACTGGCCGGAGCAGGCCCCGTGGCGCGCGGCCGCGGGGCGGCTGACCGGGCGGCGCCGCCCGCCCGCCTGACGCGGAGGCTCCCGCCCGTGATGGCGCGAGGCTCCACTCAGCGGCGGGAGCCCGACCACTCAGCACCCCCCTGAGGGGCACGGGGCGCCTGCCTAGCGTGGCGCGGTGC
>NZ_JAANNB010000317.1 GCF_011603975.1 Cellulomonas sp. IC4_254 | reverse complement strand
CCTCGTGACCAGCACCGCGCCCGCCCCGTTCACCCGCGACGACTACGCCGCGCGCATGGCCCGGGTGGTCGCCGACGCGGGCGCCGCCGGGCTCGACGGCGTGCTGGTCACGCCCGGCCCGGACCTGGTCTGGCTCACCGGGTACCGGCCGACGGCGATCACCGAGCGGCTGACGCTGCTCGCGCTCACCGCCGACCGGGAGCCGACCCTCGTCGTGCCGGCACTCGAGCGCCCGGACGCGGAGGGCGCCGCGGGGACAGCAGCGGCGGCGGTCGTCGACTGGTCCGACGGTGCCGACCCGTACGCGACCGCGAGCGCCCTGCTCCGCGACGGCGCGCGGTACGCCGTGTCCGACAGCGCGTGGGCGCTGCACCTGCTCGGGCTCCAGGCGGCGCTGCCGGGCACCGGGTTCCACGCCGTCACCGACCGGCTGCCGATGCTGCGCGCGGTCAAGGGCGACGACGAGCTCGCGCGCCTCGCAGCCGCCGGGGCCGCCGCGGACGCCACCTACGAGGAGATCGTGCGCGTGCCGTTCGCCGGCCGCCGGGAGACCGACGTCGCCGCCGACCTCGCCGACCTGCTGCGGCAGCACGGGCACGAGCAGGTCGACTTCACGGTCGTCGGCTCGGGGCCGAACGGGGCCGACCCGCACCACGAGGCCGGGTCGCGCGTGATCGAGGACGGCGACTGCGTGGTGCTCGACTTCGGCGGGCTGCTCGCGGGCTACGGCTCGGACACCAGCCGCACCGTCAGCGTCGGCGAGCCGTCCGCGGAGGTGCGCGAGGTGCACGAGCTGGTGCGGCTCGCGCAGCAGGCCGGCGTCGACGCGGTGCGGCCAGGGGTCGCCTGCCAGGAGGTCGACCGGGCCGCGCGCGCCGTCATCGCCGACGCCGGGTACGGGGAGCGGTTCATCCACCGCACCGGGCACGGCATCGGCGTCACGACGCACGAGCCGCCCTACATGGTGGAGGGCGAGGAGCTGCCGCTCGTGCCGGGCATGTGCTTCTCCGTCGAGCCCGGGGTCTACCTGCCGGGCCGGTTCGGGGTGCGGATCGAGGACATCGTGACCGTCACCGCCGACGGGGTGCGGCGGCTGAACACGACGACGCGCGAGCTGCGCGTCGTGGGCTGAGGGGAGCACGTCGTGGACCTGAGCGAACGGGTGGCCGAGCAGATGCCGCGCGTCCGGGAGGAGCTCGCCGCGCTGGTGGCGATCCCCTCGGTCGCCGACCCGCGGCAGTTCCCGCCCGAGGCGTGCGCTCAGGCGGCGCGGTGGGTGGCGGACGCGTTCCGCGACGTCGGGTTCGCCGACGTCGGGCTGCACCGCACGGCGGACGGCAGCGACGCCGTCGTCGGCTCCCGGCCCGCCGCGGACCCCGGCGCGCCGACCGTGCTGCTGTACGCGCACTACGACGTGCAGCCGCCGCTGGACGACGCCGCCTGGCGGACCCCGCCGTTCGAGCTCACCGAGGTGGACGGCCGCTGGTACGGCCGCGGCGCCGCGGACTGCAAGGGCAACATCCTGATGCACCTCGCAGCGCTCCGGGCGCTGGGCGACGAGGTGCCCGTCAACCTGCGGCTGGTCGTCGAGGGCTCGGAGGAGCAGGGCACCGGCGGGCTCGAGGACTTCGTGCCGAAGAACGCCGACCTGCTGCGCGCCGACGCGGTGCTCGTCTGCGACACCGGCAACGCCGCCGTCGGGGTGCCCGCGGTGACCGTCAGCCTGCGCGGCATGGTCAACGTCGTCGTCCGGGTCGACGCGCTGCCGACCGAGCTGCACTCGGGCATGTTCGGCGGGCCGGCGCCGGACGCGCTCGCGGCGCTGATCCAGGTGCTGGCGTCCCTGCGGTCCCCCGACGGCGACACCACCGTGCGCGGCCTCGACCACGCGCAGACCTGGACCGGCGCGCCCTACGACCCCGACACGTTCCGCGCCGACGCGCAGGTCCGCCCCGGCGAGGCGCTGCTCGGCTCCGGGACCGTCTCCGACATGCTCTGGGCCCGCCCCGCGCTGACCGTGCTCGGCATCGACTGCCCGCCGGTCGTCGGGTCGACCGCCGCGATCGTGCCCCGCGCCGCCGCCCGGCTCAACCTGCGCATCCCCCCGGGCACCGCGCCCGCCGACGCGCTGGCCGCGCTCACCGCGCACGTCACCGAGACGGCGCCGTGGGGCGTCGAGGTGGCGGTCGAGGTCGAGGCGACCGGGTCGCCGTTCCGCGCCGCCACCGACGGGCCCGCGTACGCGGCGATGCGGTCGGCGATGCGGGAGGCGTTCGGGCGGGACATGGTGCTGCTCGGGCAGGGCGGGTCGATCCCGCTGTGCACCGTGTTCGCGTCGACGTACCCGGACGCGGAGATCCTGCTGCTGGGGGTCGAGGAGCCGCAGGCGCTGATCCACGCGCCCAACGAGAGCGTCGACCCGGCGGAGATCGAGCGGCTGGCGACGGCGGAGGCGCTGTTCCTGAGCCGGTACGCCGGGCGGGGG
>NZ_JAANNB010000316.1 GCF_011603975.1 Cellulomonas sp. IC4_254 | reverse complement strand
TCGAGGAACGCGCGGGTGCGCGGGTGCGCAGGGCTGCCGAGCACCTGGGCCGCGGGGCCCTGCTCGACCACGACGCCGTCGTCCATGAACACGACGGTGTCGGCGACGTCGCGGGCGAACGCGACCTCGTGGGTGACGATCACGAGGGTGGTGCCGTCGTGGGCGAGGTCGCGGATCACGCCGAGCACCTCCCCCACGAGCTCGGGGTCGAGCGCCGAGGTCGGCTCGTCGAACAGCAACAGCGCCGGCTTGACGGCCAGCGCGCGGGCGATGGCGACGCGCTGCTGCTGGCCGCCGGACAGCTGCCGCGGCCGGGCGTCCGCCTTGTCGGCCAGCCCGACCCGGGCCAGCAGGGCGCGGGCCTCGACCTCGACCTCCGCCCGCGGCCGGCCCTGGGCCGAGACGGGTGCCTCGACGACGTTCTCCAGGGCGGTCAGGTGCGGGAACAGGTGGAAGTTCTGGAACACGAACCCGATCCGGGTGCGCTGCCGCAGCACGTCGCGCTCGGTGAGCTCGCGCAGCACCTCGCGGCGACGCGGTCCCCAGCCGGCGCGGCGCCGGGCGTAGCCGATGACCTCGCCGTCCAGGGCGACGAACCCGTGGTCCGGGCGCTCCAGGTGGTTGACCAGCCGGAGCAGGGTCGACTTGCCGGAGCCGGACGGGCCGAGGATCACGGTGACCTCGCCCGGGCGGACCTCGAGGTCGACGCCGCGGAGCACCTCGAGGGTGCCGTACGACTTGGACAGCCCCTGCACCCGGAGGTGGCCCCCGGCGGGCGTCGCGGGTGCGGCGGGCGTGGTCGCGGCGGCCGGGGCCGCGGCGGGGGCGTGCAGCACGCTGGTCATCGGTTGCCTCCGGTGCGCTCGGTGGTGCGGGCGGCGGTGCTGGGTGCGGTGCGGGCGGCGGTGCGGGTGAGGTGGCCGCGGCGGGCGCCGGCCAGGAACGTCGGCGGCAGGTCCGCGGGCAGCGGGCGCCCGGTGACGCGGGCCCCGGCGACGGCGACCGTCCAGCGCAGCCGCTGCAGCGGCGTCGGCGGCAGGGTGCGCAGGGCGCCGCGGGCGTAGTACCGCTCCAGGTAGTACTGGGCGACGGTCAGCACCGTGGTGGTGAGCAGGTACCAGATCGCGGCGACGAGCAGCAGCGGGACCACCCGCTGGTTGCGGCCGTAGATGACCCCGACCGTGTAGAACAGCTCGCCGTACGCCAGCACGTAGACGACCGACGTGCCCTTGAGCAGGCCGATGATCTCGTTCACCGATGTCGGGACGATCGTGCGCATGGCCTGCGGCAGCACGATCCGCCACTGCTGCCGGCCGCGCGGGATGCCGAGCGCGGCCGCGGCCTCGTGCTGACCCTGGTCGACGCCGAGGATGCCGGCGCGGACGATCTCGGCGGAGTACGCGGCCTGCGACAGCCCGAGCCCGAGCACCGCGGCGCCGAACTTGTCGACCACGTCGAGGGTGTCGAACTGCAGCCACTCCGGCCCGAACGGGATGCCGAGCGAGAGCTGCGGGTAGAGGTACGCGAGGTTGTACCAGAGCAGCAGCTGCAGGATCAGCGGCACCGACCGGAACACCCAGGAGTAGGCCCAGGACACCGACTGCAGCAGCGGCGACCGGGACAGCCGCATCAGCGCGAGCACCGTGCCGAGCCCGAAGCCGATCACGGCGGCCACGGCGGTGAGCCGCACGGTCGCCCACACGCCCTCCAGCACGGACGGCCAGGTGAGGTACTGCGCGACGACGTCCCACTCCCACTGCGGGTTCGTGAGCAGCGAGCTGAGCACCATGGCGAGCAGCAGGGCGACGCCGGCGGTCGCGACCCAGCGGCCGGGGTGCCGGGCGGGCAGCACGGGCAGGTCGGCGAGGACCTCGGGGCGGTCGACGTCGCGGGGCGCGCCGGGTGCGCCGGGCACGGGGGCCGCGGGGGCCGTGGTCGCGGCGGTCACCGGGCGAGCCACTTCTCGAACGCGTGCGGCACGAGGTCGCCGGGGTACGCCGCGGGCTCGAACAGCGGGGTGTAGCCGGCCGCGAGGTACAGCCCGACGGCCTCCGGCTGCTTCGGGCCGGTCGTCAGGTAGATCCGCGGGTAGCCGGCCGCGGCGGCGCGCGCCTCCAGC
Source organism: Cellulomonas sp. IC4_254 (assembly GCF_011603975.1). Lineage (GTDB taxonomy): Bacteria > Actinomycetota > Actinomycetes > Actinomycetales > Cellulomonadaceae > Cellulomonas. The sequence goes on along the minus strand of NZ_JAANNB010000316.1, from coordinate 386 downwards.
TCGGCGAGCAGCACGCGGGCCAGGCCACGGCGGCGGTGCGCCTCGTGGGTCCAGATGCGCTTGAGCTCGGCCGTCGGGACCGCGGGCGCGCCCTCGGCGTCCCGGGCGGCCGGGTCGGCGAGCCGGGCCGGGTCGCCGTGCTCCGGCTCCCACCGACGGCGGAACGCACCCCCGGCGACCGGCTCGCCGTCCTCGAGCACGAGCACCAGGGCGCCGTGCGGCGGGGCGAACTCCTCGACGCCGTAGTGCTCCAGCTCGTCGCGGAGCTCGGCCGGCGAGAGCAGACCGGTGTACCGGGTGCTGTACTCGTTCGCCAGGCCGTCGAGCAGCGGGCCGACCAGCGGGTCGTGCAGCCGCGCGGCGCGCACGGTGAGCCGCGCCGGGTC
>NZ_JAANNB010000315.1 GCF_011603975.1 Cellulomonas sp. IC4_254 | reverse complement strand
CGGTCACGGACCGAGCGTAGCCACGGCCCGCGCACCGCCCGCCGGCGCGCGCCCGCGCAGCGCGGGTCAGGCCCAGCCGAGCGCGTGCAGCCGCTCGTCGTCGATGCCGAAGTGGTGCGCGACCTCGTGCACGACGGTGACCGCGACCTCCTCGGCCACCTCCTCGCGGTCGGCGCAGATCGCCAGGGTCGGCCGCCGGAAGATCGTGATCCGGTCCGGGAGCGAGCCGGCGGCCCAGAACTCCCCGCGCTCGGTCAGCGGCACGCCCTCGTAGAGCCCGAGCAGCTCGGGGTCGTCGGCCGGGGCGTCGTCCTCCACCAGCACGACCACGTTGTCCATCCGGGCGGCGAGCTCGTCGGGGATGAGGTCCAGGCCGTCCCGGACGGCGTCCTCGAAGTCCTCGCGCGTCATGTCGATCACGGGTCCATCCTCGCCGATTTGGTGGATCAGCCGACCTACCCGTAACGTATTCCTCGGTCTGAAGACGCCTCGACGTCAGGGGCGCAAGCCCCCATCGTCTAGCGGCCCAGGACCCCGCCCTTTCACGGCGGTAGCACGGGTTCGAATCCCGTTGGGGGTACGAGCTCCGTGCATGTGGAAGAATAGGTCTCACAACGAGGCCCCGTAGCGCAGTTGGTTAGCGCGCCGCCCTGTCACGGCGGAGGTCGCGGGTTCAAGTCCCGTCGGGGTCGCTCGATCACACCGGTCCTCTGGGCCGGTGTCGTCGTATCGAGGCTCTGTAGCTCAGTTGGTAGAGCGTTCGACTGAAAATCGAAAGGTCACCGGATCGACGCCGGTCGGAGCCACCGAGGAAGCCCCGCATCGCCCCAGGCGAGGCGGGGCTTCGTCGTTCCCGGGTCTGGCTCAGCCGGCGACGGGCTCGGGCCGCCGTCGCCGCGGCAGGACCGCCGTGAACGTCGTCCCCTCGCCCTCGGTGCTCGTGACCTCCATCACGCCGCCGTGCGCCACGACGACGGACCGGGTGATCGCCAGCCCCAGTCCGACGCCCGGCACCGCGTTCCGGGTCGCCGTGGTCGTGCGGAAGAACCGGGAGAACAGCCGGTCGACCTCGTCGGCCGGGATGCCGAGCCCGGTGTCCGCGACCGCGAGCCGCACGTGGTCCACCGTGCTGGTCACCCGCACGGTCACCGTCCCGCCGGCCGGCGTGAACTTCACCGCGTTCGACAGCAGGTTGTCGCCGACCTGCGCCAGCCGGACGGCGTCCGCGCGCAGCGGCACCGGCGCACCCGGGACGTCCAGCACCAGGGCCACCCCCGCCCGCTCCGCCGCCGGCCGCGCCGACTCGACCGCGGCGCGCGCCACCTCCGCGACGTCGACGTCCGCGAGCGCCAGCGGGAACCGGCCGGCGTCGACCCGGGCGGTGAACAGCAGGTCGTCCACCAGGCGCAGCAGCCGCGCCGCGTTCCGCTCGGCGACCTCGACCGACCGCTGCTGGTCGGGCGTCAGCGGGTCGTCCCGCAGCAGGTCCAGGTGGCCCACGACCGCGCTGACCGGGGTGCGCAGCTCGTGGGAGATCATCCCCGTGAACTGGTCCTGCAGCCGGGCGGCCTCGTGCACGACCGTGGCGTCGGTCGCGACGAACAGGTAGCCGACCGGCCGCCCCTCGCCGTCCACGCGCACCGTCGTGGACACCTGCACCGGCACCGGCGCCCCGTCCGCGCGCAGCCAGGTCCACTCCGACGCCTCGGGCCGGCCGGGCGCGACGTCCGCGACCAGCGCCGCGAACGGGGTCGTCGTGCCCGCCTGCCGCCAGCGCTCCTGCAGCTCCCCCGGCGCCACCAGGGCGTCCGCCCGGAGCACGCCCTGGGCCTCGGCGGCGGTGCGGCCCAGCAGCCGCTCCGCGCCGGGGTTCCACACGTCGACGAGCCCGTCCGGGCCGGTGCCGACGACGGCCTGCTCGGTGACCGCGTCCAGCACGCTGCGGGTGAGCCGGTCCGCGTCCCGGAGCCGGGCCAGGTGCGCGCGCAGGCGGCGCGCCAGCTCGTTGACCGTCAGGGCCGCGAGGGCGTACACCACCGGCGCGAAGGCCACCCGCCACCAGGCCAGGTCGTCGCCGGTGCCGGTCAGCGCGGGCAGCAGCAGCGCGAGGCACGAGGCGCCGGCGGCCAGCACGACCGACCACCGGCCCGGCTCGGCCGCGACCCAGATGACCGGCAGCACCAGCACCGCGCCGAGCAGCGAGCCCGCGCCGCCCGTCCCCGCGCGCAGCAGACCCACCGCGAGGATCGACAGCAGCGGCACGACGACCGCCCAGCCGTCCCCGGCGGCCCAGGCGTCCGCGGCGGCGCGGCGGGTGGCGGCCGGCGGGCGGAGCGCGGCCAGCAGCGCGAGGCCCGTGGCGACCAGGAGCACGAGCGCGCCGGCCAGCACCGCACCGCCGTCGGTCACCTCGGCGCCCGGCGCGGCGGCGGCCAGCGCCCCGCCGAGCAGCACCGCGCCGAGCGTCGGCGCGTGCTTGACCAGCACGGTGCGGTCGCGGGCCGGG
>NZ_JAANNB010000314.1 GCF_011603975.1 Cellulomonas sp. IC4_254 | reverse complement strand
GCACCGCGGCCACCTGGCCGGCCCCGGCCGCACCCCGCAGCCCCCCGTCGGCGGGCACCCCGACCCGGGCGGTCAGCCCCGCCAGGGCCCGCACGTTCGCGCGCGCCCAGGACGCGCGGTCGACGACCCGGACGTCGTGCGCGGGCGCGGCCGCGTCGGCGGTCGTCATGCGGGTGATCCGCGCGACGTGCTCGGCGGCGACGGGCGCGGCGGCGCGCAGGTCGGCGACCACCGCGGCCCGCTCGGCGCGCGTGGCGGCGGGCCCGGACCGCACCGCGCGCGCGGCGAGCCGGGCGGCCAGGTCCCAGTCGACGGCCGGCTGCACGCGCCCACCGTAACCACGCCGGGGCGTGCGGTCGCCGCCCGGCACCCCGGCGCCGGGCCGGGTCACCCGCGGCAGCCGCACCCCGCGAGCTGCGTGACGAAGCCGTCCAGCGCCTGTCGCGGCTGGTACTGCCCGACGGCACCGGTCTGGTCGGCCATGAGCACGAACAGCAGCAGCCGCCCGTCGGCGTCGAGGACGGACCCGGCGAGCGACGTGACGCTCGTGAGGCTGCCGGTCTTGGCGCGCACCAGCCCGGTCGCGGCCCCGGACCGGAACCGGTCGGCGAGCGTCCCGGTCAGGCCGCCGAGCGGCATGCCGTTGCTCACCTCGCGGAGCTCGGGGTGCGCGGGGTCGACGACGAGCTGCAGGAGGCCCAGCAGCATCGTGGGCGGCAGCGCCGACCCGTCGGCCAGGCCGGAGGCGTCGGCGAGCGTCGCGCCGGCGGTGTCCACGCCGAGGGTCTGCACGGTGCGCAGCACGGCCTGGGTCGCACCCTCGAAGCTGCCCGGCAGGCCGAGGTCGAGCGCGACCATCCGGGCCACGACCTCGGTGATCGTGTTGTCCGAGGTGTCGAGGAAGTACTGGGCGACCTCGGGCACCGGTGCGGAGTGCACGACGCCGAGCACGTCGCCGGTGGCGGGCCCGGGCACCCGCGTCGGCGCACCGGTGACGGTGATCCCGGCCTCGGTCAGCCGCGCCGCGAACTCGGTGGCCGCGTGCATCGCCGGGTCGGTGCGCCGGGGCGGGTACTCGCCGGCGGAGATCTTGGCGATGTCCACCGCCAGCGGCGCGACGGGCGCGACGAACCCGCTGGTGAGGTCCGCCGGGTCCCAGCCCGGCGCGGTCGCGGGGCCGGTGAACAGCGTGTCGTCGAGGCCGAGGGTCACGCTGTCCCGGCCGGCCAGCCGCAGCTGCACCGCGACCTCCGCCGCGAGGTCGGCGAGCCCCGCGCGGCCGTTCACGGCCTCGGGGTCGCCGACGCCGGACGCCAGCATCATGTCGCCGCCGCCCACCAGGACGACCTGGTCGCCCGCGCCCTGCCGCACGGTGGTGTCGAAGGTCCGGTCGGCGCCGAGCCGGGTCAGCGCCGCCACGCCGGTCACGAGCTTGGCGGTCGAGGCGGGGGTGCGGGGGTCGTCGCCCGCGTGCTCGCCCAGCACCTCCCCGGTGAGCGCGTCCGCGACCAGCACCCCGACCGTCGGGCCCAGCCGGGCGTCGCCCGCGAGCCCCTGCACCAGGGCCTGCACCTGGTCCGCGTCCGGCGCCGGGACGGCGGGGTCGAGGTCGGTCAGCACCGCGGCGCCGGTGCCGGTCGTCGCCGCGCCGGGCGCCTCGGGGAACGGCGCCGCCGGGGCCGCCTCGGGCGCGAGCGTGACGACGCCGGGCACCACGTCGTAGGCGTCCGCGGTCGCGTACGCGCCACCCGCGAGCACCAGCACGAGCGCCGTCACGCCCACCGTCCTGCCCGCGCGCGCCACCGGACCACCGTTCCCGTCGAGTTCTCCCGGCTCGGGCCACCGCCGCGCCGTCCGTGCGTCACACTAGGGGCTTGAAGGCGACGCGCCACCACCTGGCACGCCGCCGTGATCAGCTGCCCGCCGCGGCGCCAGGGTCGCCGGCGGCGGAGACGAAGGAGCGGGTGTGGAGTTCGACGTCACGATCGAGATCCCCAAGGGCCAGCGGAACAAGTACGAGGTCGACCATGCGACCGGTCGGATCCGGCTGGACCGCATGCTGTTCACCTCGACGCGGTACCCGGACGACTACGGCTTCATCGACGGCACGCTGGGCGAGGACGGCGACCCGCTGGACGCCCTGGTGCTCCTCGAGGAGCCGACGTTCCCCGGGTGCCTGATCCGGTGCCGCGCCCTGGGCATGTTCCGCATGCGCGACGAGGCCGGCGGCGACGACAAGGTGCTCTGCGTGCCGACGGGCGACCAGCGCGCCGCCTGGCGCCAGGACATCGACGACGTGTCGGACTTCCACCGCCTGGAGATCCAGCACTTCTTCGAGGTCTACAAGGACCTGGAGCCCGGCAAGTCGGTCGAGGGCGCCCACTGGGTCGGCCGCGCCGAGGCCGAGGCGGAGATCGAGCGCTCCCGGCAGCGCGCGATCGACGCGGGGTACGACCAGCACTGAGCCGCGACGCCGCCCCCGGGCGGTGGCACGGCACGACGAAGGGCCCCGGCGCGCAGCTCGCGCGCCGGGGCCCTTCGCCGT
>NZ_JAANNB010000313.1 GCF_011603975.1 Cellulomonas sp. IC4_254 | reverse complement strand
GGGGTGTCCGGGGCGCGGATGCGCGGGGGCCCGCGCGCGGCAGCCGATAGCGTCGGGCGGACCAGACCAGCGGGTGCGAGAGGGACGGTGCCGCGTGACCGGCCAGCAGTTCGAGATCGGCCGCGACGGCCCGAGCGCCGTCGTGGTGGGCGTGGACGGCTCGGACCCGTCGCTGCGCGCGGCGGCGTACGCGGTCGGGGTGTGCCGCCGGCAGGGCAGCCGCCTGGTGGTGGTCTACGTGCGGGAGCCGGGCGGCGGCGTCGCGGCGCTGATGGACACGACGGGGGCGGCGAGCGCGGCGGTCGCGGAGCACCAGGACGCCGTGGAGCGGGCGCTCCGGGACCCGCGCGCGCTGGCCGACGCGCGCGGCGTCCCGGTCGACCTCGTGGTCCGCACGGGCGACCCGTACCAGGTGCTGTCCGCGGTCGCCCACGAGGTGCGGGCGGACAGCGTGGTGGTCGGGTCGTCGGCGAGCATCGGCCACCGGATCGCCGGCTCGCTCGCGGTGCGGCTGGTCCGCAACGCGCGCTGGCCGGTGACCGTCGTGCCCTGACGGGCCCGTCGGACTGCCGGGGGCGTCAGGCGGCGGGCGGCGTCGCCGCGTCCACCGCGCTCCCCGACCCGGCCGTCGCCCCCGACGCCGCCGATGCCGCCGAGGCCCCCGGCACCCCGGGCACCGCCCGCAGCAGCCCGGCCTCCAGCGCCACCTCGGTGTCGAGCGTGACGTAGCCGCGCTCGGCGAAGAACACCGTGACCCGGTCCTCCTCCACCACCGACACCTGCCCCGGCCCCCACTCGGCGTGCTCGACGGCCTGCCCGGGTCGCAGGGGTGCGTCCTCGACCTCGACGGACGTGCCGGCGTCGCAGGAGTCGCACGCCCCGCACGGTCGCGGGTGCTTCTCCCCCAGCAGCTCGAGCAGCAGCCGGCGCCGGCAGTCGGTGGTGTCGGCGTACGTCCGCACGACCTCGACGCGGGTCCGTTCGACGGTGCGCCGCTCCTCCTGCCGCTCGGCGGCGGTGCGCGCGGCGGCCTGGGCGGACAGCCCGGTCGCCACCAGAGTGCCGCCCTCCTCGCGCCGGACCGCGCCGGTGTCGAGCAGGACGCCCAGCGCGCGGGAGACGGTCCGTGCGGCCAGCCCGCTCGCCTGCGCGAGCGCGCGCTGGTCCCGGGCGCCGTCGGGGGCGTCGGCGACGGCGTCGAGCACCGCCCCGAGCGTGCCCTGCCGGGGAACGCCGCCGGTCCGGAGGTACTGGTTGAACCCGAAGTCGTCGGGGCGGCTGACGAGCACCGCGCGCGCGGGCTCGCCGTCGCGGCCGGCCCGCCCGACCTCCTGGTAGTAGGCGTCGAGCGACGTCGGCGGCCCGGCGTGCACCACGAACCGCACGTCGGCCCGGTCGACGCCCATCCCGAACGCGCTGGTCGCGACGACGAGGTCCTGCTCGCCGGAGAGGAACGCCCGCTCGACGGCGGCACGCTCCTCGCCCGGCAGCCCGGCGTGGTAGCCGCGGGCGGCGAGCCCGGCGCGGCCGAGGGCCTCGACCAGCTCCTCGACGTGCGACCGGGTGCGGGCGTACACCAGCCCGGCACCGCCGGGGTCGGCCGTCAGCTCGCCGACCAGCGCCACGACCCGGTCGTCGCGCTCGCGGGGGGTGGACGCGTGGTGCGCCCCGAGCCAGATGTTCGGCCGGTCGGCGTCGTGCACGAGCACCCGCGGGTCGACCATGCCGAGGCGCTCGACGATCTCGCCGCGCACCTGCGGCGACGCGGTGGCGGTCAGCGCCAGCAGCCGCGGCCGGCCGAGCCGCTCGACGGTCCCGGCGACGTGCACGTAGTCGGGGCGGAAGTCGTGGCCCCACTCGCTGACGCAGTGCGCCTCGTCCACGACGACCAGCCCGACGGGCGCCCGGTCCAGCGCGTCCGCGACCGGGCGGCGCACCAGCTGCTCGGGCCCGAGCACGAGCACGTCGAGCTCCCCGGCCGCCGCGCGCTCCAGCGCGTCCGCCTGCGCCCTGGCGCCGCGGGCGGAGCTCACCGACTCGGCGCGCAGCCCGGCCTCCCGGAGGCCGGCCACCTGGTCGCGCTGCAGCGCGAGCAGCGGGGACACGACGACGGTGAGCCGGCCGCTGAGCAGCGTGGCGATGGCGTACACCGCGGTCTTCCCGGCGCCCGACCGGGCGACGAGCAGGGTGTCCCGGTCGTGCAGCCCGTCGAGCGCGTCGCGCTGGGCCTCACGCAGCTCGGCGTCCGGCCCCAGGACCCGGCGCACGGCGGACGCGAGGTCCGGGGTGCCGGACCCCTCGGTCGTCCGCGTCACAGGGTGCGCGACCGGTTGAGGCCGAGGAAGAACGCGCCGCCGCTGCAGAGGATCCCGACCGTGAACAGCCAGATCTCGGCGGTGTCGACGGCCAGGCCCATCAGGTAGAGGCCCCCGACGAACAGGGCGAAGCAGAGCACGAACAGCAGCACGCGCGCCGGCGGGGGCGGCGGGGGCTGCTCCTCCGACGCGCGGACGCGCTCGAGGTAGTCGTCGTCGACGGTGCCGCGGTCGGACAAGGGGGCCTCCGGTGGTGGTGCGCTCAGCGGCGCGGC
>NZ_JAANNB010000312.1 GCF_011603975.1 Cellulomonas sp. IC4_254 | reverse complement strand
CGCCGGACCCCGCGGCGGCGGACAGCGCTGCGGCCTGCGCCGCGGGGTCCGGCGCGGTGTGCTCGGTCCAGGCGGCGCCGTCGAACCAGCGCAGCACCCCGGGGGTCACCCCGTCGGGGTACCACCCGGCGGACGGGAGCGGCAGCGCCTCGGTCATGCCCTCCCTCTCGGCCGGTCGGGGCCGCGGGATGACCCGGCGGGCCCCCGGTCCCCCGTTCGGACCAGTCGGCCGGCGGCTCGGGCACCCGAACCCGCTGGCGCGCCGTAACCGTCCGGACACCTTCCGCGCGTACGGTCCCCTCCACCGGTCGCGCCGACGCGCCCGGACGGCCGGACCCGACGGGAGGTGACGCGAGGTGTTCGAGCACGTCGACCCGTTCATCGGCACCGAGGCCACCGCGCTGCCGCCGCAGTCCGGGCTCGCCGCCACGTGGTGGTGGCCGAAGCCGCAGGTCGGCAACACGCACCCCGGCGCGACGTACCCGCTGGGCATGGTGAGCGCCTGCGCGTACTCCGGCGCGTACCCGACGGGCTACGGCCGGTACGACCTGTCGACCGAGGGCCTGCCGCCCGCGCTGCACGCGACCCAGCGCGCGTCCGGGTTCACGCACTTCCAGCAGTCCGGCACCGGCGCGATCCGCAAGTACTACAACTACGTGCGCGTCACCCCGATGCTGCAGCCGCTCGACGACCTCGGGCAGCTCTGGGAGGTCTCGGACGAGCGCGCCGAGCCCGGGTACTACGCGGCGACCCTCGACTCCGGCATCCGGTGCGAGGTCACCGTCGGGCCGAAGTCGGCGGTGCACCGGTACACGTTCCCCGCGCACCGGGACGCGCGGCTCGTGATCGACCTCAGCCTCGGCGGACTGGACATCCCCTACGGCCGGACGGTGCCGCTGCGGGCGCACCTGGAGTCGGTCGAGCCCGGGGTCGCGCAGGGCGAGATCACCGTCGAGGGCGCGCCGCTCGCCGTGCACGTCGAGTGCGACACCCCGCACTGGCGCCAGCTGCTCTGGTACGACCGTCGCCTGATGCCGGGCGGCACCCGCCTCGACTTCGACCGGATCCGCCCGACGACGCTGCGCCCGTTCGGCCTCATGTGGGCCGGCCCGACCGAGCCGGGGCAGGTCGTCGAGCTGCGGTTCGGCTTCTCGCTGCGCGGGGTCGAGCAGGCGCGCGCCAACCTGGTGCGCGAGTGCGGCCCCGGGCCGTCGTCGTTCACCGAGCGCCGGGCGCGCACGGCCCACGAGTGGCGCCGCCAGCTCGGCAAGGTGCAGGTCGACACCCCGGACGCCGGCAAGCAGACCGTGCTGTCCACGGCGCTGTACCACTCGCTGATCAAGCCGTGCCTCGCGCCGGACGAGAGCCCGTTCTGGCCGACCGACACCCCGTTCGCGTACGACATCGCGACGATGTGGGACATCTACCGCACCCAGCTGCCGCTGCTGACCGCGCTGGTGCCGGACAAGGCGGTCGAGCTGGCGACCGCGATCCTGCACATCGCCGAGGAGGAGGGGAACTTCCCGATCGGCTACCGGATGGCCCGCGGCGCCGACCGGTTCTCCCGGCAGGGCAGCGCCCTCGCGCACACGTTCCTGGCCGACCTGTGCGCGCTCGGGCTGCCGTTCGACTGGGACTGGGCGCTGGTGCACCTGCACAACGACCTGCGCCGGACGTACGGCGAGGAGTTCCTGCTGCACGGCCGGACCCACCCGATCAGCCACACGCTCGACGTCGCGTTCGGGTACTTCTGCACCGCCGTCATCGCCCGGCAGGTCGGCGACCGCACGCTGCTCGACCAGTTCGCGCCGCTCGCCGGGCGGTGGCGGAACGCCTTCGACCCCGCGACCGGGCTGCTGCGCGACTCCACGTTCTACGAGGGCGGCCGGTGGAACTACTCGTTCCGGCTGCTGCACGACATGGCGGCGCGGATCGACCTGGCGGGCGGCGACGACGCGTTCGTCGGGCTGCTCGACCGGTTCTTCGGGTACGGGGCCGAGCCGGTGAAGCAGCCCGGCCTGGCGCCGTCCGAGGACGAGATGCTCGCGGGCTACGCGCTGCACCGGTTCGAGGGCCTGAACAACGAGCCGGACATGGAGGCGCCCTGGGCGTACCAGTACGCCGGCCGACCCGACCGCACCGCCGAGGTGGTGCACGCCGTGACGCAGCAGCAGTTCGGCACCGGCCGCGGCGGCCTGCCCGGCAACGACGACTCCGGCGGCCTGTCGTCCTGGTACGTGTGGGCGTCCCTCGGGCTGTTCCCGGTCGCCGGGCAGAACCTGTTCCTGGTCAACGCACCCGCGTGGCGCGAGGCCCGGATCGACGTGGGCGGGAAGCCGTTCACGGTGGAGACCAGCGGATTCGTCGAACCCGAACCCGACGGGCCGGTCCAGTACGTGCAGCGCGTGCGGCTGGACGGGGTGGAGCTCGACCGCACCTGGCTGACCGGGACCGAGCTGCACGCCGGGGGGCGGCTGCAGGTCGACCTCGGGCCCGCGCCCGGGCCCTGGACCGGAGCCGGCCGACCCCCCTCGCTCAGCACCACCGGACCCGGGGCGCCCCTCCCGGGCGTCCGCGCCTGACGCCCGGGAGGGGCGCCCCGGGTCCGGTGGTG
>NZ_JAANNB010000311.1 GCF_011603975.1 Cellulomonas sp. IC4_254 | reverse complement strand
GACGGGATCGTACTCTCACGCAGCGTCAGGGTTGCGGCGGATCCCCGTCGCCGACCGGTCCCGCGCCCGCTACCGTCGCTGCTGCCGGGGCACGCGCCCGGCGGGCCGACCGGTGCGGAGGAGACGCATGGACGACGACCTGATCGTGGTGACGGGCGCCTCGGGCCGGGTGGGCCGGCGGCTCGCCGTCCGGCTCGCCGCGGAGGGCGCCCACCAGCGCCTCGTGGTCCGCTCCGCCGACCGGGCTCCGTCGATCCCGGGCACCGAGACGGAGGTCGCCCTGAGCCCGGGCTACCGCGACGTGGCGTCGATGCGGGCGGCGTTCGCCGGCGCGCGGACGGTGTTCCTCGTGTCCGGGCGGGAGTCCGCCGACCGGGTCACCGAGCACCGCGCCGCCGTGGACGCCGCCGTCGACGCCGGGGTCGAGCGGGTGGTCTACCTGTCCTTCATGGGCGCGGCTCCCGACGCGACGTTCACGTTCGCCCGCGACCACTGGGCCACCGAGGAGCACATCCGCGCGTCCGGCCTGCGGTTCACGTTCCTGCGGGACTGCCTCTACCACGACGCGGTCGTGCGGTTCGTGGGCGAGGACGGCGTGATCCGCGGGCCGGCCGGCGACGGGCTGGTCGCGGCCGTCGCGCACGACGACGTCGCGGACGTGGCCACCGCCGTCCTGCTCGACGAGCGGGCGCACGCGCACGACGGCACGGTCTACGACGTCACCGGGCCGAGCGGGTACACGCTCGCGGAGGCGGCCCAGGTGCTGTCCTCGGCGACCGGCCGGGAGATCACCTACCACCCCGAGACGGTCGAGGAGGCGTACGCGTCCCGCGCGGGCTACGCCGCGGAGCCGTGGGAGGTGGACGGCTGGGTGTCGTCGTACACGGCGATCGCCGCGGGCGAGCTCGCGACGCCGTCGCCGATCGTGCGCCGGCTGTCGGGCCGGCCGGCGCAGTCGCTCGCCGAGTGGCTGACCGTGAACCCGCAGGAGTGGGCGCACCTGCGCGCCTGACGCGACCGGCCGGCCGCCCGCGCCGCCCGCGCCGCCGGGACGCGGAGAGGCGGGGGCGGCGCCCGACCTCCCCCGAGCGTGCGCCGCCCCCGCCCGTCCAGGCGTCCGTGCGACCGCGACGGGCGTCCGTCACACGGTGCCCGGCGGCGCTGGCCGCACGGCGTCGCCGGGGTGAACGCCGGACGTCGGCCGCGCGTCGGGTCGGCGGCGGGGTCAGCCCTTGCGCGCGGTCAGGACCAGCGGCCCGTCGGCGGTGATCGCGACGGTGTGCTCCGCGTGCGCGGCCCGGGAGCCGTCGGCCGTGCGGATGGTCCAGCCGTCGGGGTCGATCACGTAGCCGTCGCCGCCGGCCATGAACCACGGCTCGATCGCGATGACCAGGCCGGCCTTGAGCTTGAGGCCGGTCCCGCGGCGCCCGAGGTTCGGCACGTGCGGCTCCTCGTGCATCGTGCGCCCGACCCCGTGCCCGCCGAAGTCGGCGTTGATCCCGAGCCCGGCCGCGCGCCCGACCTCGCCGATCGCCGCGGAGATGTCGCCCATCCGGTTGCCCGGCCGCGCCTGCGCGATCCCGGCCGCGAGCGCCTCCTCGGTGACCCGGATCAGCCGCTGCGCGTCGGGGTCGGGCGTGCCGAGCTGGAAGGTCAGCGCGGAGTCGGCGACCCAGCCGTTCACCTGGGCGGCGAAGTCGATGCTCAGCACGTCGCCGTCCGCGAGCGCCTGCTCCGACGGCAGGCCGTGCAGCGCCGCGTCGTTCACGCTCGTGCAGAGCACGCCGGGGTACGGCATCGCGCCGAACGACGGGTGGTAACCGAGGTAGACGGAGTGCGCGCCGGCGTCGTCGATCAGCCGGTGCGCGTGCGCGTCGAGCTCCTTCAGCGTCATGCCCACCCGGGCGACGTCCTGCAGGCTGCTCAGCACGCGGGCCACGAAGGCACCCGCCGCCCGCATCGCCTCGATCTCGCGGGGTGTCTTCAGCTCGGCCACGCGCCCACCCTAGACGCGCACGGCGGCCCGGATCAGCCCGCCGCCCCGGCTCCGTCGGCCGCGAGCGCCGCGACGCCCGCCACCAGCATCCCGACCAGCACGTCGAAGCTGCGGTCCCGGTCCTGCGGCATCCGGAACCCGCCACCGAGCTCGAGGGCCACGAACCCGTGCACCCCCGCGCGGACCGCCCGCACCGCGTCGACCGACCGCTCCTCCGGCAGGTCGAACCCGCGCAGCGCGGCGGCGATCACCTCGACGGTGCGCGCGGCCGCGGCGGCCAGAGGTGCCGACTCGGGGTCCTCCGGGTCGGGGGCGACCTGGACGGCCGCGTACCGGCCCGGGTGCGCGTGCGCGTACTCCCGCATCGCGCCGGCGAGCGCCCGGACCGCCTCCGGTCCCGAGCGCCCGAGCGTGGCGTCGACCAGGCGGGCCGTCAGGTCCTGCACGGTGAGCACGGCGACCTCCCGGCGCAGCGCGGCGAGCGAGCCCACGTGCTTGTAGAGGCTGGGCGTCGCCACCCCCGCCTCGGCCGCGACCTTCGCCAGGGTGAGGTCGGCGAACCCGGTCGGCCCGCCCGCGTCCACGAGGTCGAGCGCGATCCGGACGACGGCCTCGCGGGACAGCCCGGCCCTAGGCACCGGCGGCCCGGTC
>NZ_JAANNB010000310.1 GCF_011603975.1 Cellulomonas sp. IC4_254 | reverse complement strand
CCCGTCGTCCCCCTGCGAAGGAGACCCGCCATGCCCGGAACCGCCACAGCCCCCGTGCTGCGGGTCGACGGCCTCGACGTCCGGCTGACCCGCGACGGCGAGACCGTGCACGCCGTCCGCGGTGTGGACCTGACCGTCGAGCGCGGCGAGGTCGTCGGCCTGGTGGGCGGGTCCGGCTCGGGCAAGAGCATCCTCGGCCTGTCGGTGATGGGCCTGCTGCCCGCCTCCGCCCGGCCGGTCGTCTCCGGGTCCGTCGACCTCGCGGGCACCGACATGATCGGCGCCCCGGACGCCGCCCGGCGCGCCGCCCGCCGGCAGCACGTCGGCGCGGTGTTCCAGGACCCGATGACGTCCCTCGACCCGACCATGACGATCGGGCGGCAGCTCGGCGAGGTGACGCGCGACCGCGCCCACGCGCTGTCCCTGCTAGAGGACGTCGGCATCCCGCGCGCCGCGGACCGGCTGAAGGCCTACCCGCACCAGCTGTCCGGCGGCTTGCGCCAGCGGGTGATGATCGCGCTCGCCGTGGCCCGCCGCCCCTCGCTCATCCTCGCCGACGAGCCGACGACGGCCCTGGACGTCACGGTGCAGGCGCAGATCCTCGACCTGCTGCTGACGCTGCGCGAGGACATCGGCTGCTCGATCGTGTTCGTCACCCACGACCTCGGGGTCGCGGCGCAGGTGTGCGATCGGATCGCCGTGATGCAGCAGGGCCGGGTCGTGGAGTCGGCGGCGGTCGACGAGGTGTTCGGGAACCCGACGCACGCGTACACGAAGAACCTGCTGCGGTCGCGCATCGACCTGCGGACCCCGCGGGACCGCCCGCTGGCCGCGATGCCGGTGACGCCGCCCGCTCCGGACGGGCCCCCGGCCGGCTCCCCCGCCGCCGAGGACGACGTCGCCGTCGGCGCGGACGGCGTGCTCGACCTCGCTTCCGGCGCCCCGACGCCCGGGCTCCCCGCGGTGTGGCCCCCGGTCGTCCTGCGCGACGGCGCGGCCGTCACCGTCCGCGACGTACATCGCGTGTTCCGCAGCGGCCCGCCGTGGCGGCGGCGCGAGCTACCCGCCCTGCGCGGCGTCGACCTCGAGGTCCGCGCCGGCGAGGCCGTCGCCCTGGTCGGCGAGTCCGGCTGCGGCAAGTCGACCCTGCTGCGCGTGGTCGCCGGGCTGGAGACCACCACGTCGGGCGAGGTGGTCGTCGCCGCGGGCGCCGCGCCGCAGATGGTGTTCCAGGACGCCGGCGCCTCGCTCACCCCGTGGCTGCGGGTCGGCACGATGCTCGACGAGCGGCTGCAGGCCCACGTCACCGGCATGTCCCGCGCCGAGCGGTCCGACCGGGTGCTCGACGCGCTCCGGACTGTCGGCCTGCCGCCGGAGACGGCGCGTGCCCGCGGCGACCAGCTGTCCGGCGGCCAGCGGCAGCGCGTGGCGCTCGCCCGCGCGGTGATCGTGCCGCCGACCGTCCTGCTCTGCGACGAGCCGACGAGCGCGCTCGACGTCTCGCTCGCCGCCACGGTGCTCAACCTGATCGGCCGGCTGCGCCGCGAGCTCGGGATGTCCGTGCTGTTCGTGACGCACGACCTCGCCGCCGCGCGGATCGTCGCGGACCGGGTCGCCGTGATGCGCGAGGGCCGGATCGTCGAGGTCGGCGCCACCGACGACGTCTGCGAGCGCCCGCAGCACGAGTACACCCGCACGCTGCTCGGCGCGATCCCCGGCCCGCAGCACCGCCGCGACCGCGTCGCCACCCCGACGGGAGCCACCGCATGACCGCACCCCACGACATCGCTCGCTCCGCTCCCGATCTCGAGGGGACCCCGAGATGACCACCGCCGACCTCGCCGTCACCCCCGGCGGCGCCCGCGCCCGCGCCGCGCGCCGCTGGGCCCGCGTCACCGCCGTGCGGCACCGTGCGCTCGGCGTCGACCTCGCCGCCGTCGTCGTGCTCGCGCTGGTCGTGGTCGTCGCGCTCGCCGCCCCGGTGCTCGCGCCGCACTCCCCGATCCTGCGCAGCGGCGACGCGTTCCTGCCGCCGCTCAGCCCGGACCACCTGCTCGGCACGGACGCGCTGGGCTACGACATCCTGTCCCGCCTGCTGTACGGCATGCGGTCCAGCCTCGTCGCGGCGGCGATCGTGATCGCCTCGGGCGTGCTGGTCGGCGGCCTGGTCGGCCTGCTGTCGGGGGCGCTGCCCGGCTGGGTGGACACCCTGCTCATGCGCACCACCGACCTGTTCCTGGCGCTGCCGGGCCTGGTCATCGCGATGGCCGTCGCCGCGGCGCTCGGCGCGTCGTTCACCTCGGCGCTGGTCGGCGTCGCCGTCGTCTGGTGGCCGCTGTACGCCCGGCTGGTCCGGGGCGAGGTCCGCGCCTGGGCCGCCCGCCCGCACCTGGAGGCCGCCCGGCTCGCCGGCACGCCGTGGGGCACCCGGGTCACCAGGCACCTGCTGCCCGGGGTGCGTTCGACGATCGTGGTCGCCGCGAGCCTCGACGTCGGCGGCCTGGTCGTCGCGCTGTCCGGCCTGTCGTTCATCGGGCTGTCCTCCCCGGCGCCCGCCCCGGAGCTCGGGGCGATGGCCGCCCAGGGCATGGCGTACCTGCTGCAGGCCTGGTGGGTGCCGATCTTCCCCGGCCTGGCGGTGCTCGTGATCGCCCTGGCCGCGAACCTCGCCGGCGACGGCGTCCGCGACCTGATGCGGGGGCGCTGATGCCCGCGCCC
>NZ_JAANNB010000309.1 GCF_011603975.1 Cellulomonas sp. IC4_254 | reverse complement strand
CCCCGCGTCGCCGTGCGTCGCGTGCTCCTCGCCGTCGTGCGCGTGGGCGTGCGCCGCCGCGGCCGCGATCGTCGCGAGCGTGGCCTTGACCGCGTCCCGCGCCTCCGGCAGCACCGGCACGGCCGGCGTCGCGACCGGCGCGGGCGCCTGCTCCTTGCCGCCGCCACGCTTGCGCCGCGGCTTCTTGGCCTCGCCGCCGTTCTCCGCCGGCTGCTGGGGCGCGCCCGCCTCCGGCTTGTGGTTGTGCTTCTCGACGGGCTCGGCGTGCACGATGAAGCCGCGGCCGTTGCAGTGCTCGCAGGTCTCGGAGAACGCCTCGACCAGACCCTGGCCGACCCGCTTGCGGGTCATCTGCACCAGGCCGAGCGAGGTGACCTCGGCCACCTGGTGCTTGGTCCGGTCGCGGCCGAGGCACTCGACCAGGCGGCGCAGCACCAGGTCGCGGTTCGACTCGAGCACCATGTCGATGAAGTCGATGACGATGATGCCGCCGATGTCCCGGAGCCGGAGCTGGCGGACGATCTCCTCCGCGGCCTCCAGGTTGTTCCGGGTCACCGTCTCCTCGAGCGTGCCGCCCGCGCCGGTGAACTTGCCGGTGTTGACGTCGACGACCGTCATGGCCTCGGTGCGGTCGATCACCAGCGAGCCGCCCGACGGCAGCCAGACCTTGCGGTCCATGCCCTTGGCGAGCTGCTCGTCGACGCGGTGGTCGGCGAACACGTCGCCGGTGCCGGTGTACTTCGACACCTTCTCGGCCAGGTCCGGGGCCAGCTCGCCGATGTAGCCGGAGATCGTCGACCACGCCTCGTCGCCCTGGACGACCAGGGAGGAGAAGTCGTCGTTGAAGATGTCGCGCACCACGCGGATCGCGAGGTCCGGCTCGCCCTGGAGCAGCGCCGGCGCGTTGGCGGTCTTCGACTTCTTCTCGATGGCCTCCCACTGCGACTGCAGGCGGGCGATGTCGGCGCGCAGCTCCTCCTCCGAGGCCCCCTCGGCCGCCGTGCGGACGATGACGCCGGCGGAGTCCGGGACGACCTCGCGCAGGATCTTCTTGAGGCGGGCGCGCTCGGGCTCGGGCAGCTTGCGGCTGATGCCGGTCATGCCGCCGCCGGGCACGTACACGAGGTACCGGCCGGCGAGCGTGATCTGCGACGTCAGGCGAGCGCCCTTGTGGCCGATCGGGTCCTTGGTGACCTGGACCAGCACCGGGTCGCCGGACTTGAGCGCCTGCTCGATGCGGCGCGGCTGGCCGCCCTCGAGACCCGCGGCGTCCCAGTTGACCTCGCCGGCGTAGAGCACGGCGTTGCGGCCCTTGCCCACGTCGACGAACGCGGCCTCCATGCTCGGCAGCACGTTCTGCACGCGGCCGAGGTAGACGTTGCCGGCCATCGAGACCTGCGCCTGCCGGGACACGTAGTGCTCGACGAGCACGCCGTCCTCGAGCACCGCGATCTGCGTCTTGCCGTGCGCCTCGCGCACGATCATCGACCGCTCCACCGACTCGCGGCGGGCCAGGAACTCGGCCTCGGTGATGATCTGGCGGCGGCGGCCCGCGTCGCGGCCCTCGCGGCGGCGCTGGCGCTTCGCCTCCAGCCGGGTCGAGCCGCGCAGGGCGGTGACCTCGTCCCCGCCGCGCGACGACGACCGCCGCGACGACGACTGCTGCTGCGGCTCGGCCTCGGCGTCCCCGCCACCACGGCCCGAGCGGCGGCGGCGCCGACGACGGCGGCTGCTGCCCTGCTCGTCGCCCTCGCCCTCGCCCTGCTCGTCGGACTCGTCCTCGCGGTCCTCCGCGTCCTCCGCGGGCTCCTCGCCCTCGTCGGACGGCTGGTCGCCCTCGTCCTCGCCCTGCTCGGCGTCCGAGCCCCCGCGCGAGCGGCGGCCGCGGCCACCGCGGCGACGGCGGCGGCGCGGGGCGTTCTCGTCGCCCTCGTCCTCCGCGCGCTCGGCGGCGGCCTCCTCGGCCTCCTCGTCGGCCTGCTCCGCGGCGGCCTCGACGGCGGAGGCGTCCTCGGCCTCGACGGCCGTCTCCTCGGCGGCGGCCTCGGCACGCTCGGCACGCGACCGGCCGCGGCGACCGCGGCGGCGCGACGGGGCGCCCTGCTCCTCGGCGGGGGCGTCCTGCGGCGCCGCGGCGGCCTCGGCGGCGGCCCCGGCGGCCTGCGCGGCGTCGAGGTCGGCCTGAGCCGCGGCGGAGATCGCCTCGGGCGAGCCGGACGGGGCCTGGGCCCGGCGCCGCCGGCGCGGAGCCTCGGGCGCCTGGAACAGCAGCGCCGTGGTCGCGAGGCGCGCGGAGGCCGCGCGGTCCTGGTCCTGCTTCTGCGCGGCCGGCTGCTGCGTCGCGGGCTGCTGCGTCGTGGGCTGCTGCGTCGTGGGCTGCTGCGTCGTGGGCTGCTGCTCGGCGGCGTCGGACGCGGCGGCCTCGGGGGCCCCGGCCTTGCGGGTGCCGGAGCGGCGGCCGCGGGAACGGCGGGCCGGCTCGCGCTCGGCGGGCTGGGTGCGGCCGAGCTCGGCGAGCACGTCCAGGCGGCTCTCCGGGGCGGCGGCGGACGTCTCCTCGGCCTGCTCGACCGCCTCGGCGACCTGCTCGTCCTCGGGCTGCTCGATGACGACGTCCTCGTCGGCGTCCTGCGGCTCCTCGACCGGGGCGGCGGGCGCCTCGGCCTCGGGCGCGGCGGGCGCCTCCGGCTCCGGCGACGCCTCGGCGGCGGTGGTCGTGGCGGGCTCGGCGGGCGCCTCGGCGGCCGGCGGCTCGG
>NZ_JAANNB010000030.1 GCF_011603975.1 Cellulomonas sp. IC4_254 | reverse complement strand
ACGCGCCCGACGACCCAGCCCCGCGCACGCACCCGCGCCACGTAGCCTTCCCCCGTGGCAGAGAGAACGCGGGGCTGGGTCGTCGGGCGCGTGGCGGGGACGCCGGTCGTCCTGAGCCCGAGCAGCCTGCTCGTCGTGGCGGTGATCGCCCTGGTGTTCGCGCCCTCGGTCCGGTACCGCGCGCCGGGCCTCGGGACGGGCTCGACCTACGTGGTCGCGCTCGTCGTCGGCCTGCTCCTGCTGCTGTCGGTCCTGGTGCACGAGCTCGCGCACGGCCTGACGGCCCGTGCCCGAGGCCTGCAGGTCCGCGAGTACGCGCTGACCCTGATCGGCGGGCACACGGCGTTCCACGGCCGGATCACCCCGTTCACGGAGGGGCTGGTCGCGGTCGTCGGCCCGGTCGCCAACCTGGTGCTGGCCGGGGTGCTCTGGCTCGTCGCCCAGGCCGTCGACCCGTTCGGGCTGCCGGCGCTCGTCCTGTTCGCCGCCGCGTACAGCAACGCGTTCGTCGGCCTGTTCAACCTGGTGCCGGGCCTGCCGCTGGACGGCGGCATGGTGCTGGAGTCGGTCGTGTGGGGGGCCACGGGCGACCGGCGGCGTGGCACGCTCGTCGCGGGCTGGGTGGGCCGGGTGTTCGCGGTGGGCTTCGCCGCCTGGGTGATCCTCGTGCCGATGCTCCGCGGCGGGCGCCCCGACCTGTGGGCCGTGGCGTGGGCCGCGCTCGTCGGCGCGTTCCTGTGGTCCGGGGCCTCCGCGGCCGTCCAGTCCGCCCGCTCGGGGCGGGCCGTCGACGCGCTGCACGTCGGGGCCGTCGGCACCCGCGCCGTCGGGGTCCCGGCCACGGCCGTGCTCGCGCAGGCCGATGCCGCGCGCGGGCAGACCGGCGCCGACGCCGTCGTGCTGCTGGCCCCCGACGGCCGCCCGGCGGCGTACGTCGACCCGCAGGCCGCCAACGCCGTCCCCGCCGCGGACCGGGCGCACGTCCCGCTCACCGCGGTCGCGGTGACGCTCCCCGCAGGCGCCGTCGTGGACGCGACGCTGCGCGGGCCCGAGCTGGTGCAGGCGGTCGCCGCGGTGTCCCGGTTCTCGCCCGTCGCGGCCGCCGTGCGGGACGGCCACGTCGTGGCCCTCGTGCGCAGCGCGGACGTCGCCGCGGCGCTGCGCCCCTAGGATCGACCCCCGTGACCGCGCAGACCCCCGCGCCCGAGCCCGCCGCCCCCACGCCGACGGGTGCCGACCAGCGCCGCGGCCTGCTCCGCGTGGGGGAGCGCGTCCAGCTGACCGACCCCCGGGGCCGGCTGCACACGATCACCCTCGCGCCGGGCGCCACGTTCCACACGCACAAGGGCTACTTCCGGCACGAGGAGCTCATCGACGCGCCCGAGGGCACCACCGTCACCAGCTCCGGCGGCGTCGAGTACCTCGCGCTGCGCCCGCTGCTCAGCGACTACACGCTCTCCATGCCGCGCGGCGCCGCCGTGGTGTACCCGAAGGACGCCGGCCAGATCGTCGCGATGGCCGACATCTACCCGGGCGCCCGGGTGGTCGAGGCCGGCGTGGGCTCCGGCGCGCTCACGATGTCCCTGCTGCGCGCGGTCGGCGACGGCGGCCGGCTGCACTCCATCGAGCGCCGCGAGGACTTCGCCGCCATCGCCCGCGGCAACGTCGAGACGTTCTTCGGCGGCCCGCACCCCGCGTGGCGGCTGTCCGTCGGCGACCTGTCCGACGTGCTCCCGGTCGCCGAGGCGCCGGGCGAGGTCGACCGGGTCGTCCTCGACATGCTCGCGCCCTGGGAGAACCTCGACGCGGTCGCGACCGCGCTCGCGCCCGGCGGCGTGCTCATCGCGTACGTCGCCACCGCCACCCAGCTGTCCCGGCTGGCCGAGGACATCCGCGCCGACGGCCGGTACACCGAGCCGCAGGCCTGGGAGTCGATGGTCCGCGGCTGGCACCTCGAGGGCCTGGCCGTCCGCCCGCAGCACCGGATGATCGGGCACACCGGCTTCCTGCTCACCACCCGCCGGCTCGCCGACGGCGTGCTGCCGCCGCTGCGCAAGCGCCGCCCGGCCAAGGGCTCGCAGCCGGGCGAGGCCGGCGAGGCGGCGCTCGTCGACGAGGTCGGCGACGTCGTGACCAGCAGGTCCTTCCAGGAGGTGCCCGACGCCGAGTGGACCCCCGAGGCCCTCGGCGAGCGCGCCGTGTCCGACAAGAAGGTGCGCAAGGTGCGCCGCGACGTCGGCCAGGCCCCCGAGGCGGACTGACCCGGGCGGAGGTCCGGCGGCGGCCTCCCGTCGCCCCGGCGAGGCGCCGCCCCTGCGATTGACACGTGTGGTTAGGGTCTCCCCACGACAGCCCCACAGCGCCGTGAGGTCGACCCGCGATCGGAGGTACCGGCGATGACGGAACCGACAGCCCGCGACCTGCAGCGCGAGCTCGCGCTCCTGGCCGCCAAGAACGAGCGCATGTCCGACGCGCTCGTGGCGGCGCGCGACCAGATCATCGAGCTCAAGCGCCAGATCGACGACCTCGCGAAGCCCCCGGGCACGTTCGCGACGTTCCTCGCCGCCCGCGAGGACGGGACGGTCGACGTCGTGTCGTCGGGCCGCAAGATGCACGTGGGCGCCAGCCCGGCCATCGACGTGCACCGGCTCCGGCCCGGCCAGGAGGTCATGCTCAACGAGGCGCTCACCGTCGTCGAGGCCGGCGGCTACGAGCAGGTCGGCGAGCTCGTGACGGTCAAGGAGCTCATCGGGCGCGAGCGGGCGCTGGTCGTGGGTCGCGGCGACGAGGAGCGCGTCGTGCGCCTCGCCGGCCAGGTGCTCGACGGCTCGGTGCGGGTCGGCGACGCCCTCACGGTCGAGGCCCGCAGCGGCTTCGTGTTCGAGCGGGTGCCGCGGGCCGAGGTCGAGGACCTCGTGCTCGAGGAGGTCCCGGACATCGACTACGCCGACATCGGCGGCCTCGGCCCGCAGATCGAGCAGATCCGCGACGCCGTCGAGCTGCCGTTCCTGCACCCCGACCTGTTCCGCGAGCACGGCCTCAAGCCGCCGAAGGGCGTCCTGCTCTACGGCCCGCCCGGGTGCGGCAAGACGCTCATCGCCAAGGCCGTCGCGCACTCGCTGGCCGCCACCTCGGCTCGCGCCCGCGGCGAGGAGGTCACCGAGGCCAAGTCGTACTTCCTCAACGTCAAGGGCCCGGAGCTGCTCAACAAGTACGTCGGCGAGACCGAGCGGCACATCCGGCTGATCTTCTCCCGGGCGCGCGAGAAGGCCTCCCAGGGGCACCCCGTCGTGGTGTTCTTCGACGAGATGGAGTCGCTGTTCCGCACCCGCGGCACCGGCGTGTCCAGCGACGTCGAGACCACGATCGTGCCGCAGCTGCTGGCCGAGATCGACGGCGTCGAGCGCCTGGAGAACGTCATCGTGATCGGCGCCTCCAACCGCGAGGACATGATCGACCCGGCGATCCTGCGGCCCGGCCGTCTCGACGTGAAGATCAAGATCGAGCGGCCCGACGCCGAGGGCGCCCGCGAGATCTTCGCCAAGTACCTCACCCCGGACCTGCCGATCCACGCCGACGACCTCGCCGAGCACCACGGCTCCACCGCCGCGGCCGTCGACGCGATGATCGCCCGCGCCGTCGAGCGGATGTACTCGGAGAACGAGGAGAACCGGTTCCTCGAGGTCACCTACGCCAGCGGTGACAAGGAGGTCCTGTACTTCAAGGACTTCAACTCCGGCGCCATGATCCAGAACGTCGTCGACCGCGCGAAGAAGTCGGCGATCAAGGACCTGCTCGCGACCGGCCAGCGCGGTCTGCGCGTCGAGCACGTGCTGACCGCGTGCGTCGACGAGTTCAAGGAGAACGAGGACCTGCCGAACACCACCAACCCCGACGACTGGGCGCGCATCTCCGGCAAGAAGGGGGAGCGCATCGTGTTCATCCGCACGATCGTCCAGGACAAGAAGGGCGAGGAGGCCTCGCGCCGGATCGAGAACGTGCAGAGCACGGGGCAGTACCTGTAGCGGACCGCCACCCCGCTGCTCCGACCAGGGCCCGCCGTCGACTCAGACGGCGGGCCTTGCTCGCGCACAGGGACCGCACAGCGCCGCGCGGCTTGATGGTCGTACCCGGTTCACCGGGCGTTCATCCCCGACCCGCGAGGTGCCCATGCCTGCCGCCGTCCTGTTCGCCGCCGATCTCGTCGCGATCGCCGTCCTGACCTTCGCCCTGTACTTCCCCCGGCACCGCCGGCGCGACCTCGTCGTCGCGTTCCTCGGCGTCAACGTCGGCGTCCTCGCCGTCGCCGGGGCGCTGTCGACCAGCACCGTCGGCGCGGGGCTGGGCCTGGGGCTGTTCGGGGTGCTGTCGATCATCCGGCTGCGGTCCTCGGAGATCGACCAGCGCGAGGTCGCGTACTACTTCGCAGCGCTGGCCCTCGGCCTGATCGGCGGGCTCGGCTCGTCGCTCGGCGTGCTGGCGCTCGTGCTCATGGCGATGGTCCTGGTGGCGCTGTACGTCGGCGACCACCCGCGGCTGCTGCGCGGCTACCGGCAGCAGGTCGTCGTGGTCGACCGCGCGTTCGGGGAGCACGCGGCCCTCGTCGCGCACCTCGAGCAGCTGCTCGGCGCCCGGGTGCACTCCGCGACCGTGCAGCGGCTCGACCTGGTGGACGACACCACCGTCGTCGACGTGCGGTACGCCGCCCTGCCCGCGGCCGCGCCGGGCGGTCCGGGCCTGCTGCCGGTGGTCCGGACGGCGCCGGCCGCGGACGGTGCGCCCGCGGCGCACCCCGCGGGCCCGGCGCACCCCGCGTCGACGCTGTCCGGGGTGTCCCGGTGACCCCCGCCGCCGCGCCGCTCGCCGCCCGCCTCGCCCGCCTGCCCGCCGTCGGCCTCGACGAGCTCCAGGCCACGGCCGCGCTGCAGACCCGCGTCGACCGCAAGTACGTCCTCCCGCTCGACGCCCTGCCCGACCTGGTGGCGGCCCTGCCGGACGGCACCCGCCGCCTGGTGATCGACGGGCGGGACGCCTTCGGGTACGAGTCGGTCTACTTCGACACCCCGGACCTGGACGCGTTCCACCTGGCCGCCGGGCGCCGGCGCCGCCGGTACAAGGTCCGAACCCGCACCTACACCGACACCGGCGGCTGCTGGCTGGAGGTGAAGACCCGCGGCCCGCGCGGCACCACCGTCAAGGACCGGCGCGAGCACGACGTCCGCGCCCGGGACGAGGTCGGTGACGCGCTCGGGTTCGTCGTCGACACCCTGCGGGCGCACGGGGTCGCGCTCCCGGACGACCCCACCGGGGACGAGCCGCTGCTCGCCCCGACGCTCACCACCCAGTACCGCCGCCGGACCCTGCACCTCCCCGATGGGGCGCGGCTCACCGTCGACACCGGGCTGGAGTGGCTCGGCGCGCGGTCCGCGGCCGCGGTGCCCGCGCACGCGGTGGTCGAGACCAAGAGCGTCGCCGGGGCGTCCGCCGCGGACCGCGCGCTCTGGGCGCTCGGCCACCGGCCCAGCCGGATCTCGAAGTACGCCACCGGCCTGGTCGTCCTGGACCCGGCCCTGGGCGGCCGGCCGTGGCGGCGCACCCTGCGCCGCTCGCTCGCCGCCTGACCCCGCAGCACCGACCCGCGCGCCCACGACCCGCGCGCCCCCTGAACCCCACGAAGGAGCCCCTCATGCGCCGACCTCGCCGCGTCATCGCCGTCCCCGCCGTCCTGCTGTCCCTCCTCCTCACCGGCTGCGCGGCCGACGCCGTCGCCGGCACGTCGGACGCGTCCGGCACGACGAGCGAGAGCACCACCGTCACCGCCGGCGCCACGGCCGAGGAGGTGCTCGCCGCCAACGCCGACGTGCACGAGGTCGCGGACGCGGGCACCGCCACCGGCACGATCACCCTGGACGGCGACACGGCCACCTCGGACGCCGACGGCGTCACCGTGGACGGCTCCGTGGTCACGATCACCGCCGGCGGCACCTACACGATCTCCGGGACCCTGGACGACGGCCAGGTCGTCGTCGACGCCGGGGACGCGGTCGTGCACCTGGTCCTGGACGGCGCCGACATCACCTCGTCCACCGGCGCCGCCCTCGTGATCAGCAGCGCGGGCTCGGCGGTGGTCGAGCTCGCCGACGGCTCCGTGAACGCGCTCACCGACGCCACCACGTACGCCGACGCCGACGTCGAGGACGCGCCGAACGCCGCGCTGTTCAGCACCGCCGACCTCACGCTCACCGGCGACGGCGCCCTCACCGTCACCGGCAACGCGAACGACGGCATCGCGTCGAAGGACGGCCTCGTGATCGAGTCCGGGCAGATCACCGTCGACGCCGTGGACGACGGCATCCGCGGCAAGGACTACCTCGTCGTCTCCGGCGGCACCCTCGACGTCACCGCGGGCGGCGACGGCCTGAAGGCGGACGACGACAGCGACGCGACCGAGGGTTTCGTGGTCGTCTCCGGCGGCGACGTGACCGTGGCGGCCGACGGCGACGGCGTGGACGCCGAGACCGACGTCGTCGTCACCGGCGGCACCCTCGACGTCACCGCGGGCGGCGGCAGCGGCACCGAGCCGACCGACGAGACCTCGACCAAGGGCCTCAAGGGCTCCGCGAGCGTCGTCGTCGGGGGCGGCTCGGTCTCCGTGGACGCCTCCGACGACGCGGTGCACTCCAACGGGGTCGTCTCGATCACCGACGGCGACCTCACCCTGTCCAGCGGCGACGACGGCGTGCACGCCGACGTGGCGCTCGACGTCACCGGCGGCGCCGTCGACGTGCTGACCTCCTACGAGGGCCTGGAGGCCGAGGCGATCACCCTCGCCGGCGGGGACATCACCGTCGTCGCCTCGGACGACGGCATCAACGCCGCCAGCAGCGCGACGGGCAGCACCGAGGACGCCCAGGGCGACTGGGCCGGGCCCGGGGGCGAGTCCTCCGGCACCGCCAGCCTCACCATCACCGGCGGCACCGTCGCCGTCGACGCGGGCGGCGACGGCCTCGACGCCAACGGCACGCTCACCATGTCCGGCGGCACCGTGGTCGTGAACGGCCCGACGAACGACGGCAACGGCGCGATCGACGCCGACAGCAGCCCGTCCGTCACGGGCGGCACGCTCGTCGCCGCGGGCTCGTCGGGCATGGCCATGGCACCGGGCACCGACGGCCAGGGCTGGGTGTCCGCGACGTTCGACTCCGCGCAGCCCGCGGGCACGACGCTCGCCGTGGTCGACGCCGACGGCACCGTCGTCGCGACCTTCACGCCGACCAAGCAGATCACCTCCCTGGTGATCTCCGCCGCCGCCCTCACCGCGGGGGAGCAGTACACCGTCGTCTCGGGGGCCACGGCGTCCGGCGAGGCCGTCGACGGGTACACCACGACCGGCGACGCCTCCGGCGCGACCGAGGTCCTCACCGTCACCGCGGGGGAGCACACCGCCGGCATGGGCGGCATGGGCGGCGGCCAGCCGGGCGGGGGCGGCCAGGGCGGCGGCCGGCCCGGCGCCGACGGCTGACGCCCTGCGCGCGGCCCACCCCGACATAGGGTGGGCCGCGTGACCGTGCGCCGCGTGATGGGGATCGAGACCGAGTACGGCGTGCTGCAGCCCGGCCGTCCGACCGCCAACCCGATGCTCCTGTCCAGCCACGTCGTGGCCGTGCACGCGGCGGCCCGGCAGGGCGGGCGGGCGAAGGCGCGCTGGGACTACGACGACGAGGACCCGCTGCAGGACGCGCGGGGCTTCCACCTCCAGCGGGCCTCGGCCCACCCGTCGCTGCTCACCGACGACCCGGCCCGTCCGGCCCCGTCGGGCGACGCGGGGGCGGCCGACGGCCCGCAGGAGGTCGCGCGGTCGCTCGTCGAGGAGTACGAGGACCCGGGCGCGGCCAACGTCATCCTCACCAACGGCGCCCGGCTGTACGTCGACCACGCGCACCCGGAGTACTCCTCGCCCGAGGTCACCAACCCGCTGGACGCCGTCCGCTGGGACCGCGCGGGCGAGCTGGTCATGCTCGCCTCCGTCCGGGCGCTGGCGTCCACCCCGGCCCTGCCGGACGTCGCGCTCTACAAGAACAACGTCGACGGCAAGGGCGCGACCTACGGCACCCACGAGAACTTCCTCGTCGAGCGGTCCGTACCGTTCGTCGACCTGGCCGCGCGGCTCACGCCGTTCCTCGTCACCCGGCAGGTGTTCACGGGCGCCGGGCGGGTCGGCCTCGGCCAGCGCGGCGAGGAGGCCGGCTTCCAGCTGTCCCAGCGCGCCGACTACATGGAGGCCGAGGTCGGCCTCGAGACCACCCTGCGCCGGCCCATCGTCAACACCCGCGACGAGCCGCACGCCGACCCCGACAAGTGGCGCCGGCTGCACGTCATCATCGGCGACGCCAACCAGCTCGAGGTCGCGACCTACCTCAAGCTCGGCACCACGTCCCTCGTGCTGTGGCTCATCGAGCGCATCGCCGACGGCGCCGCCGCCGACCTGGGCCGGTCCCTCGACCGCCTCGCCCTGGCCGACCCGGTGGGCTCCGTGCACGCCGTCAGCCACGACCTCACGCTGACCCGCAGGCTGCACCTCGCCGACGGCCGGCTGCTCACCGCGATCGAGATCCAGCAGGAGTACCTCGCCGCGGTCCGCACCGCGATCGGCCGGTCCGTCGGCACCGGCGACGGCCCCGACGCGCAGACCGCCGACGTCCTGGCCCGATGGGGGTCCCTGCTCGACCGGCTCGCCACCGACCCGGCGTCCTGCGCCCGCGAGGTCGAGTGGCTCGCCAAGATGCGGCTCCTCGAGGGCCTGCGCCGCCGCGACCACCTCGACTGGGACCACCCCCGGCTGGCCGCGGTCGACCTGCAGTGGTCCGACGTCCGGCCCGAGCGCGGGCTCTACCACCGGCTGGTCGACGCCGGCGCCGTCGAGCGGCTCGTCACCGACGAGGACGTGCGCGTCGCCGTCAGCACCCCGCCCGAGGACACCCGCGCGTACTTCCGCGGCCGCACCATCGCCCGGTTCGGCGCCCACGTCTCGGCGGCCAGCTGGGACTCCGTCGTCTTCGACGTGCCCGGCGCCCCCACCCTGCAGCGCGTGCCCATGCGGGACCCCCTGCGCGGCACGCGGGCGCACGTGGAGGACCTGCTCGAGTCCTCCCCGGACGTCGCGAGCCTCCTGGCGGCGCTCGGGTCCTGACCTCCGGCCACGACGCGCACCGGCCCCACGGGAATGCGCGCCGACCAGGGCCTAGGGTGGTGGCACTGCGGGTCGCACGCCCAGCGCGCGCGGCCCGTGCCCGACTACCGCCGGAGGTGGACATGGCTGGTCAGGAGCGCGCTCGGGACCGTCGCGAGGACGACGAGCCGGTCGACGGGCCCGACGTCGAGCAGGCCGCAGCGGTCGCGCAGCAGCGCGACGCCGAGGTCGACGCCCTCCTCGAGGAGATCGACGACGTCCTGGAGACCAACGCGGAGCAGTTCGTGCGCGGGTTCGTGCAGAAGGGCGGGCAGTGACGCGTGCCGACGGACCCGCTGATCCCGGCGGGACGGCTGCCCGGGGCGTTCACCACCCCCGGGTCGTCGTCCTTCGTCGACTTCCTCGCCCAGCACGCCCCGGACCTGCTGCCCGGGCGGCGCACCCCGCTGCCCGTCGGTGACGTGAGCCCCGGCGCGAGCGCCCCGCACGCGACGACGATCGTCGCGCTGTCGTTCGCCGGCGGCGTCGTCATGGCCGGCGACCGGCGCGCCACCATGGGCTCGCAGATCGCCTCGCGGGACATCGAGAAGGTGTTCCCGGCCGACGACTACTCCGCGGTCGGCATCGCCGGCACCGCGGGGCTCGCCGTCGAGCTCGTCCGGCTGTTCCAGCTCGAGCTCGAGCACTACGAGAAGATCGAGGGCACTCTGCTCTCGCTCGACGGCAAGGCCAACCGGCTCGCCACGATGATCCGCGGCAACCTCGGCCTGGCCCTCCAGGGCCTCGCCGTGGTCCCGCTGTTCGCCGGCTTCGACCTCGACCGGGGGACCGGGCGGATCTTCTCCTACGACGTCACCGGCGGCCGGTACGAGGAGCACCAGCACCACAGCGTCGGCTCCGGCTCCGTGTTCGCGCGCGGCTCCCTCAAGAAGCTCTGGCGACCTGGGCTGGACGCCGACGAGGCCGTGCGCCTCGCCGTCGAGGCCCTCGTGGACGCCGCGGACGACGACTCGGCCACCGGCGGCCCCGACACCTCGCGGCGGATCTGGCCCGTCGTCGCCACCGTCACCGCCGCCGGCTACCTGCGGGTGGGCGACGCCGACCTCGGGGACGTCGTCGCCCGGGTGCTCGCCGACCGCGCCGAGCAGCACGCCCGCGCCCGCGCAGAGGAGGACCCGACGCGATGAGCATGCCCTTCTACGTCTCGCCCGAGCAGCTGATGAAGGACCGGGCCGACTACGCGCGCAAGGGCATCGCCCGCGGCCGCTCCGTCGTCGTCCTGGCCTACGAGGACGGCATCGCGTTCGCCACCGAGAACCCGTCCCGCGCGCTGCACAAGGTGTCCGAGATCTACGACCGCATCGCGTTCGCCGCGGTCGGCAAGTACAACGAGTTCGAGAACCTGCGTGTCGCCGGCGTCCGGTACGCCGACCTGCGCGGCTACTCGTACGACCGCCGGGACGTGAACGCTCGGGGCCTCGCGAACGCCTACGCCCAGACCCTCGGCACCGTCTTCACCACGGAGTCCAAGCCGCTCGAGGTCGAGATCGTCGTGGCCGAGGTCGGTCCCGACGCCGCCACCGACCAGATCTACCGGCTGTCCTACGACGGCTCCGTCGCCGACGAGCGCGGCTTCGTCGTCATGGGCGGCCAGGCCGAGCGGCTGCGCCAGGAGGCCGCCGACGCCTGGACGCCCGGCATGCCGCTCGCCGAGGTGCTCCAGCTCGCCGTCCGGGTGCTCGGCGCGCCCGCCGACGGGGCCGACGAGGACGACCGCCGCGTCATCCCCGCCGCCCAGCTCGAGGTCGCGGTCCTCGACCGCACGCGCCCGCGCCGCGCGTTCCGGCGCCTGTCCGGCGTGGTCCTCGAGGACCTGCTGGGCTCGGCCGCAGCACCCGACCTGCCCTGAGGAGCCACCCCATGGACCGACGCATCTTCGGCCTGGAGACCGAGTACGGCGTGACCTGCGCCGCGGACGACGGCCGCGGCCTGTCGGCCGACGAGGTCGCCCGGTACCTGTTCCGCAAGGTCGTCGCGTGGGGGCGCTCGTCCAACGTCTTCCTGCGCAACGGCTCGCGCCTCTACCTGGACGTCGGCTCGCACCCCGAGTACGCCACCGCCGAGTGCGACGACTGGCGCCAGCTCGTCACGCACGACCGGGCGGGGGAGCGGATCCTCGAGGGCCTCGTCGCCGACGCCCAGCAGCGGCTCGAGCACGAGGGCCTGTCCGGGCGGATCCACCTGTTCAAGAACAACACCGACTCCGCGGGCAACTCGTACGGCTGCCACGAGAACTACCTCGTGCGCCGGCAGGGCGACTTCTCCCGGCTGTCCGACGTCCTCGTGCCGTTCCTCATCACCCGGCAGATCCTCACCGGCGCCGGCAAGGTCCTCGCGACCCCGCGCGGCGCCGTGTTCTGCCTGTCCCAGCGCGCCGACCACATCTGGGAGTCGGTGTCCTCGGCCACCACCCGGTCCCGGCCGATCATCAACACCCGCGACGAGCCGCACGCCGACGCCGAGCACTACCGCCGGCTGCACGTGATCGTCGGCGACTCCTCGATGTCCGAGACCACCACGATGCTCAAGGTCGGGTCCACCGACCTGGTGCTGCGGCTAGTCGAGGCCGGCCTGCCCATGCGCGACCTCACCCTCGAGAACCCGATCCGGGCCATCCGCGAGATCAGCCACGACGTCACCGGCATGCACCCGGTCACCCTCGTCAGCGGCCGCACGGTCACCGCCGTCGACCTCCAGGAGGAGTACCTGGGGCGCGTCCAGGACTGGGTCGCCGCCGAGACCGACGCCGACCCCGAGGTCAAGCAGGTCCTCGAGCTCTGGGAGCGCGGGCTGCGCGCCCTGCGCACCGGCGACCTGTCCCTCGTCGAGCGCGAGCTCGACTGGGTGATCAAGTACCGGCTCATCGAGCGGTACCGCGCCAAGCACGGCCTGGACCTGTCCGACGTCCGCGTCGCCCGCATGGACCTCGCGTACCACGACATCTCCCGCACCGAGGGGCTGTACAACCTGCTCGCCCAGCGCGGGCTGGTCGAGCGCGTCACCACCGACGTCGAGGTCTTCGAGGCCACCTCCGTGCCCCCGCAGACCACCCGCGCCAAGCTCCGCGGCGAGTTCGTCCAGGCCGCGCAGGAGGCCCGACGGGACTACACCGTCGACTGGGTGCACCTCAAGCTCAACGACCAGGCGCAGCGCACCGTGCTGTGCAAGGACCCCTTCCGCAGCGTCGACGACCGGGTGGAGCGGCTCATCGAGTCCATGTGACGGCGCCCCCGGCAGGTCTTCACCGGACCTGACCGCCGGGAGCGTCCGAGGGGGCCCGCGCGGACCCGTACAGTGGGCGCGCACCGTGCAGGACCCTCGGAAGGAACGACGTGCGACGACTCGTGGCCGCCTGCGCCGCCGCGGCGATGCTGCTGCTCGCGGCCTGCTCCTCGCAGGAGCCGGAGCCCCCGGAGGTCGTCGTCACCGGCGACGCCGGCGCGGCGCCGACCGTCACCTACCGCACGCCCCTCAGCATCACCGAGGCCACCCACGAGGTCGTCTGGCCCGGCTCCGGCCCCGACCTCGTCGAGGGCCGGCCCGTCCTGCTCGACTTCTGGCTCGAGGACGCCGCCGACGCGTCCCTCGTCAAGGAGTCCTACAGCTCCAGCCCCACCCCGCGGCTCCTCACCGAGGAGGACCTCGGCAAGGACCTGTACGCCACGCTCTCCGGGCAGAAGGTCGGCGCGCGCCTGCTCCAGCTCAGCCCCGCGTCCGACGCCAGCGCCTCGTCCTACCCGACCGTCACCGTCCTCGACGTGCTGCCCATCCGCGCGTCCGGCGAGCCCGTCGCCCCGCGCGAGGGCATGCCCGCGGTCACCCTCGACGACGACGGCGCCCCGTCCCTCGCGCCCACCGGCACCGAGCCGCCCTCGGACCTCGTCGTCCAGCCGCTCCTGCGGGGCACGGGCACCCAGGTGTCCGAGGGCGACGTCATCACCGTCCAGTACACCGGCTTCGTCTGGTCCACCGGCGAGGCGTTCGACTCCACCTGGACCAACGGCAGCCCCAACACCTTCCCGCTCGAGGACGTGCCCGCCTGGTCCGAGGCGCTCGTCGAGCAGACCGTCGGCAGCCAGGTGATGGTCGTCGTCCCGCCGTCCTACGCCCTCGGCGCCACGCAGAGCGAGGAGCTCCAGGGGCAGACCATCGTCTTCGTCATCGACCTGCTCGCCACCCGCAGCCCCGCGGCGGCCGGCAGCGACCCGAGCGCCACCGCCGCGCCGGAAGGGGAGTGAGCGTGTCCGTCGCCCTCCGGGTGATCCCGTGCCTCGACGTCGACGCCGGCCGCGTCGTCAAGGGCGTCAACTTCGAGAACCTGCGCGACGCCGGTGACCCGGTCGAGCTCGCGCGCCGCTACGACGCCGAGGGCGCCGACGAGGTCACCTTCCTCGACGTCTCCGCCTCCTCCGGCGACCGCGAGACCACCTACGACGTGGTCCGGCGCACCGCCGAGGAGGTCTTCGTCCCGCTCACCGTCGGCGGCGGCGTCCGGTCGGCGGACGACGTCGACCGGCTCCTGCGCGCCGGCGCCGACAAGGTCGGCGTCAACACCGCCGCCATCGC
Organism: Cellulomonas sp. IC4_254; assembly: GCF_011603975.1. Classification (GTDB taxonomy): domain Bacteria; phylum Actinomycetota; class Actinomycetes; order Actinomycetales; family Cellulomonadaceae; genus Cellulomonas. Next base: position 11,941 of record NZ_JAANNB010000030.1, on the reverse strand, counting down.
CCGGCCCGAGCTCATCGCCGAGATCGCGCACCGGTTCGGCAGCCAGGTCCTCACCCTGTCGGTCGACGCCCGGCGGGTCGCCGGCGACACCCGCACCGACTCCGGCTACGAGGTCACCACCCACGGCGGGCGCACCGGCACCGGCATCGACGCCGTCGCCTGGGCCGTGCGCGCCGCCGAGCTCGGCGCGGGGGAGATCCTGCTCAACTCCATGGACGCCGACGGCACCGAGGCCGGCTTCGACCTCGAGATGCTGCGCGACGTCCGGCGCGAGGTGCGCATCCCGCTCATCGCCTCCGGTGGCGCCGGGACCGTCGAGCACTTCGCCGCCGCCGCCGACGCGGGAGCGGACGCCGTCCTCGCGGCCAGCGTGTTCCACTTCGGGCAGCTCACCGTCGGTCAGGTCAAGGACCACCTCCGCGCCACCGGCCACACCGTCCGGTGACCCGCGGCTGACCTCGGCCGAACGCCTGCGCGGCCCCGGCCGGCTCTGGCACAGTCGGGTCATGCGCTCCGCGGACGCCCCGACCGGCAGGCTCCGGACCTCCGCCGTGGCCATGGCCGTCTCCGCGGCCTGCGGCGTCGTCCTCGCGGTCTTCGCGGCCCAGGACGACCGGGCCCTGCCGCTCGTCATCGCCTGCGTCCAGGTCGTCGCGTGCCTCTGGGTCGTCGGGGACAACCTGCGGGAGCTGCGCCGCCGGCGGACCGGGTCCGCGCGGTGAGGTGCGGTCCTGCGCCCGGGCACGGCACGATGGGGCGATGCAGCGCATCGGACTGACCGGGGGGATCGCGGCCGGCAAGTCGGTCGCGGCCGAGCGCCTCGCCGCGCGGGGAGCCGTCCTCATCGACTACGACCTGCTGTCCCGCGACGCCGTCGCCCCGGGCTCCGCGGGCCTCGCCGCCGTGGTCGAGGCCTTCGGGGACGGCGTCCTCCTGGCCGACGGCACCCTGGACCGGCCCGCGCTCGGCGCGGTGGTCTTCGCCGACGCGGGCGCGCGCGAGCGGCTCAACGGCATCGTGCACCCGGTCGTGCGCCGGCTCGCCGCCGAGCGCGAGGCCGCCGCCGCCACCGCCGACCCCGGCGCCGTCGTCGTGCACGACGTCCCGCTGCTCGTCGAGACGGGACGCGCCGACGCGTTCCACCTCGTCGTCCTGGTGCACACCCCGGCCGTCCTCCGCGTCGAGCGGCTGGTGCGGACCCGGGGCCTCGACCGCGACGAGGCCGAGCGCCGCATCGCCGCGCAGGCCACCGACGACGAGCGGCTCGCGGTCGCGGACGTCGTGCTCGACGGCTCCGGCGCGCCCGAGGACCTGCAGCAGCAGGTCGACGCCCTGTGGGACCGGCTCGCCGCCGAGCGGCACGACGAGCAGGAGGTGGACGCCCCGTGAGCGCAGGCTCCGTGCCGACCGTGCTGCTGACCGGCTTCGAGCCGTTCGAGCAGCAGGAGGTCAACGCCTCGTGGGCCGCCGTCCGCGCCGTCGCCGGCTCGTGGGACGAGGCCGCCGAGGGCGCCGCTCTCGTGACCGCGCTGCTGCCCGTCTCCTTCGCGCGCGCCCCGCGCCGCCTCGCGGAGCTCCTGCTCGACGTCCGGCCGGACCTCGTCGTCGCCGTCGGCGAGGCCGGTGGCCGTGCGGCCGTCTCGGTCGAGCGCGTCGCCGTGAACGTCCAGGACGCGCGGATCCCCGACGAGGACGGCGCCCAGCCCGTCGACGTGCCCGTCGTCCCCGGCGGCGACGCCGCGTACTTCTCGACCCTGCCGGTCAAGGCCTGCCTGACGGCGCTCCGCGACGCGGGCGTGCCGGGCGAGGTGTCGAACACCGCCGGCACCTTCGTGTGCAACACCGTCGCGTACGCCCTCGCCGACCAGCTCGCCGCGGGCCACGCCCCGGGGGCGCGCGGCGGGTTCGTGCACGTGCCCCGGCTGCCCGAGCAGGTGCCGGACGGCGCGGCGTCGCTCGGGGTCGCCGAGACCGCCGAGGGCCTGCGGGCCGTGCTGCGTGCGGCCCTCCGGACGACCGAGGACGTCCGGCTGGCGGCGGGCACGCTGGCCTGACCTGCCGGGCGGTCGGCCGGGACCTCCTCCGCCGCCACGCCCTCGGCGAACCCGGCCCCTCGGCCGGGGCGTGTGTCAGACGTCCGTCGTACGGTTGACGCATGCGTCCCGTGACCGACCTGCAGCGCACCGTCGCCCCGTTCGAGGTGGTGTCCGAGTACAAGCCCTCCGGCGACCAGCCGCAGGCCATCGCGCAGCTCGCCCAGCGCATCCGGGCGGGGGAGAAGGACGTCACGCTGCTCGGTGCCACCGGTACCGGCAAGTCGGCCACGACGGCCTGGCTGATCGAGGAGCTGCAGCGCCCCACGCTGGTGATGGCGCCGAACAAGACGCTGGCCGCTCAGCTGGCCAACGAGTTCCGCGAGCTGCTGCCGAACAACGCGGTCGAGTACTTCGTCTCGTACTACGACTACTACCAGCCCGAGGCGTACATCGCGCAGACGGACACCTACATCGAGAAGGACTCGTCGATCAACGACGAGGTCGAGCGCCTCCGGCACTCCGCGACGTCCTCGCTGCTCACCCGGCGCGACGTGGTCGTGGTCGCCTCGGTGTCCTGCATCTACGGCCTCGGCACGCCGCAGGAGTACGTCGACCGGATGGTGACGCTCGACGTCGGCGACCAGGTCGACCGCGACGCGCTGCTGCGCCAGTTCGTGTCGATGCAGTACTCCCGCAACGACATGGCGTTCACCCGCGGCACGTTCCGGGTGCGCGGCGACACCGTGGAGATCATCCCGGTGTACGAGGAGCTCGCGATCCGCATCGAGTTCTTCGGCGACGAGATCGAGGCGATCCAGACCCTGCACCCGCTCACGGGCGAGGTCGTGCGGAACGAGAAGCAGGTGCACGTGTTCCCGGCGACGCACTACGTCGCCGGCCCGGAGCGCATGGAGCGCGCGATCAACGGCATCGAGCACGAGCTCGAGGAGCGGCTCAAGGACCTGGAGCGCGCGAACAAGCTGCTCGAGGCGCAGCGGCTGCGCATGCGCACCACCTACGACATCGAGATGATGCGCCAGATCGGCTCGTGCTCCGGCATCGAGAACTACTCGCGGCACATCGACGGCCGCGCGCCCGGCACGGCGCCGAACACGCTGCTCGACTACTTCCCCGAGGACTTCCTGCTCGTCATCGACGAGTCGCACGTGACGGTCCCGCAGATCGGCGCGATGTTCGAGGGCGACATGTCCCGCAAGCGGAACCTCGTCGACTTCGGCTTCCGGCTCCCGAGCGCGATGGACAACCGCCCGCTCCGCTGGGAGGAGTTCGTCGAGCGGATCGGCCAGACGGTGTACCTGTCGGCGACCCCCGGCGACTACGAGCTGGCCATGTCGGACGGCGTGGTCGAGCAGATCATCCGCCCGACCGGCCTGGTCGACCCGCAGGTCGTGGTCAAGCCCACGAAGGGCCAGATCGACGACCTGCTGGACGAGATCCGCACCCGGGTGGAGAAGGACGAGCGGGTCCTGGTCACGACGCTGACCAAGAAGATGGCCGAGGACCTCACCGACTACTTCCTGGAGAAGGGCGTCCGGGTCCGGTACCTGCACTCCGAGGTGGACACCCTCCGCCGCGTCGAGCTGCTGCGCGAGCTCCGCATGGGCGAGTACGACGTGCTCGTCGGCATCAACCTGCTCCGCGAGGGCCTGGACCTGCCCGAGGTGTCGCTCGTCGCGATCCTCGACGCGGACAAGGAGGGCTTCCTCCGCTCCGGCAAGTCGCTGATCCAGACGATCGGCCGCGCCGCCCGCAACGTGTCGGGCGAGGTGCACATGTACGCGGACAAGATCACGCCCGCGATGCAGCTCGCGCTGGACGAGACGGACCGCCGACGCGAGAAGCAGATCGCGTACAACACGGAGCACGGCATCGACCCGCAGCCGCTGCGCAAGAAGATCGGCGACATCACCGACCTGCTGGCGCGTGAGGACGCGGACACGGCCGAGCTGCTCGGTGGCGCGGGCCGGCAGGCCAGCCGCGGCAAGGCCCCGGTGCCCGGGCTCGGGTCCAAGGCCGGGCCCCCGACGGAGCGGACCAAGCTCGCGGGTGCGGCGGCGGGGGAGCTCGCCGGCCTCATCCAGGACCTGACCGACCAGATGCACGTGGCGGCGGGCGAGCTGCAGTTCGAGCTCGCGGCGCGGCTGCGCGACGAGATCTCCGGGCTGAAGAAGGAGCTGCGGCAGATGCACGCCGCGACGGCCTGACCCCGGGCCCGGCGCTGGACCCGCTCACCCGGCCGGGCGCGGGCGCACCACCGACGATCGGAGGCACGCATGGCCCTCGAGGTGCAGGTTGTGATCGACGCGCGGTCGCCGCGCGCCCTCGGCGCCTTCTGGGCGTTCGCGCTCGGCTACGTCGAGGAGCCGCCGCCGGCGGGCTTCGACTCGTGGGACGCGGCGCTCGACGCCTGGGGTCTCCCGCCCGAGGACCGCGACCAGGCGTACGCCGTCGTGGACCCGGCCGGCGCCGGACCGCGCGTGTTCTTCCAGCGGGTGCCGGAGGAGAAGACCGTGAAGAACCGCGTGCACCTGGACGTCCGCTACTCGGCCGCCCAGGGGGTCGACCGCGAGGACCGCGCGGCGAAGCTCGCCGCCGCCCAGGAGCACGCCGCCGCGCTCGTCGAGGCCGGCGCCACCGTGCTGCGCGAGGTCGACGACCCGCGCGAGGGCGTGTGGGTGGTCATGGCCGACCCCGAGGGCAACGAGTTCTGCGTGACGTGATCGGGAGGACGTGGTCGTCCACGCGGTGAGCGCCCCCGGCTGGTTGGACCGGAGAGCACCGAGGCCCGCAGCAGGCGGGCGTCGTCGCGGGTCGAGAAGGTCTGTCGGATCTGGTCCTGGCTCGTCCCGCGCGGTCACGGCGCGCCGGGTTCACGATCGTCGCGCGCCACCCACTCGACCCGGAACTTCTGCCCCAGGGCCTCGACCGCGCCGGAAGCCCACTGACCGATCACGGCGTCGAGGTTTGCGGGGAGGATGAGCGCGTCCTCATCGCGCCCGTCGTCGAGCACGACCCGCTCCTCGATCGTCTCGACCGAGTCGCCCCAGCGGCTCCACCACAGGAGCCCGCCGACCCTGGGCGTGAACACCTGGCGCCGGAGCAGGACCTCGCCGACACGTGCCCCGTCCACGGTCAGCACTCCGGCCCGATCGCGGAAGGGGTCGAGCCGTGGGTCGCGGGGGTCGGCGGGCGGGGGGTTCAGCGGCATCGCGGTGCCCGGCGGCCGACGGGGTCAGAGCAGGGAACGCCGGGGCGCGCATCGGCCGAGGTCCGCGGCACCGCATCTCCACCGTGGTCCCTTGGGCGCGGCCACGGCGTCCGGGGCGCGGCCGCCGTCAGCGCGTCCCCGCCCGCCGCCGTGCGGACGCGCGGCCAGGTCCTCCTCACCGCGTCAGGGCTGACGTGTCGGACCCCGATCCGGGGCAGGGGAAGTCCGCGACGAGGCGGGCGTACTCCTGGGCGTCGCCCACGCCGGAGTCGACGGAGTACTCGCCCGGCGGCAGGCCGCGCAGGTCGTCGAGGTCGACTCTCCCGGCGCCGTACAGGGCGTGAGAGGTGTCGACCGCGATGCCCACGAGCCCGCCGGGATCGGCGTAGTCGCCCTCGGTGTGCTCCCAGGCGCCCTCGGCCAGCTCGACACCGTCGGCCGCGTCGCCGCCGAACGTCGTGGCGTGCCACACCGGCTGCCACGAGCCGTCTGCCGCCTGCGTCTCGACCCTGGCGGCGACGACCTGCTCCCCGGGGCACCGGGGGATCAGCACCGTGAGGACGTCGTCGTCGAGCCGCAGGCCCACGGGCGGCGGCTCGGGGTCGGAGGGGACGAGCCCGCAAGCGCCGACGACCGACAGGACGAACGCCGCCGGGAGGACGGTCCTGCGCAGCGTCGCGGTCGTGGCCCGTGGGGGCATCGGGCGCGGAGGCCCGCTCCGAGCGGCCACGAGTATCCCTTCCCTCAGCCGCACGTCCGCGCGGGACGCACGCCGCGCACCGGACGGCCACGCCGCACCGGGCGTGACAGCCGGACGGTAGCGCGCGGGCGCCGTGCGGCGGTGCGGAACCGGGGATGGTTCACCCTGCCGCGCGCGGGAACGTGCGGGCAGGTCGCCTCCGACCTCATGTCACGACGGTCTCGACGCCGTCGATCGTCCGGTGCTGCGCGTCCGGCGCGACCCCCACCCGAGCAGGAGCGCGCGAAGCCGGCTGCAGGTCCGCGTCCGGCGGCTACTCGGGCCACCCCGAGGTCAGGTCCTCCAGGTAGCGCACCACGTCGCGACGACACGCAGGGTACATCGCCTCGCCGCGGGACTCGGCGAGCGCTGCCGCGATGGCGTTCACCGCGCCGACCAGGTCGGTCCGGTCCGCGCCGAGCACGGCGATCGCCCGGTCGACGACGTCGTCGTACTCGCCGGGAGGGCAGTCGGGTCCCAGCAGATCGGCGCCGAGCAGGCCCCCGACGGCGGCGCGCACCCGGCGGACGAACAGCCGGTCCTGCCGGGCTCGGTGGGTCGTGCTGTGCATCGCTCGCTCCGTCGTCCGGGTCTGACCTGGTCGGTACCCGCACGGTACGGCCTCCCGGCCGAGCGGGTTGCCGGTCCGCGCGTCATGACCCGCGTCACACGACGTACCAGCGCCGCCGCCGCGTGCACGTAGGACCGATGACCTATGCTTGCGCACGCAGTGGAGGGGAGTATCCCGACACGACGCCCCCGTCATCACGGTCGTCGACGACGCCGACCCGGGACGTCGGCCCGGTCACGGGTGGGAGAGACCTCCGGTACTCAGCCGTATCTTCAGCCGTCTGTACCGGAGGAATGCTCTATGTCCGTCGACCTGTGGGTCTGGATCGCGACCGCCGTCGCGATCGTCGGGATGATCCTGTTCGACTTCTTCGCGCACGTGCGCACGCCGCACGCGCCGTCGTTCCGCGAGGCCGCCATCTGGTCCGCGGTGTACGTGGGCCTGGCGATCGTGTTCGGCGTGGGGCTCGGCTTCGTGTGGGGCTGGGACCACGGCACGGAGTACTTCGCGGGGTACGTGACCGAGAAGAGCCTGTCGGTCGACAACCTGTTCGTGTTCCTCATCATCATGACGAAGTTCGCGGTGCCGCGGGAGTTCCAGCAGAAGGTGCTGCTCGTCGGCGTCGTGATCGCGCTGGTGCTGCGGACCGTGTTCATCCTGCTGGGTGCCGCGGCGATCGAGCAGTGGTCCTGGGTGTTCTACATCTTCGGCGCGTTCCTCGTGTACACCGGCGTGAAGCTCGCCAAGGAGAAGCACGACGACGACGAGCTCGCCCATGCCGGCGAGGAGAAGGACGGCCTCGCGGTCCGGCTGCTCAAGCGCGTGTTCCCGACGGTGGACGAGTACCACGGCGACCGCCTGACGACGAAGATCGACGGCAAGCGGTTCATCACCCCGATGCTCGTCGTCATGGTCGCGATCGGCGCCACGGACGTGCTGTTCGCGCTCGACTCGATCCCCGCGATCTACGGGCTGACGCAGGAGCCGTACATCGTGTTCACCGCGAACGCGTTCGCGCTGCTCGGCCTGCGCCAGCTGTACTTCCTGATCGGCGGGCTGCTGGAGCGCCTGGTGTACCTGAACAAGGGCCTCGCGTTCATCCTGGCGTTCATCGGCCTCAAGCTCGTCTTCCACGCGATGCACGTGAACGAGCTGCCGTTCATCAACGGCGGCGAGCACATCGAGTGGGCCCCGGAGATCCCGACGTGGCTGTCGCTGCTCGTGATCCTGGGTACGCTCGCCGTCGCGACCGTCGCGAGCCTGGCCAAGACCCGGCGCGACCGGGACGCCGCTCCTGCCCTGACGGACGAGCAGGAGCCCGCCGCCAGCAAGGAGCACTGACCCCCGCATGGACGTCTCGCCGCTCGTCTGGATCGTGTCGCTCGGCCTCGCCGCCGCCGTCCTCGTCGTGGACGTCGCGGTGGTCGGCCGGCGGCCGCACATCCCGACGACGGCGGAGTGCCTGCGGTACCTCGGGATGTACATCGGGCTCGCGCTCGTGTTCGCCGTGGTCGTCGCCCTCGTGTGGGGCGGCGGCCCGGCGGGCGAGTTCGTCGCCGGCTGGCTGACCGAGTACTCGCTGTCGGTCGACAACCTGTTCGTGTTCCTGCTGATCATGAGCCGGTTCGCCGTGCCGCGGCAGTACCAGCAGACGGCGCTGCTCATCGGCATCATCCTGGCGCTGGTGTTCCGCGGGATCTTCATCGGGATCGGCGCCGCGGCCATCGCGTCGTTCTCCTGGGTGTTCTACCTGTTCGGCGCGTTCCTGGTGTGGACGGCCGTGAAGGTGGCCCGCGAGGGCGTGGGGGAGGACGCGGACGAGGCGGCCGAGGACTACAGGGCGCCGGCGCTGGTCCGGGTGGTGCAGCGGTTCCTGCCGACGACCGACGGCTACGACGGCGTCCGGCTGACCGCGAAGGTCGACGGCCGGCGGCACGTGACGCCGATGCTGCTGGTCCTGGTCGCCATCGGCGCGACGGACCTGCTGTTCGCGTTCGACTCGATCCCCGCGGTGTTCGGCCTCACGCAGGAGCCGTACCTGGTCCTGATGGCGAACGTCTTCGCGCTGATGGGCCTGCGGCAGCTCTACTTCCTGCTGGGCGGGCTGCTCACCCGGCTGCGCTACCTCAACGTGGGCCTGGGCGTGCTGCTCGGGTTCATCGGCGTGAAGCTCGTGCTGCAGGCGCTGCACGAGAACTCGCTGCCGTTCGTCAACGGCGGCGAGCCGGTGGGCTGGGCGCCCGAGCTGCCGTCCTGGGTGTCGCTGGCGGTGATCGTCGTGACGCTCGGCCTCACGGCGGTGACGAGCATCGCGGCGGCGCGCCGGGACGAGCGGCGCGCGGCGACGGCGCCCGCCGGGGACGCCGACCGCCGGTCCTGAGCGGGCCGGCGGCCGGGGTCGCGCGGGTCCGGCGGACGACGGTCAGGCGCCCGGCGACGCCCAGGGGCCGAGGATCAGGTTCCACGCCCGGATCTCGACGTCGGCGATGACGCCGGCCCGCGCGAACGGGTCGTCGGCGAGCAGGACCTCGAGGGCGGCGACGTCGGTGGTCTCGAACACGAGCAGCGCGCCGGGGTCCCCGTCGGTGAACGGGCCGGAGCCGCGGAGCAGGCCGCGGTCGGCGAGGCCGCGCAGGTAGGCGCGGTGCTCGGGCCGGACCTCGTCCTGCAGGTCGGCGCGCTGGTCGTAGGTGTAGCGGACGGCGAAGGTGGCCATGCCGCCATCCTGCCGCACGCCGCGCCCCGTCCCGGCCCGGGTGGTCCGGTCGCGGTGGCAGAGTGAGCCGCATGACCCGTACCCCCGCGCCACGCACGCTGCTGACCGACGACCTGCTGGCCCGCGTGGCGGAGCGCGCCCCGGTGCACGACCGGGAGAACACGTTCCCGCACGCGGACCTGGACGACCTGCGCGACGCCGGCTACCTGCGGGCCTTCGTGCCGGAGGCGCTCGGGGGCGCGGGGCTGTCGCTGGAGGAGGTCGCGCGCGAGCAGGTGCGGCTCGCCGGGGCGGCGCCCGCGACGGCGCTGTCGGTGAACATGCACCTGGTGGTGACCGGGATGGCGTCCGTGCTGGCCGCCCGCGGCGACGACTCGCTGGCGTTCGTGCTGCGCGACGCGGCGGCGGGGGAGGTCTTCGCGTTCGGGAACTCGGAGGCGGGCAACGACCTGGTGATGTTCGGCTCGCGGACGCGGGCGGAGCGCCAGCCCGACGGCGGCTACCGGTACCACGGCACGAAGATCTTCACGTCGCTGTCGCCGGTGTGGACCCGGCTCGCCACCTTCGGGCTCGACGCGGACCACCCGGACGGCCCGCGCCTGGTGCACGGCGTCGTCGCGCGGGCGGACGGAGGTGTCGAGACCAAGGACGACTGGGACACCCTGGGCATGCGGGCGACGCAGTCCTGCACGACGGTGCTCGACGGGGCGTACGCGGCACCGGACCGGGTGTTCCGCGCGCTGCCGCCGGGCCCGAGCGCCGACCCGTACGTCCTGGCGTTGTTCCAGGTGTTCGAGATCCTGCTGGCGGCCGTGTACACGGGCATCGGCCGGCGCGCGCTGGAGCTCGCGGTCGCCGCGGCGCACCGGCGCACGTCGATGAAGAACGACGGCCGCAGCTACGCGCAGGACCCGGACATCCGGTGGCGGGTCGCGGACGCGGCGATCGCGCAGGACGGGATCGAGCCGCAGGTGTGGGCGCTCGCCCGGGACGTCGACGAGGCGGTCGACCACGGCGCGCTGTGGTTCGCGAAGGTGGTCGGCCTGAAGGTGCGGGCGACCGAGACGGCCCGCGAGGTGGTGGACCGCGCGATCCGGGTCTCCGGCGGCGGGTCGTACTTCTCGCGCAGCGAGCTCGGCCGGCTGTACCGGGACGTGCTGGCGGGGCTGTTCCACCCGTCGGACGACGAGTCGGCGCACGGCACGGTCGCGAACGCCTGGTTGGGGCCCGTCGACCGCTGACCGCGGCGGCCCGCCGCGCCCTCGCGGACGCCTCGGCCCCGGGACGCAGGACGGCCCCGGGGCGTGCTGCCCCGGGGCCGTCCCCGCGTCGTACGTCGCGCGGTCGGTCAGTCGCCGATCTCGCTGGCGCAGCTCACCGCGTACTCCACGCGGTTGCCGCAGGTGGAGCCGAACGCCTCGTAGTCGGTGTCGAAGTCGGACGCCCAGTACAGGTCGTCGCAGGCGGTGCCGCTGCCGGCCTCGCAGGCGTCCCACAGCGCGTCGAGCTCGGGGTCGTCGCCGTAGGTCGTCGCCCCGGTGCTGCTGCCGAGGTCGGTGCCCTCGTCGGTGCCCGGATCGGTCGCGGCCGAGTCGCAGAACGAAGTGCCGTCGGTCGTGCCGCCGCAGGTGCTGCCGAACTCCTCGTACTCGGAGCCCGACGGGGCCTCCGACCACAGCGAGTCGCACGCGGCGAGGTCGCCGGCCGCGCAGGAGTCCCACAGGGCGTCGAGCTCGGCGTCGTCGCCGTACGCCCAGCGGGTCGGGTCGACGGAGGTGCACAGCGTGCTGCCGTCGGTGCGCCCGCCGCAGGTGTCGCCGAACTCCTCGTCGTCCGAGCCGGACGGCGCGTCGTAGAAGAGGTCGTCGCACGCCTGCATGTCGCCGGACTCGCAGGAGGACCGGAGCGAGGCCATGTGGTTGTTGTGCGAGACGACCGCGGTGCCGATGGTGACGCCGAGGACGATCCAGCTGAGCACGCCCAGACCGCCGAGCACGATGCCGGCGATCGCGAGGCCGCGGCCCTGCGTGCCGTTCTTCTTGGTGCGGCGCAGGCCGATGATGCCGAGGACGACCGCCACGACGCCGGTCCACAGGATGCCGGTGACGAGCGCGGCGATGGACACGCCGTCGGTCTTCGGTGCGGCCTGGTACTGGTTCGGGGAGTACGGCGCCTGCGGGTAGCCGCCGCCCGGGTAGCCGCCGCCGGGCTGCGGGTACGGCGTGCCCGGCTGCGGGTAGCCGCCGCCGGGGGCGGGGTAGCCGCCGGGCGCGGGGTAGCCGGACCCCTGCTGCTGCGACGGGTCGCCGGCGGGACCGCCGTACGCGGGGGAGCCGCCGGCGGCCGGGTACCCGGTGCCCTGCCGGGCCTCGCCGGCCGCGGAGGCGTCCGGGGCGGCGTAGGGGGACGAGGCCGGGTACGCCGAGGTCGGCGCGTCCGGGGTGCCGGCGGAGGCGGTCGGGTACGCGGCGGTGGGCGCGTCCGAGCCCGGGGCGCCGGAGGGCGACGACGTCGGGTACGCGGCCGTGGGCGTGCCCGAGCCGGGGGCGCCGTACGGGGACGACGTCGGGTACGCCGAGGTCGGCGTGGTCGGGTAGGCCGCGGTCGGCGCGTCCGAGCCGGTCGTCGGCGGCGTGGGCCACGACGGGAC
>NZ_JAANNB010000308.1 GCF_011603975.1 Cellulomonas sp. IC4_254 | reverse complement strand
GCCGGGCCGGCCGCGCCGCACCCCGGCGGACCGCACCCCTCCGGCGGGGCGCCGCTCCCGGTCGCGACCGTCCCCGTGCACCTCACCGCCGACCTGCCGCGCGGCGCGATCTGGGCGCCCGGCGTCATGGGACGGACCTGGCGCGAGTACGGCTACCTGTTCCTCGCGCTGCTGATCGCCCCGTTCGCGTTCGCGTACGCCGTGGTGGCGGTGGTGCTGCCCCCGTCGGTGGCGATCACGGTCGTCGGCCTGTTCGTCGCCGGCTGGGTGGTCGTCGGCGGACGCATGTGGGCCGCGCTGTACCGGGGGATGGCGCGCGGGATGCTCGGCACGTCCATCGCGGCGCCGATGCCGCGCCGCCGCCGGCGCGGGTTCTGGCGCCGACTCGGCGTGCTGCTCGGCGACGCGCCCGGCTGGCGCGGCGTCGCGTTCGGCGCGCTGTCGCTGCCGCTGGCGATCGTCGGGTTCGTGGTGCCGACGACGTTCCTCGCGGTCGCGCTCGGCGGGACGACGCACTGGTTCTGGTACCGGTGGCTGCCGCTGCAGGAGGCCTCCGACGGGACGCTGCACCGCGGGGCGTCGTTCGGCACCGACTACTACATCGACACCCCGCCGCGGCAGTGGATCCTGATCGCGGTCGGCCTGCTGGCCTTCCTGGCGTGGCACCGGCTCACCCTCGGGTTCGCGCACCTGTTCCGGCTGCTCAGCACGAGCCTGCTCGGCCCGACCGCGTCCAGCCTCCGGGTCGCGCACCTGGAGCAGACCCGCGGCACCGCGGTGACCGACGCGGACACCCGGCTCCGCCGCATCGAGCGCGACCTGCACGACGGCACCCAGGCGCGGCTGGTCGCGGTCGCCATGCAGATCGGCGACGCCCGCGACCGGCTCGCGCACGAGCCCGCCGCCGACCCGGCCACGCTCGGCCTGCTCGACGAGGCGCACGGCGCGCTCAAGGACACCCTGACCGAGCTGCGCGAGATCGCCCGCGGCATCCACCCGCCCGCGCTCGACAACGGGCTCGCGGTCGCGCTCGAGACGCTGGCCGCGCGCTGCCCGGTGCCCGTGACCGTCGACGTCGACCTGGCCCGCGCCCGGCCCGCGCCGGAGGTCGAGACGATCGCCTACTTCGCGGTCGCCGAGCTGCTCACGAACGTCGTCCGGCACTCGGGCGCGACCGGCGCGTACGTCCGGGTCGAGGCCGACGGCGGCGCGCTCTGGCTGCGGGTCCGGGACGACGGCCACGGCGGCGCCCGGCTCGGGCTGCCCGGCGCCTCCGGCGGGTCCGGGCTGGCAGGCCTGGCCGACCGGGTCGCGACCGTGGACGGCGAGCTCGACGTCGACAGCCCGGCCGGAGGCCCTACGGTGGTCACCGTGCACCTGCCGCTGAGCGCCCGATGAGCCGACCGGACGTCCGCCCCGCCCGCCACCGCCTCGGAGGTGCCGCGTGCGGGTCGTGATCGCCGAGGACTCCGTCATCCTGCGCGACGGGCTCGGCGCCCTGCTCGCGCGCCGCGGGCACGAGGTCGTCGCGGCCGTCGGCGACGGCGACGCGCTCGTGCGCGCGGTCGCGGCGCTCGCGGCCGACGACGCGCTGCCGGACATCGCCGTCGTCGACGTGCGGATGCCGCCCGGGTTCACCGACGAGGGGCTGCGCGCCGCGCTGACCCTGCGCGAGACCCACGCCGGCCTCGGCGTCCTGCTGTTCTCCCAGTACGTCGAGACCCGGTACGCCGCGCAGCTGTTCGGCGGCGACGCCCGCGGGGTCGGCTACCTGCTCAAGGACCGGGTCGCCGACGTCTCCGACTTCCTCGACGCGCTGGAGCGGATCGCCGACGGGCGCACCGTCCTCGACCCCGAGGTCGTCACCCAGCTCATGGGTGCCGCACGCGTCGACCCCGGCATCACCCGGCTCACGCCCCGCGAGTCCGAGGTGCTGGAGCTCATGGCGCAGGGCCGGTCCAACGGCGCCATCGCCGACGCGCTGGTCCTGACCTACGGCGCGGTCGAGAAGCACGTGACGTCGATCTTCGGCAAGCTCGGCCTCGCCCCCGACGCCGGCGACCACCGGCGCGTCCTGGCCGTCCTCCGCTACCTCAACCTGGAGGCCTGACGCCCCGCGGCCGCGGCCGTGGCCGCCCTGGCCGTGGCCGCCGAGGTCGGCGGTCGCGCCCGAGGTCGGCGGTTGCGCACCCCCTCCCACGGACGGAAGCCACGACCTCGCGCTAGCGTCGGTCGCGCGCGACCCGCGCCAGCCGACGGAGGGACCCCGCCATGCCCAAGCTCACCGCACCGCAGCTGCTCTGGACGGGCGTCGCGCTCGTCGTCGTCGGGATCATCGGCGGCTGGGTCGGGCAGGCCCTGCTCATCGAGCTGCTGTACCGGGCGTCGTGGCTCTACGGGTTCGCGCAGACCGTGGGCAGCGCGCTGACCGTGGTCGGCGCGGCGCTGATCGGCGGGGCGTTCGTCGTGGGGGCCCTCCAGCGAGGACCGTCCGCGCCCCGGCCCGCGGCGCAGCCGGCGCCGTACGGCGGCACCCCGGGGCAGCCCGGGGGCGGGTACCCGGCGGCGGGCGGATACGGCACCCCGGCGACCGGCGGGTACGGCGTGCCGGCCCCGGGCGGGTACGCGGCGCCGCCGTCCGGCGGGTACGCGACGCCGCCGCAGGGCGGGTACGGCGCCCCGGGCGGGTACGCCGGCGCTCCCGGGCAGCCCCCCGCGCCGCAGCAGGTGCCGTCGCCCTACGGCACCGCGCCGACGGAGCA
>NZ_JAANNB010000307.1 GCF_011603975.1 Cellulomonas sp. IC4_254 | reverse complement strand
ATCCGGCGTCGGGTCGGCTCGTGCAGCACCCGCCCAGCCCAGCACCCGAACCTGGGAGTGCGCTGACAGCCGGCGCCCGACCCGCGCCGAGCCACCCGTCCCCACCCGGCACGCGCGCGGGCGACCGAGGCGCGCCGCCGCCGCGAGGCGTCACCGGTCGAGGGCCGCGGACGCCGACCGCAGCAGGTCGAGCATCTCCGGCACGACCTCGCGCGCGGTCGTCAGGATCACGTCCATCTCGATCGCCCAGTACCCGTGCACGATCCGGTTCCGGAGGCTCGTCGCGCGGCGCCAGGGCACGTCGGGGTGGGCGTCGCGCAGTCCGTCCGAGACCTGGTTCGCCGCCTCGCCGAGCACCGTGAAGTTCGACAGCAGCGACTCCCGGACGGTCGGCTCCTGCTCGAGCTCCGCGAGGCTCCTGCCGTCCGTCAGGTCCACGATGCGCGTGCAGGCCTCGACCATGCCGGTCAGGTAGAGGCGGTCACGCTGCATAGAGGAGTCGGGCCTCGGACTCGACCCGGTCACGCATCAGCGGGTGCAGCGCGCGCCGCGACACCAGGTCGACGGGCCGTCCGAGGATCCTCGCCAGGTCGTCGGCCGCGTCGACCACCTCCCACGTCAGGTGGCGTCCCGGCGCGAGGTCGTAGAGCACGTCGACGTCCGAGTCGGGCCTCGCCTCGTCGCGCGCCTCCGACCCGAACACGTCCAGCCGCGCGAAGCCGTAGCGCGCGCAGTACGCGGCGAGCGCGTCGCTCAGGACGTCGTCGAGCTGGACCATGCCGTCCACGCTACTCACCGCCGGTCGGGGCTCGCGACCCCGTCATCCCGTGCCTGTGGACGGGCTCGCCCGGAGAGCGCGCCGCGCGGATCGCCCGGAACGAGGCCCGCATCTCCCGGACGAAGACCTCCGGCTGCTCCCACGCCGCGAAGTGCCCGCCCCGCCCCGGCTCCGACCAGTACCGCAGGTCCGGGAACCGCCGCTCGACCCAGCGCCGCGACGGCCGGGGCAGGTCCCGGAACACCGCGGCGCCGGTGGGCACGGTGACGACGTCGGACGCCCCGCGCGTGAACCAGCCCTGGACCGTCGCGATGCTCTCCCGGTACAGCCGCGCCGACGACGCCGCGGTCCCCGTCAGCCAGTACAGCGTGATGTCGTCGAGCAGCTGGTCCCGGGTCAGCACGGTGAACACGTCGCCGTCGTGGTCGGACCACGCGACGACCTTCTCCGCGATCCACGCCGCCAGCCCGACCGGCGAGTCCGTCAGCCCGTACCCCAGCGTCTGCGGCCGGGTCGCGTGCAACGCCGAGTAGGCCGACCCGCCCACCGACCCCTCGACGGCCGCGATCGCCGCCCGCTCGGCAGCGGTCAGGTCGTCGAGGGTGGCCGGGTCAGGTGCCACGAGCGGCGGGGTCAGGTGCAGGCCGAGCACGCGGTCGGGGTGCCGGAGCCCCAGCATCGTGCTCACGCTGGTCCCCCAGTCCCCGCCGCTCGCGCCGAACCGCTCGTACCCGAGGCCGGCCATGAGGGCCGCCCACGCGTCGGCCACGCGCTCGATCCCCCAGCCCGGCGCTGCCGGCTTCTCGCTGAAGCCGTAGCCCGGCAGCGACGGCACCACGACGTGGAACGCGTCGGCCGGGTCCTGCGGGTCGGCGAGCGGCCCGAGGACGTCGAGCAGCTCGACGAACGACCCCGGCCAGCCGTGGGTGAGCACCAGCGGGGTCGCGCCCGCGTGCCGTGACCGGACGTGCAGCGCATGGATCGCGAGGCCGTCGACCCGCGCGAGCACCTGCGGGACGTCGGCCAGGCGGCGCTCCAGCCGGCGCCAGTCGTAGTCCTCGGCCCAGTAGCGGGCCAGGTCGCGCAGCCAGTCGCGCGGGACGCCCTGCGCCCAGCCGTCCTCGGTGGCGGGCTCGGGCCAGCGCGTGGCGCGGATGCGGCGGCGGAGGTCCTCGAGGTCCTCCTCGGGCACGGCGACGGTGAACGGCGTGACCTGCACGGGCGGCTCCTCCCGCGGGCGTCCGGTCGGGCGTGCTGCTCACCGTAGGACCGGGGACCGACAGCGGCGCAGAGTTCGCTCCGCCGGCCCATCAGGTCCGCGTGGTGCTGTGCCGATGACTCCGGGATGATCCGACGAGCCGTCGACGCCATGATCCGCGAACGGGCCAGCCACCGCGCTCGGCTCCAGGGCCGCCCACCTTTCTCAGGTGCGCTCGACCAGCTCGTGACCGTTCCGCGAGACCGGGCGGGCCGCCCGGGCTACGTCCTGACGACCGGTGGTCCCTCGCACGACATCCGGCGGCGCGCCCCTGAGGGAGCGCGGTGGGACTTCTCGGTGTCGTCGGGGCCGAGCACCCTCGCGTCCGGGACCTGCATCGGGCGCGTGGGGCGCGTCGGCTCGCCCGCGGCGACCGCGGCCGTGGCCGCAGCCCACGCCGAGACGGACCACGGGTACGTCGTGCTGAGCCCGCCCACACCGTCGGGTTTCGCCGGCGCGCCCGCCGTCCGCATCGAGATCGGCATCGCGAACCCGGACCGCACGGGTTCGGCGCGCTGTCCCGCGACTGGCACTTCGAGCACGACGGCTGGGCGTTCGTCGCCGGTTGGGTGCACGCGACCTCCGACCCTCCGCAGTGCCGGGACACCGCGGAGCTCATCCTCGCCTCGTGGCGGTGGCTCACGACGTGAACCACCGACGGGGCCGCAGCGCCGGCAGCCGCCGGTCCACCGCGCCCGCCCCGACGACGAGCAGGGCCAGCACCACC
>NZ_JAANNB010000306.1 GCF_011603975.1 Cellulomonas sp. IC4_254 | reverse complement strand
CCCGGGACCGCCGAGCGGCCCCGGGGGATCGGGGGGCGTCAGGCCTTCGTCGCCGCGGCGACGGCGCGGGCCGTCTTCGAGCGGGTGCCGAACGCCGAGGTCACGCGGTCGAGGAACATCGCGAGGATGACCACGGCCAGGCCGGCCTCGAAGCCGAGCGACACGTTGACGCGCTGCAGGGCCTGCACGACGTCGCCGCCGAGGCCGGGGGCGCCGGCCATGCCGGAGATGACCACCATCGACAGCGCGAGCATGATCACCTGGTTGACGCCGGCCATGATCGTCGGCATCGCCAGGGGGAGCTGGATCTGCCGGAGGATGCGGCCGTCGGAGGAGCCGAACGCGTGCCCGGCCTCGACGACCTCGCGGTCGACCTGGCGCAGCCCGAGCTCGGTGAACCGGACGCCCGGGGCCATCGCGAAGATGACGGTCGCGACGATGCCGGGGACGACGCCGACGCGGAAGATGACGACGGTCGGGATCAGGTAGACGAAGGCGGGCATCGTCTGCATGAAGTCCAGGACCGGCCGCACCGCGCGAGAGACCCGGTCGTTCCGGGCCGCCCAGATGCCGAGCGGGATCGCGACCACCAGCGCCACGACGCTCGCGAGGATGACCAGCGCGAGGCTGTCCATCGCGTTCTCCCACTGGTTCACGCCGGCGATCACGACGAGCCCGACGAGCGTGCCGACCGCGAGCTTCCAGCCCTTCGCGAACAGCGCGATCAGCGCGAGCGCGACGGCGATGAACCAGAACGGCGGGCCGCTGAGCACGGTGTCGAGGCCGTCGTACGCGCCCTCGAAGATGCTCTTGATCGCGGAGAACAGGCCGCGGAACGTGGTGGTCACCCAGTCGACGGCGACGTCCACCCACGCGCCGAGCGGGAGGCGGGGGATGCCCTGGTCGGTGGTGTCGAGGGCGAGGACAGCGGCGGTCACGCGCGCACCTCCGTCGTGTCGGCCGTGCGCCCCGCGCTGGGGGCGGCGGTGGTGGCGTCCGGGGTCGTGCCGAGCGGGTCGGCCCCCGGTGCCGGGGCGGTGGCCCCGGTCGGGTCGGCCGCGGCCGGGTCGGCGGCGGACGTGGCGGCCTGGTCGGCCGTCGGGGTGCCCTTCGGCGGGGTGCTGGTGTCGACCGGCACCATCGCCTCGAGCAGGATCGCCCGCGGGATGACGCCGACCAGGCGGCCCTTGTCGTCGGTCACGGGCACGGGCAGCGGCGACTCCGCGGCGGGCGCGAACACCTCGGCCAGCGGGGTGTCGACGGACACCGAGGTCAGGCTGTCGTCGATCAGGCCCTCGAGGGTGTCCTTGCCGGCGCGGGTGGCGTCGACGGCGTCGGCGTCCCGGACGATGCCGCGCAGCACGCGGGTGCGGTCCACGACGTAGGCGGCGGCGACCTGGGCGTCGCGCATGGTGCGCAGCGCGAGCCGGGGGCCGCCCCCGGCGAACGCGACGGCGGCCGGCCGGCGCATCACGGACGACGCGGTGAGCACGCGGGTCCGGTCGACGTCGGCGACGAACTGCGCCACGTAGTCGTCGGCGGGCGCGGACAGGATCTGCTCGCTGGTGCCGACCTGGACCACGCGGCCGTCCCGCATGACGGCGATCCGGTCGCCGAGGTACATGGCCTCGTTGAGGTCGTGCGTGATGAACACGATCGTCTTGCCGAGCGTCTGCTGGAGCTCGAGCAGCTGGTCCTGCATCTCGCGGCGGATCAGCGGGTCGAGCGCGGAGAAGGCCTCGTCCATCAGCAGGATGTCGGTGTCCGCGGCGAGCGCGCGGGCCAGGCCGACCCGCTGGCGCATGCCGCCGGACAGCTCGTGGGGGAGCGAGTCCCCCCACTCGCCGAGCCCGACCATCTCGAGGGCCTCGTCGGCCTTCTTGCGGCGCTCGGCCTTGTCCACGCCCTGGAGCGCCAGCGGGTAGGCGGCGTTGTCCCGCACCGTGCGGTGCGGCAGCAGCGCGAAGTGCTGGAACACCATCGACACCTTGCGCTGCCGGATGGAGCGCAGCTGGGACGCGCTGACCGCGCCCAGGTCGTCGTCACCGAGCAGCACGCGCCCGGCGGTCGGCTTCAGCAGGCCGTTGAGCATGCGGATCAGGGTCGACTTGCCGGAGCCCGACAGCCCCATGACCACGAAGGTCTCGCCGCTCTCGATCTGCAGGTCGGCGTCGATCACCGCCGCCGTGCCCCACTGGCGCACGTCCTCGCGGCCGGCCCCGTCCCGGAGCCGCTTCACCGCCTCGTTCGGCCGGCGGCCGAACACCTTGTACACGCCCTCGACGCGCAGTCCTGTCACTCATCCACCTCGTCACGTCATGACGCGCGCCCCGTCCCCTCCGCGGGGGCGGAGGTCGGGTGCGCCCCGGGGGTGGGGCGCGCCGGGGGCGCACGTCGGCCGGCGACGCCGCGCGGCGGCCCGCAACGGGGCCTGGTGCGCGGCGGCGGAACACACCTCGGCCCTCGCTGCCGCACCCCGGAGGAGGGGCGCTGCGAGGGCCGGAAGCAGGCGTCGCACGCCGACCATTCGTCGATCTGGTCGTGGTCCACCGTGCCCCATCTCGGCGGGGATTGCGAGGCCGAGTCGTGCGGATCCGGCGCATCATGGGACGATTTTACCTGGGTAAAGTCGCTCTGACCTGCGACTTTACCATTCCTTGCATTGTTACCGCTTTGTGACCTAGCGGTCGGGAACTCGGCCCCCGGCAGCATCCGACGACAGGGGGGACGTCCCCCGGTCAGGTGGGTGGCGCACCGGGTGCCGCCGCCCGCCGTCGGCACGGGACGATGGTGCGGTCCGACCGACCCGGCGCGCCGTCCCCGGCACCCGGCCCCGCACGAGGAGCTCCCA
>NZ_JAANNB010000305.1 GCF_011603975.1 Cellulomonas sp. IC4_254 | reverse complement strand
CCCCTGCCACCCCGCCGACGCGGACGGCCCGGCCGGGCGCAGCGCCCCGCGGCACCGGTGCTCCTGCGGCACAGGACGACGCCGCGACCCGCGCCCAGCGCGCGGACGCCTGGCGGCGCATGTGGGGCTTCCCCAGCGCCGACGAGGGCGGGGACGCCGCGCCGCAGCAGGACGACACCCGGAGCACGGAGGAGGGCCGATGACCGCACGCACCACGGGGCACCGCCCCGGCACCGCGCGGCTCCGCCGCCGCCTGGCCGGCACCGCGGTCGCGCTCGTCGCGGCGCTGGGGCTGGCCGCCTGCGCCAACCCGGTGCCGGAGCCGACGCCCGACGCCGTCCCGGCGGTGCCGCCGCCGGCCCTGACCGTCGCGCAGTCCACGGACGTGCTCGACCAGGTGGGCACGGTGCTGGCGGCGGGGGACCAGGCGCTGGACGCCTCGGGCCTCGGCGCCCGGCTCGTCGGGCCGGCGCTCTCGATCCGCACGGCCGAGTACGTCCGGGCCACCGCCACCAACGGCGAGCGCGCGCCGGTCACGATCCCGACGACGGCGCAGACCACGATCACGCCCGACACGACCAGCTGGCCCCGCACCCAGATGGTGGTGACGACCCAGCCCGACGACCTGCAGGCGCCGCTCCTGCTCGTCCTCATGCAGGACGGCCCGCGCGACCCGTATCGGCTCTGGAGCTGGGCGCGGCTCGGCCCGTCGGTGCAGATGCCCCTGACGGCGACGCCCGAGGAGGGCAGCGAGCCGGTCTCCGCCGACGACACCTCGCTGCTGCTGTCGCCGAACGAGGCGGTCGCGCAGTACGCGGACGTGCTCACCAACGGCGACGCGTCCGGTGCCGCGGCGACCTTCCCGGCCGACTTCTTCCGGACCGCGATCACCGAGGCGCGCAACCAGACCGCCGCGAGCCTCCAGGCGGTCGCCACCGTGGCGGAGACGGTCGCGCCGGTGGCGGGTGCGGTCACCGCGCTGCGCACGGCGGACGGCGGGGCGATCGTCGTCGGCGAGCTCTCGACGGTCACCACCGTCACGCTGTCCCAGGGGAGCATCACCCTCAACGACCCGTTCGACGCGGCCCTGGCCGGCAAGACCAGCGTGTCGAGCAACCTGGTCCGGACCTGGACCGACGTGGTAGCGATGTACGTGCCCCCGGCGGGCGGCGCGCAGCAGGTGACCGTGCTGGCGGCGGAGCACGCCCGCACGGCGGTCACCGGTGAGTGATGACGTGAGAGCACGCGAGAGCAGGAGCACTTCGGCATGAGCCAGAACCCGGCCCACGAGCCGCGCCTCAACGTGCGCGGGGCGGTCGACCTCTCCGGGCTCGGGCGCCCGGCGACCCCCGCGCCCGGCACCCCCGGCGGCCTGCCGACGCCGGGGCCGTACACGGTCGACGTCGACACCGAGGGCTTCCCCGCCCTGGTGCAGTCCTCGACGCAGCACCCGGTCGTCGTCCTGCTGTGGGCGTCGTGGAGCGAGACGAGCATCAACCTGGCGCGCGACCTCGGCGCGCTCGCCGACCAGTACGGCGGCCGGCTCCAGCTCGCCCGGATCGACTCGGAGGCGAACCCCCAGGTCGCCGCGGCGTTCCAGACGCAGTCGGTCCCGGCGGTGGTCGCGGTCCTGGCGGGTCAGCCGCTGCCGCTGTTCCAGGGCGCGCCGCCGGCCGACCAGGTCCGGGGGGTGCTCGACCAGGTGCTCGAGGCCGCTGCGGCCAACGGCATCACCGGCACGGTCGCGGCCCAGGAGGCGGAGCCGGCACCGGCCGAGCCCGAGGAGCCGCCGCTCCCGCCGCTGCACCAGGAGGCGTACGACGCGATCGAGCGCGACGACCTGCCCGCCGCGGCCGCCGCGTACGAGCAGGCGCTCCGGGAGAACCCGCGCGACGACATGGCCCGCGCCGGCCTCGCGCAGGTCGGGCTCCTCAGCCGGACCCGGGACGTCGACCTCGCCACCGTGCGCAAGGCCGCGGCCGACGCACCGACCGACGTGGACGCGCAGCTCGCCGTCGCGGACGTCGACGTGCTGGGCGGGCAGATCGAGGACGCCTTCGCGCGTCTGGTCGACACCATCCGGGTCACCTTCGGGCCGGACCGGGAGCGGATCCGCGTGCGGCTCGTCGAGCTGTTCGACGTCGTCGGCTCCGAGGACCCGCGGGTCGCGGCCGCCCGCCGCGCGTTGGCGAGCGCGCTCTACTGACGCACGCGGCCGGCTGTTCCCCGCACAGGGGAGCGGTGCCGACGCCGACCGGGCCCGTCCGACCTCCGTGGGCGGGCGGGCCCGCGGCGTTCCCCCCCGGGGCGGGGACGGCGCCGGCGTGGATCGCCGCGGCCGGATCGCCGCAGGTGGCGGCGCTGATCGGGGGTGACCGCCGTCACGGCGTCCCGAGTTGACGCTCCCTCGCGGTCCTGCGTAATGTTCTTCTTCGTCGCCCGGCAGGGAGGAACGGACACCGAGGATCAACCCGGTGGCTGGTCCCGCGGACGACCACCCCCCCTGGTACGGCCTGAACGGGACGCATGAGCCCGAACATCGCCGCGCCGCGGGACGATCCACGCGATCGGGACGGTCCACACGGACTTGACCGGCCGGAGCGGATCGGATAAGTTTGAACGGTTGCCTCCGGTCAGGCGCTCACCGAGCGAATGAGGGATGCGCGTCTGTTCTTTGAGAACTCAACAGTGTGCCTAGTAGTTGATGCCAAGATGGTTCATCGGCTCGGGTGGTCGTCCTCATTCGGGGGTGGCTGGTCGGTCGGTGGGTCTTGGTTGATACGGAAGCCAGTCCGACCCCGTCGGGTGGCTTTCTTAGCAGCCGAATTGACTGATCCTCGCTCGCCAGCGGGTGGGGGTCGTTTCGT
>NZ_JAANNB010000304.1 GCF_011603975.1 Cellulomonas sp. IC4_254 | reverse complement strand
CGCCGGGCAGGTCGCGGGGCACGGCGCCGGCCGGCCCGCCGACCCCGCGTCCGCCGCACCGCCCGCCGCGCCGCGCCGCCGGCGCCGCCGTGGCCGGGTGGTCGCCGGCGTCGTGGTCGTCGCGCTCGTGCTGCTGCTCGCGTGGCCGATCGGCCTGCTGCTGTGGGCCGACGGCAAGATCCAGCACGTCTCCGCGCTGTCGGGCGCGGCCGACACCCCGGGCACCACCTACCTGCTCGCCGGGTCGGACTCCCGCGAGGACGGGGTGATCGAGGACAGCGAGACCGTCGGCGCCCGCACCGACACGATCCTGCTGCTCCAGGTGCCGGAGTCCGGCCCCGCGGCGCTGATCTCGCTCCCCCGCGACACCTACGCCGACATCCCCGGCTTCGAGCCGAGCAAGCTGAACGCCGCGTTCTCCTGGGGCGGGGCGCCGCTGCTGGTGCAGACCGTCGAGGAGCTGACGGGGCTGACGGTCGACCACTACGTGGAGATCGGCTTCGGCGGCGTCGAGCAGATCGTCGACTCGCTCGGCGGCGTCGAGCTGTGCCTCGACGGCAGCACCGGCATCACGTTCCCGGTGAACGACGAGAAGTCCGGCCTGGTCTGGGACGCGCCCGGCTGCAAGACGGTCGACGGGGTGCAGGCGCTCGCCTACTCGCGGATGCGGTACTCCGACCCGTCCGGCGACATCGGCCGCGGCCTGCGCCAGCGCGCGCTCATCAGCGCGGTCGCCGCCAAGGCGGAGAACCCGGCGCTGCTCTTCCAGCCCGGCAAGCAGGTCTCGCTGATCGACTCCGGCACCGCCGTGCTCACGGCGAGCGACGAGACGGGCATCGTGGACCTCGGCCGGCTCGCCCTGGCGTTCCGCGCGGCCACCGGGCCGGGCGGCATCACCGGCACCCCGCCGATCAAGAGCCTGGACTACCGCCCGGGCAACGCCGGGTCGACGGTGCTCCTCGACCCGGACCAGACGCCGTCCTTCTTCGCGGCGATCCGCGACGGTTCCCTCGAGCCGGGCGTCGTCGGGGGCGTGCCCGGCTCCTGACCGGACCCGAACCCGGCGCGCACCAGGCCGACGAGGCCCGTGAGCGCGTCCCGCAGCCGCTCGCAGCCCGCGGTGGTCGCCCGGCGCAGCCGCAGGCCGAACGGCTTCTCGACGAACCGGTGCACGAGCCAGGCCAGCACCAGGGAGAACCCGGTCGCCGCGGCGAGCACGGCCCAGACGGGCAGCCGGTCGTGCAGCAGGTGGATCACCCACAGGCCCCAGTACTCGTGCGTGAGGTAGAGCGGGTAGGTCAGCGCGCCCGCGGCGGTCAGGCCGGCCCAGCGCCACCGCGCGAGCGGCGTCAGCGACACGAGCGCCACCAGGCCGACGCAGGCGGGCAGCGCGACCGCCAGCAGCAGGGCGCTCGGCTCGACCACGGAGTTCGCGCCCAGCGAGCGCATCCGCGCCGGGACCAGCGCGGCGGTCGCGACGGCGGTGTTCGCCCCGACGAGCAGCCACGGCACGACGGCGTGCCCCGTGCGGTGGATGACGTACAGCGCCATGCCGGCGGCGAACAGCGGGGCGTACGGCGCGACCAGCCAGGTGACCGCGTCCGACCAGCCGAGGGTACGGGCGACCATCGCGGCCGCCGGCCACAGGGCCGCGAACCACAGCACCCGGCGCCGGGTGATCCCGACCGCCGCGAGCAGGGCGATCAGCACGTAGAACCGCAGCTCCACCCAGAGCGTCCAGTACACGCCGTCCACGTGGCCGACGTCGACCAGCGACTGCAGCAGCGTGAGGTTGACCAGCACCTGGCCGCCGGTGATCTCCTTGCCCGGCCAGACGAGCAGCAGCAGCGCGCCGGTGAGCAGCACGCCCGTCCAGTACGCCGGGTAGAGCCGGGCGACCCGGGAGCCCACGATGTCGGGGACCGAGCGGCCCCACGCCGTCATGAGGATGACGAACCCGCTGATCACGAAGAACAGCTCCGGGCCCAGCGAGGTGTACGTGGCCCAGCCGGCGACGGCAGGGGCGACCTCGGCCAGGTCCCGGCCCCAGGCGTCGGTCTGCCGGGCCGTGAAGTGGTAGGCGAGCACGCCGAGGGCGGCGAGGAACCGGAGCGCGTCGAGCGCGGCCAGGCGCGGCGCGCGCGCGGCCGTCGGCGTGCGGGCCGCGGTCGTCGTCGCGTCGCGGCCGGCGGTGCGGGGCGGTGCGGTGGTCGTCACCGGCTCGACGCTAGGCGCGGTTCGCGGGGTCCGCCCGTCGAGCGGCGGGGCCCGGGCGGGGTCTCGACGAGACCTTCACGCCGCGTGCGGGCGGCGCCCGCGATGCTCAGGACCGCGTGCGGGCGTCAGCCCCCGAAGCCCACCGCGGGCCGCCGGCCGTCGCCGTGCAGCGACCGCAGCCGCTCCCCCTTCGCGTCCGCCTGCGCCCGCAGGTCGTCCTGGAACGCGAGCATCGCCGCCGCCAGCCGGCGCGCGGTCTCGTCCGTGCCCGCGCCGAGGATGCGCGCGGCCAGCAGCCCCGCGTTCCGGGCGCCGCCGATCGACACCGTCGCCACCGGGACGCCCGCGGGCATCTGCACGATCGAGAGCAGGGAGTCCATCCCGTCGAGCCGGGCCAGCGGCACCGGGACGCCGATCACCGGCAGCGGCGTCACGGCCGCGAGCATCCCCGGCAGGTGGGCCGCGCCGCCCGCGCCCGCGATGATCGCCCGCAGCCCGCGGCCGGCGGCCTCGCGGCCGTAGGTGACCATCTTGTCCGGCTGGCGGTGCGCGGAGACGACGTCGACCTCCACCGGGACGTCGAACTCGGCGAGCGCCTCGGCGGCCGCCTCCATGACGGGCCAGTCCGAGTCCGAGCCCATGACGATGCCGACGAGCGGGGTGGTCATGCGGTG
>NZ_JAANNB010000303.1 GCF_011603975.1 Cellulomonas sp. IC4_254 | reverse complement strand
CCCATGCTAGGCGGGCCGTGGGACGGGGATCACAGCCGCCGGCGCGGAAGGTGCGTGGCACCTGCGCCTATTGTTGGACGCAGTGCAAGAAGCCGGTCGCGGGTCAACCGCGACCGGACCCCCGACGCCCGAGGTGGACCCGTGCCCCACGCCCTCCGTCCCGTCCGCGCCCGCACCGCCGCGCGCCGTGCCCGCACCGGCGCCGCGCTCGCCGCCGTCGCGGCGCTCGCGCTCGCAGCCTGCACCGGCTCTGACGGGGACGCCGACGACGCCGCGACCCCGCGCGACGGCGGCACGCTGGTCTACGCGACCGGCGACGCCGAGCCCACCTGCCTCGACCCGCACGTCGGCGGCAACTACCCGCAGGCGCTGATCAGCACGCAGTACCTGGAGCCCTTGGTCGGCCGGGACGCGGACGGCACGATCCTGCCGTGGCTGGCCAGCGAGTGGTCCGTGAGCGACGACCTGCTGACCTGGGACTTCACCCTGGTCGACGGCGTGACGTTCACGGACGGCACCCCGTTCGACGCCGCGGCCGTCCAGGCGAACGTCGAGCACCTGCAGGACCCGGACACCGGCTCGTCGACCGGCTACCTCGCGGTGCAGAAGGTCGAGTCGGTCGAGGTCGTGGACGCCACGCACGCGCGGTTCCACCTGACCGAGCCCGACTCCGCGCTGCTCGAGTCGCTCAGCCAGCAGTGGACGGCCATGGAGTCGCCGGCCGGCATCGAGCGCGGGATGGACGAGAACTGCGCGGCGCCGGTCGGCACCGGTCCGTTCGTGGTGGACGAGTGGGTCCCGCAGCAGCAGGTGACGCTGGTGCGCAACGACGAGTACGTGCCGCTGGACCCGCAGGCCGAGCACGACGGCCCGGCGTACCTGGACGAGATCGTCTGGCGGTTCATCCCGGACGCGGCGACCCGGTACGCGGCGCTGCGCTCCGGCGAGGTCCAGGTGATCGACAACCCGCAGCCCGACGCGATCGCGCAGGCCGACGCCGGCGGCGACATCACGCACGTCGACGCGCCCCGGCCGGGCTCCTCGAACCGGATCGAGCTGAACAGCGCGCAGCCGCCGTTCGACGACGTCCGGGTGCGCGAGGCGTTCGTCCGCGCGGCCGACCCGGACCCGGGCATCGAGACCCTGTTCGCGGGGACCGCGACCCGGTCGTACTCCCCGCTGTCGAGCGTCGAGCCGACCGCGTACGGCGACGAGGACCTGTTCACCACGGACATCGACCGCGCCGAGGAGCTGCTGGACGAGGCCGGCTGGACCGCCACGGACGACGAGGGCTACCGGACCAAGGACGGCCAGCGCCTGAGCGTGCGGTTCCCCGTGAGCACCAACCAGTCGGTGGCCGCGGAGCAGTCGCTGTTCGAGCAGATCCAGGCGAACGCGAAGGCCGTCGGGTTCGAGGTCGTGCTGACCCCGAGCGACCTGTCCGCCTGGTACGCCGCGCTGGGCGCGCACGAGTACGAGGCCGTGTCCGCGCCGTACACGAAGGTCGGCCCGGACGTGCTGCGGATCCTGTACCACTCGGACGGCACGGTCCCGGCGCCGAGCGGCTACTTCGCCAACCACGCGCAGGTGCAGGACCCCGAGCTCGACGACCTGCTGGACCGCGCGTCGGCGACGGCCGACGACGCCGAGCGCGCCGACCTGTACCAGCAGGCGCAGCAGATCGTGCTGGAGGGCTACTACATCCTCCCGCTCTACGACCAGCAGAACCACTTCCTCACCCGCGGCGTCACCGGGATGCGGACGCTGGACACCGTGTCCACGCCGACGTTCCTCGACGCCCGCCTGGGGTCCTGACCGCCGTGCGCGCCGTCGCCGACGCGGGCCGGGCGGTCCGCCGTCCGTGGCTGCGGTGGCTGCTGGCGCGCCTCGGGGCGGCGGCGCTGGTCGCCTGGGTCGTCGCCACCGTCGTGTTCTTCGCGCTCCGCGCCGCCGGCGGCGACCCCACCGAGGCGATCCTCGGCGGACCCGGGTCGCAGGCCGGTCCCGAGGCGGTGGCGGCGGCCCGCGCGCAGTACGGGCTCGACCAGCCGCTGGTCGTGCAGTACCTGGTGCAGCTGTGGCGGGTGGCGACGTTCGACCTCGGCGACTCGTACGCGCGCCGGGTGCCGGTGTCGGACCTGCTCGCCGAGCAGCTGCCCGGGACGATGCTGCTCGCGGTGCTGGCGCTCGCGCTGGCGTGGGTGCTCGCGCTCGCGGTGGCGACGCTGGCGGTCCGGTCGGCCGGGCCGGCCGGACGGGCGAGCGCGGCGGTGCTCCGCGGCGCCGAGGTCGTCGCGGCGGTGCTGCCGCACTTCTGGCTCGGGGCGGTGCTGATCGTGGTGTTCTCGTCGACGCTCGGCTGGTTCCCCGCCACGAGCAGCGGCACCGACGTGGCCGGGCTGGTGCTGCCGACGGTGACGCTCGCCGTGCCGGTCGCGGGGTTCCTCGGACAGGTCATGCGCGACTCGCTCGAGGAGGCGGCCGCGGCGCCGTTCGCCACCAGCGCGCGCGCCCGCGGGGCGTCGCCGGTCCGGGTGCTGTGGCGGCACACGCTCCGGCACGGGGTGCTGCCGGCGGTGTCCCTGTCGGGATGGGCCTTCGGCTCGCTGATGAGCGGGGCCGTGGTGGTGGAGACGCTGTTCGGCCGGCCCGGCCTCGGGCGGCTGCTGCTCGACGCGACGATGCAGCGCGACGTACCGGTCGTCGTCGGGGCCGTGGTGGTCGTGGCGCTCGCGTACGTCGTCGTGATGCTGCTGGTCGACGTCGTCGAGCGGCTGCTGGACCCCCGGCTGCGCGGGGCGGTCGAGGTGCCCGGGACCCCGGGCGGTGCCGCACCGGCCGCGCGCGCCGGGGAGCCGGCGGTGCTGGGATGACGGCCGTGACGACGGAGCGCCCGGGGGAGACGGGCGGCGGG
>NZ_JAANNB010000302.1 GCF_011603975.1 Cellulomonas sp. IC4_254 | reverse complement strand
CGTGCAGGGCGTCGGTCAGGCGGGTCAGGGGGTGCGCGGCCGCGGCGGGGCCGGCGGCGACGGCCGGACCGGTGCCCGGCGCGGCGTGCCAGGCCCGGCGGCGGGCGTCGGCGGCGTGCCGGGCCGCGGCGGCGGGCGCCGCGCCGTGCTGCGCCGCGCCGTGCTGCGCCGGGGCGGGCTGCGGCGCCGGCTCGGGACCGGCCGGCGGGCGGACGCCGGGACCGCCGCCGGGGGTGCCGCCGCCCGCGGTGCTGCGGCCGCGCAGCGGGCCGAGCGTCAGCGCGAGCGCGGCCAGGACGCCGACCCCGAGCCCGACGAGCACGGCGGTGGTCGAGAACCAGACGAGCGCGGTCGCGGCGCCGGTGAACACGAAGGTCCACACGTAGAGGATGATCACGGCGCGCCGGTGCGAGTGGCCCAGCGCCAGCATCCGGTGGTGCAGGTGCATCCGGTCGGGGTGGAACGGCGACTTCCCGGAGCCGACCCGCCGGATCACCGCGAGGCCCATGTCGAGCAGCGGCAGCAGCAGGACGGCCAGCGGCAGCAGGATCGGCAGGAACGCCGGGAAGGACTGCCGGGTCGAGGCCACGGCGGGGTCGATCTGGCCGGTCACCTGGATGCCCGCCGCGGCGATGACCAGGCCGATCAGCATCGACCCGGAGTCGCCCATGAAGATCCGCGCCGGGTTGAAGTTGTGCGGCAGGAAGCCCACGCACGCCCCCACCAGCAGCGCGACGACCAGCGTGGCGAGGTTGGAGTAGTCGCCGGGGCTGGCGTCGCGGGTGAGCGCGTACGAGTACAGGAAGAACCCGGTGCCGCCGATCGCGATCAGCCCGGCGGCGAGCCCGTCGAGGCCGTCGACGAAGTTCACCGCGTTCATCGCGACGACGACCACCAGCACCGTCAGGCCGAGCCAGATCCGGTCGGAGCCCAGCACCACGCCGTCGATCGGCAGCTGGTAGAGCTGGACGCCCATCGACGCCATGACGAACGCGGCGAGCACCTGCCCGACGAGCTTCGTCATCCAGTCCAGGTCCCAGATGTCGTCGGCCACGCCCAGCGCGCACACGATCGTCGCGGCGGCGGCGATGCCGATGATCGGCTCCGGGCGGTCGAAGACGTCGGCCAGGAACGGCAGCTGGCTCGCCATGACCAGGCCGACCATGATCCCGGCCCACATGGCGAGGCCGCCGAGCCGCGGCGTCGGGATGGAGTGCACGTCCCTGCTCCGCACGGCCGTGATCGCACCCCAGCGGAGCGCGCACCACCGCGCCAGCGGCGTCAGCACGTAGGTCGCCGCCGCGGCGATCAGCAGGAGCAGGAGGTACGCCCTCACCGGCCGGGTTCACCCTCCCGGACGGGGGCGACCTCGCGGAGGCGCTCCAGGGAGATGGCGCCCTGCCGGACGACGCGGAGCTCGTCGCCGGTGGCGTCGACGATCGTCGAGGCGACCTGGCCCGGGGTGCGGCCGCCGTCCAGGTAGGTCTGCACCCGGTCGCCGAGCTGCTCGTAGGCCTCGCCGACCTCGACGGCCGACGGCTGACCGGTGCGGTTCGCGCTCGACACGGCCATGGGCCCGGTGCGGCCGAGCAGCGCGAGCGCCACCGGGTGGTCCGGCACCCGCAGCGCGACGGTGCCGTGGGTCTCCCCCAGGTCCCAGGCCAGCGACGGCTGGGCGACCAGGATGAGCGTGAGGCCGCCGGGCCAGAACGCCTCGGCGAGGTCGCGCGCCGCCGCGGGCACGCCCATGGCCAGGCCGTCCATCGTGAACGCGTCCGGCATCAGCACCGGCGGCGGCATCTGGCGGCCGCGGCCCTTCGCGGCGAGCAGCGCGTTCACCGCCGGCGGGGTGAAGGCGTCCGCGCCGATCCCGTACACCGTGTCCGTCGGCAGCACCACGAGCCCGCCGCGCGAGACGGTGTGCACGGCGGCGTCGAGGGCAGGGCCCCAGGTCGCGGGGTCGGTGGCGTCCAGCACGGCGTCGGCAGTCACGGCTGCGAGTCTCCCACGCCCGGCTGGGCGTGCGGACGCGGCTCGCCCGCAGGCGCGGTCGGCGCCGGGTCCGTGCGGCGGCGCGCCACCAGCATCCGGGGCCTGCCGGTCAAGTCGGGGCGCGACTCCACGGCCTCGAAGGCGCCGGTCGCCTCGGCGGCCGCGCGCGCGGCGGCGTCCTGCACCTCCGCGTGCTCCATCACCAGCAGGCCGCCGGGCACGAGCAGCCGGGCGGCGGCGGCCAGCACCGCGCGCGGCACCTCCAGCCCGTCCGCGCCGCCGCCGTAGAGCGCGAGGTCGGGGTCGTGGTCGCGGACCTCGGGGTCCACCGGCACCGCGTCCGGCGGGATGTACGGCGGGTTCGACACCACGACGTCCACCGTGCCGTCCAGGTCCGCGAGCAGCGCGGGGTCGCGGACGTCGCCGAGCTCCACCCGGATCTCGCCCGCGCCGACGCGCTCGCCGTTGCCGCGGGTCAGCGCCACCGCGGCCGGGGACGCGTCGACCGCGGCCACCCGCGCCTCCGGCACCTCGGTGGCCAGCGACAGCGCGATGCCGCCCGCGCCGCAGCACAGGTCCACCACGACCGGCGACCGGCCCTCGGTGGCGATCCGGGCGGCCTCGTCGATCCCGACCTGCGCGACCGTCTCGGTCTCGGGCCGCGGCACGAACACCCCCGGCTCGACGGCCAGGGTCAGGTAGCGGAACACCGTCGAGCCGACGATGTGCTGCAGCGGCTCCCGGCGCCGGCGGCGGTCGACCAGACCGGCGAACTCCTCGGTGAACCCGTCCGGCACCGGCGGGGCGAGCACGAGGTCGAGCCGCGGCAGGCCGAGCGCGTGCGCGGCGAGCGCGGTCGCGTCGTGCCGGGGCGAGCCGACGCCGACCTCGGCGAGCACCCGCGTGGCGGCCTCGACCAGCGC
>NZ_JAANNB010000301.1 GCF_011603975.1 Cellulomonas sp. IC4_254 | reverse complement strand
GCGGACCTGGTCGAGGTGGCGGCGGGGCTGTACGGCGTGCCGCCCGCCGAGTTCACCGCGGCGCGCGCCGTGGCCGTCCGGGACGCCCGTGCCGACGGGGACCGGGAGCTCGCGCGGGCCGTGGGCGCGCTGCGCAAGCCGTCCTCCGCGGCGGCCGCCGTGAACCTCCTGGTGCGGGAGCGGCCTGAGGACCTGGGTGCGCTGCTCGACCTCGGGGTGCGGATCCGGGAGGCGCAGGCGGCCCTCGCGGGCGCGGACCTCCGGGCGCTGCACGCCGAGCAGCAGCGTGCGGTCGGCGCGGCGGCGGACGCGGCGCTGGACCTGCTCGGCGGCGGGGCCGGAGGCGCGGTGCGCGGCCAGGTGGAGGCGACGCTGCGGGCGGCGATGGGTGACCCCGACGCAGCGGCGGCGGTCGCGACGGGGCTGCTGGTGCGGGACCTGTTCTCGTCGGGGTTCGAGCCGGTCGACGTCGCGGGCGCCGTGGCGGTGCCCGACGCGCCCCCGCTCGCAGGCGCACCGGGTCGGCGGACGCCGCTGCGGGCGGTACCGGCGGAGGAGCAGCGCGCACCGGCGGACGAGGCGGGCGCGGACGGGACGGACGCCAGACCCCGCCGACGGCGCGGCCGGCTGCTGACGGCCGAGGAACCCGAGCAGCCGATACGTGCGGTGCCCGCCGGGCGTCGGGGTCGGGTGCGGGTCGCCGAGGACGACGCGCAGGAGGATGTCGGCGACGAGGAGCGGGCCCCAGGCGGCGGCACGGACGAGCCGGAGGAGACCGTCTCGCTGCCCGGTCGGCGGCGGCGCGGGCGGGTGCGGGTCTCCGAGGACGACGACGGTCCCGGGCACGCGGCCGGGTCGCGGGACGACAGCCGCCCGGGGGAGGAAGCGGCCCCACGCGAGCGCCGGGGACGGGGGAGCACCTCCCGAGACGGCACGCGCACGGCTGCCGCCGCCGGGCGCGAGCCGCGCGACGCCGCCGCCCGCGCCGAGCGCGAGCAGCGTGAGACCGCCGCCCGCGCCGAGCGGGAGCGTCGCGCCGAGGCCGAGCGCGAGGCCCGCGAGCGGCGCCACGCCGCCGCCGTGCGCAGCGCGGACCACGACCTCGCCCTGGCCCGGGAGGAGGCCGACGCGCGTCGCGGCGCCCGGGACGAGGCCGCCGACCGGCTGCGGGCGGCCGAGGAGCGGGCCGAGGAGCTGGCGGGGACGGTCGCGCGCGCCCGGGACGAGATCGAACGGCTGCGCGCGGCCCTGGCGGCCGCCGAGCAGGAGGCCCGGGAGGTCGGGCTGGAGGTGCGGCATGCGCGCTCGGCCCGGACGGCGGCCGCCCGGCAGGCGGAGCGCGCCGACCAGCGGCTCCGTGCGGCGGAGGCGGCGCGGGACGCGCTCTGAGCGCGCCGGGCGGTATCGGGTCCGGTGGGACCGGGGTCACTCGTTCGCGTTGACACCCTCCGCGAGCCCTTCTTACGCTGACGGGACGGCACGCCTCGGAGCGACGGGGCGCCCGTGGCGGGAGCCGGGCGCAGGTGCCCGGCGCGACCGGCGCGCACCTCGTGGGTGGCGCGGCTCCGGCGCCCCCGGCTGGGGACGACGGCGACGACGCCGCTCGTGACGCGGGCACGACCGGCCGTCGCGGGACCGGGACCTCCCGGTGGCCGCGCCCACGCGGACCAGCGACCCGCCTCGCCCAGGAGCCCCCGCGATGCCGTCAGCGCCGCGCCGCCCACGCCACCGGCTGGTCGGGCGCGCGCGGCTCGGCCGGGGCGCGGCGGTGGCCCGGGCCGGCGCCCGGGTGACGCTGGCGGCCGGGCTCGTCGCGGCGCTCGGCGCCTCGCTGACGGGCGGCCCGGTGCCGGGCGGGACCGGGACACCGGCCGAGGCCGCCACCGAGCGGGCCCCGTCCGCCGCCGTCGAGTTCGACCCCGTGCGCACCGCCGACGCCGACGGCGCCCGGTGGACGGCTCGCACGGCCGCGGAGGAGCCCGCGGTGACGGCGGCCTCGGCGCTGCTCGCCCGGGCGGCGCTCGACGCGGCCGCCGGCGTGGAGCCGCTGCGGGTCTCGCCCCGGCCGCTCGACGACCTGCCGGGGATGGACGCGGCGGTGGTCCGGCTCACCGACGCCTGGGCGGAGCCGGCCGCGACGCCCGGCGACCGCGTCGCGTCGGCGCTGCGGGTGCGGGCGGCCGCGGGCTCGGTGTTCCGGCTCGCGCTGGCCGTCGAGCGCAGCGTGCCGGTGGCGGCGGACCACGCCGCGGGTGACGCGGCCGGCCTGGAGCGGGTCGAGCTCGCCGTCGGGGACGCGACCCGGGCGGCCGCCGAACTCCCGGTGCTCGACGGGCGCGTCGTCGGCGCGCCGGTGCGCACGGGTGGCGGCAGCGCACGCCCGTCGGGGCTGCTGGCGGACGGCACGGTCGACCCCGCCCTGCTCTGCCCGGTGCCGTTCGCCCCCGGCGCGCGGCTGCGCTGCGACGCGGTGGTGGCGCTGGTCGCCCTGAACGAGCAGTTCCGCGCGGACCACGGGACGGACCTGCCGGTCGGCAGCACCTACCGGACGTACGCCGAGCAGGCGGCGCTCAAGAGCGCGAAGGGCGGGCTCGCGGCCCCGGCCGGCCTGTCGCACCACGGCTGGGGGGTCGCGGTCGACTTCGCCGGGTTCGGCGGGGTCGGGCAGTTCGACTCGCCCCTGTACGCCTGGATGGTCGCGCACGGGCCGGCGGCCGGCTGGGAGCACCCCGCCTGGGCCGGCCCGGGCGGCTCCGGACCGCTGGAGCCGTGGCACTGGGAGTACACCGGGACGCCGGCTCCCGCGCCCGGCGCCCCGGGCACGCCGGCCGCCGGCGCCCCCGGCACCCCGACGGCCGCGCAGGGACCCGCCGCCGACTCTTGAACACCCCGCCCGCGCGGTGGTGTGATGGATCGTCTCGCGCACCCGGCGTGCGCGCCGCCCCGACGTCGTCGTC
>NZ_JAANNB010000300.1 GCF_011603975.1 Cellulomonas sp. IC4_254 | reverse complement strand
ACGTCGCCGCCGTCGGCGTACCCGTCCGCACCGGCGTCCGCGTCGGAGCCGGCGTCGCCGTCCGCCGCCGCGTCACCCGAGTCGGACAGGTCGAACAGGCTGTCGGCGATCGCCGTGCCGACGAACGCCCCGGCCACGCTGGCGAGCAGCGAGCCCGCGATCATGCCGCCCATCCCCACGCCGCCGCCGAACCCGCCGCCGACCCCGCCGGCCCGGCCGAACGACCGCTCGAGCGTGCCCGGCTGCCGCAGCTCGGCGCGGGTGGCCATCCGGGCGAGCGAGCGCGGGTCGTCGTCGGTGGCGCGCTCGGCGGGCGGCACCTCGGCGGCGAGGCCGTCGAGCACCTGCCGGCGCTGCTCGGGCGTCAGCTGCGCGAACGCCTCGGCGTGCGCCTGCTCGATCGCGTCCGGCGGGGCGGTCCGCAGCAGGTAGCGGTAGCGCTCGATCGCGGCCTGGTCCGGGTCGGAGGGCTGCTGCCCGTACCCCGGGCGCTGCCCGTACGGCTGCTGCCCGTACGCCGGCTGGCCGTACGGCTGCTGCTGCCGGGGCTCGCGGCCCAGCAGACGGTCCAGGAAGCCCATGATCGTCCCCTCTCGTCGTGGTACCCGGGTCGAACGCCCCGGCCCGCACGGCGGTTCCCGCAGCGCCGCCCGGGTCCCCACCGGATCGTCGCGCGCCCACCCGAGCGATCGTGGTCGTCCGCGACAATCCGGTGGGAATCCGGACCGCCCGCTGCCTAGGCTCCCAGGATGGCTGACGACGACGACGCGCGCGCGGGCTCCCGGCCCGCGCCCGCCGACCCGGACCCGCAGCGGTTCCTGGTGCGCGGGCGGATCGAGAACCTGCCCAGGCGCCGGGCGGACCGCGACCTCGTGCTGCGGTGGGTCGCGCAGGGGGCGCTGCCCCTGGAGGAGCCGGTCGGCGAGCGGGTGCTCACCGACCGGCTCGCGGAGCTCGCCCGGGACCCGGTGGGACTGCGCCGGGAGCTCGTCGAGGCCGGCCTGGTCACCCGCACCCGCGACGGCGCGGAGTACTGGCGGACCCGCGTGACGGAGTTCGACCCGGTCTGACGGGCACCCGCGGCGTCAGGACAGCGCGGCGAACGCGTCCGCGACGGTCTCGTGCGGCGGCAGCACCCGGATCATCGTCGTCAGGGTGAGCACGTCGAGCACCTGCCCGGTCGGCCGGGCGATCGTGAGGTCGCCGCCCGCGGTGCGCGTCGCGCGGAGCCCGGCGATCAGCGCGCCGAGGCCCGAGGAGTCCAGGAACGTCGTCTCCTCCAGGTCGACGACGATCTTGGTCCGCCCCTGCTCGACCAGGTCGGCGACGACCGTGCGCAGCTCGGGGGCGTCGCCCGCGGTGAGCCGCCCCCGGGGCCGCAGGACCACCACGGGCCCACCGATCCGCTGCACCGCGATCTCCACGTCCGTCCCTTCCGCCGCGCGCACCGGCGTGCGCCGGACCGCCCCAGCCTAGGCAACCGCGCGGGCCTGTGCGGCACGCGTCCAGGTGCTGTGACCCCCCCGGCGCTCAGGCGTCCGGGCGGACGTGGGCCTCGTGCCGGGGGAGGTCGTCGTCGCCCAGGTCGGTCCGCCAGGCGCCCACCACCCGCAGCCCCGCCACGTCGAGGTGCGGCGCGATGATCTCGGCGAGCGGGGTCGGCCAGTCGGGGGCGCTCAGCCGCTCCCGACCCAGCGGCTCGCCGTCGCCGTCCCGGACCGTCAGCGTCCACACCAGGTCGCCGTCCCCCGACGGGTCGGGCGAGTGGACGGCCACCGTCACCGCCCGCGCGAGCGTCGTGTCGTCGAGCGCCGCCAGGCGCGGCAGGTCCGAGTGGTGCGGCATCGTCGCCTCCCCGTCCGATGACCGCATCATGCGCGCGGGGCCTCGCGGCCGCTCCGCCGCCGCGCCGGAACATCTGGGAGCATGGCCGGGGCGGCCCGGCGGTTCGTCCGCCACCCGAACCACCTGGGGGACTGCTTGACCGGCTCTGCGCTCCGGGTCGTCGTGCTGGACGACGACCCCGACGTCGCCGCGTACACCGGCACCGTGCTCGAGCGGCGGGCGGGCTGCGAGGTGGTCGTGCTGCACGACGCCGCGGACATCGCCGGCACGCTCGCGCGGTTCGACCCGGACGTGGTGGTCACGGACATCGAGATGCCCGGCATGTCGGGCCTGGAGCTCGCGGGCGTCCTGCGCGAGCAGGCCCCGGACGTGGGCGTCGTGGTGATGACCGCGCACGTGTCCGTCGAGTACGCGGTGGGCGCCCTGCGGCAGCGCGCCGACGAGTTCCTGACGAAGCCGGTCGTCGCCGCCCAGCTCGTGGAGGTCGTGCGCCGGCTGGGGGAGCGGCGCCGTGCGGCGCTCGCGGCGCGGCCGGTGGTGCTCGCGGTGGGGGCGCACCCCGACGACGTCGAGATCGGCGCGGGCGGGATCCTCGCGGCGCACCGGGCGGCGGGCGACCCGGTCGTGATCCTCACGCTGTCCCGCGGCGCGCGCGGCGGGGACGTCGCGCACCGGCAGGGCGAGTCGCTCGCCGCGGCCGCGGTGATCGGCGCGCGGCTGGTCCTCGAGGACCTGGCGGACACCCAGGTCCCGGTCGCCGGGCCGACGCTGGAGATCGTCGAGCGGGTGGTCGAGGAGGTGCGTCCGGCGGTCGTCTACACGCACAGCACGAACGACCGGCACCAGGACCACCGCGCCGTGCACGCCGCGACGATGGTCGCGACCCGCGCGATCGGCATGGTGGCCTGCTTCCAGAGCCCGTCCGCCACCGTCGACTTCCGGCCGAACCGGTTCGTGACGATCGACGGCCACCTGGACACCAAGCTGGCGATGCTCGCGTGCTTCGCGTCCCAGGCGGGCATCCGCGAGTACCTGGAGCCGGACTTCGTGCGCGCGACCGCGCGGTACTGGTCCCGGTTCGGCACCGGGCGCACCGTCGAGCCGCTGGAGATCGTCCGGGACACCGGC
>NZ_JAANNB010000299.1 GCF_011603975.1 Cellulomonas sp. IC4_254 | reverse complement strand
GGCCCCCGCCGGGGAGTCCCTCGCGATCGACCCGGACTACGCCGCCCGCGGCGGTTACGACCCCGTGTTCCTCGGCGTCCCGCTCCCGATGCCCGGCCCCGGGTCGAACGCGCCGGTCGCGTCCGCCGAGCTGAAGTACCACCACTTCAGCGTCGTGATGCACCGCACGCGCCGGCTCGCGCTGTGCACGGCGGTGAACGTCGACGGCGCGCACACCGAAGCGCGGCCGCGCAGCGACGACCGGTGGATCCTCGACCCGCGGCTGCCCCGCGAGGAGCAGACGGGCGCGGACGTGTACGCCGACAACGCGCTCGACCGCGGGCACCTGGTCCGGCGGCTGGACCCGGCGTGGGGGTCGCTGGCGCGGGCCGCGAACGACGACACCTTCCACTACACGAACTCGGCGCCGCAGCACCACGCGTTCAACGCCGGCTCGACGCTGTGGCTCGGGCTGGAGGAGTACCTGCTCGGGACCGCCCGGCGCGACCGGCTCCGGATCTCGGTGCTGGCGGGGCCGGTCCTCGCGCCGGACGACCCGCCGTACCGGGGCGTGCTGCTGCCCCGGCAGTTCTGGAAGGTGGTCGCCGTCGTGGAGCGCGGCGGGCGCCTGGTCGTCACCGGCTACGTGCTGGGGCAGGACGCGTTCCTGCCGAGCGTGCTCACGGAGGCGACGTTCGGCGCGTACCGGACCTTCCAGGTGCCGGTGTCGATGATCGGGGCCCTCACCGGGCTGGACCTGTCGGCCTACCTCCCGGCCGACCCGCTCGGGACCGTCGAGGCGACCGTCGCCGCGCACGAGCTGCGGACCTACGGCGAGATCGTCCTCGGCGGCTGACGGACCGGGCGCGCCCGCCCGGTGGCGGTGCGCCCGGGCCGGACCTAGCGTCCGACGGGCGGGTGCGGCCGTGCCGCCCGCGTCCACCGGACGAGAGGCCGGACCATGACCGAGCAGATCACGACCCGCCCGCTGGCGGTCGTCACCGGTGCGTCGAGCGGGATCGGGCTGGAGCTCGCCCGTCGGTTCGCCGCCGAGGGGTTCGACCTGGTCGTCGCCGCCGACGAGCCGCAGATCGCCCTCGCCGCGGACGCGCTCACCGCCGCGGGCCACGCCGTGCGCCCGGTGCACGCGGACCTGGGCACGGCCGAGGGCGTCGCGCAGCTCGTCGAGGCGGTGCGCGCCACCGGCCGGCCGGTCGACGCCCTCGCCCTCAACGCCGGGACCGGCGCCGGCGGCCCGTTCGTCGAGACGCCGCTCGAGGGGGACCTGGCCGTCGTGGCCCTGAACGTCGTC
Organism: Cellulomonas sp. IC4_254; assembly: GCF_011603975.1. Lineage (GTDB taxonomy): Bacteria > Actinomycetota > Actinomycetes > Actinomycetales > Cellulomonadaceae > Cellulomonas. Next base: position 1,687 of record NZ_JAANNB010000299.1, on the reverse strand, counting down.
GGCACCGTGCGGCTCGCCAAGGCCCTCGTGCCGCCGATGGTGCAGCGCGGGGCCGGCCGGGTGCTGCTGACCGCCTCGACCGCGGCGCTCATGCCCGGGCCCTGGTACGCGACCTACGCGGCGTCCAAGTCGTTCGTGCAGTCGTTCGGCGAGGCGCTGCGGCACGAGCTCGCGGACACCGGCGTCACCGTGACCACCCTGCTGCCCGGCCCGACGGACACGCAGTTCTTCGCGCGCGCCGGCATGGAGGACACCCCCGTCGGCCGCGGGCCGAAGGACGACCCGGCCGACGTCGCCGACCAGGCGTTCGAGGGCCTGATGGCGGGCACGGACAAGGTCGAGGTGCGGTCGCTCAAGGCCCGGCTGCAGACCGCGGCCGCGGCGGTGCTGCCCGACCGCGCCAAGGCCGCGATGCACGCGGCGTTCACCAAGCCCCTGGACGGCGGGCGCCCGGACGACCCGACGGGCTGAGGCACGACGGTCAGCCCGGCGTGACCCGCACCCGCCCGACCACCAGCTCGGGCACGGCGGGGGCGCCGGGCCCGTGCGGCCGCTCCGGGAAGTCGAACACGCCGAGCATGAGCTGCATCGGGTAGGTGGGCGCCTGGGCGACCTCCCGGGTGACGACGCCGTCCACCGCGAAGGTCGCGCGGTCCGGCCACCACTCGACGGCGTACGTGTGCCACGCCGCGACGTCGACCCCGGTGCGGGGCGCGGTGAAGTCCTCGCGCAGGGCCGGGTCGCGGAACGGGTGCACGCCGGACCCCAGCGCGGCCGTCGGCGTGCCGGCCGCGTCCGTCGCCAGGGTGTCGCCGAACACCTCCACGAGGCACAGCTCGCCGCTGCGCTCCGGCACGTCCTCGACCCCGACGAGCCAGGCCGAGAACATCGAGCCCGGTCCGATCGTCGCCCGGCAGGTCACCTCGACCCGGCCGTACCGCGGCGTGCAGGCCCACCGGGCGGGCTGCTCCTCCCGGACCGTCTGCCCGGTCCGGAACGGCTGCTGCCCGTGCGTGCTGCCCACCGGCCCGGACCAGGAGCCGCTCTGCGCCGCGGACACCCGCAGCGGCGGCTCGTGGTCGCCGGGGCACCACACCGGGTGGTCCGCGGGGAGCGTCAGGTGCAGGCCGTCCGGAGCCGTCCGGGCGGTGGCGGCGGCGGCGCTCCGTGAGCTCCACGCGGGCAGGTACGCAAGGGTCCAGCCGCGCTCCTGCGGGGGCGTCGTGAAGTCCTCGTCGACCGCGGTGGGGCCCGGGGGCTGCGCGGGTGCGGGCACGGGGTCCTCCCTGTCGGCGCGGGACGGCGGGGTGCGAGCGGGCCCGACGATCGTAGGGGCGGCCGCGCTCCGGTGGCAGCCCTCCGCGGCCCGGCCTAGCGTCGATCGCGGCGGCCGCACCCGGCGCCGCCACGACCCCGGGAGGACGGATGGCCGACGACGACGTGCGCCGCGAGGACCTGCCCGTGCCGGACTACGACCACCTGCCCATCGGCTCGCTCGGCCACCGCATCCGGAGCCTGGAGGCGGACGAGATCGACGTGCTGCGCCGCTACGAGGAGGCGCACGCCAACCGGGTCGCCGTCATCCAGATCCTCGACCACCGGCTGCTCGACCTGGCCGAGGGCCAGCGCCCGTCCACCGGTGACGCCGCGGCCCCGGCCGCCGAGACCGCCCCGGCCCCGGCCGGCG
>NZ_JAANNB010000002.1 GCF_011603975.1 Cellulomonas sp. IC4_254 | reverse complement strand
CGCGCGGTCACGGCGTCCGTCGCCCCGGTGCCGGCCGGCACCGCGCGGGTGCCGCGCACCGGCGTCACGCTGCTGGCCTCGTCCCGGTCGCCGGCGGTGCCCGCGCGCTCGTCGGCGCGCTCGTCGGTGTCGTCCGCCGCCGCGTCGTCCGCCGGCGCGGTGGCGTCCGTCGCCGCGTCCTCGTCGGGCACGGCGGCGTCGGGGTCGGCCGCCGCGCGGGCAGCGGCCCGGCGGCCCCGCCGGCGGGCCGGCTCGCCCGCGCGCGCCCAGGCCTCGGGGTCGGGCCACTCCTCGGCGCCCGGGTCCCGCCCGGGCACGCCGCCGCCGTCCTCGGCGCGCGCGGCGGTCGCGAGGCCGGAGAGCACGACGTCGACCTGCTGCGCGCCGACGGCACGCGTCAGCGCGAGCGCCAGCCACGGCAGCGCCGCGTGCACCAGCACCGCCCCCGCCCGGCCCTGGCCCGCGGCGAGCAGCAGGCTCGGCAGCGCGGCCCAGACGACGGCAGCCCAGACCCGCACGCCGACGGACCGGGTGGCGGCGCCGGCGGCGAACCAGGCGCCGAGCCCGGACAGCAGCACCGAGCCGAGCACCAGCACGGCGAGCGCGACGCCGAGGCTGCCGCCGGCGACGACGGTGCCGGGCAGCAGCGCGGTGACGAGCGCGTCGGCCGGCCCGGGCGAGCCGAGGCCCCCGGACACCCAGCCGCTGGTGGCCGCGGCCCAGACGTCGCCGAGGCCGGACGACGCCGCGAGCAGCGCGCCGCCCACCAGCGACTGCCCGGACAGCGTCCCGAGCACGAGCGGCCCGAACGCGGCCGCGGTCACGACGACCAGGGCGACGGCGACCACCGCGAGCCCGGCGCGGCGCCGCAGCGCCAGCGCCGCGAGCTCGCGCAGCTCCAGCTCGCTGGGCGCGCGGACGACCCGGCGGGCCTCGGCGCGGGTCAGCCGGCGGTCGCGCCACTGCCGCCACACGGTGCGCCCGTCGGCCTGCAGCGGCCGCAGCGTGCGGCGCGGCACCGCGCGGGTGCGGCGGGCCTGCGCGCGGGCCCGGACGACGGCGGCGGGGCGGCCGAGGGCGCGCAGGGGCGCGGCGAGCTCGGCGGCGGCGAGGCCCGGCTCCTTGGTCGCGATCCGGACCAGGACGCGGACCAGACCGGCGAGCACGGCCATGACGGCCACGAGCGGGACGATCGGCAGCGGGGCCCAGACCAGGCGCTGGTGCAGCAGCGCGGCGCGGCGGGCGGCGAACGACCGGCGCGGGTCGGCGCCGTCGGGCTCGCCGTCCGCGTCGAGGTCGACGATCGAGGCGGGGTCCGTGCCGGGGTCGCGCAGGCCGTGGTACGCCGCCTGGGCGTGCCGGACGACCGCCGACGGCACCACGAGCACGCGGTGCCCGGCCAGGCGCGCGCGCCGGGACAGGTCGAGGCCGTCGCCGAACGGGCCGAGCGCCGGGTCGGTCCCCCGCAGCTCGGCCCAGACGTCCCGGCGCACCAGCGCGCCGACCAGCCCGACGCCGAGCACGTCCTCGCGCCCGTCGTGCTGGCCCTGGTCGACCTCGCCGGGCTCCATGTCGGTCATGCGCCGACCGGACCGCGAGGTGCGGACGCCGACCTCGAGCAGCCGGGCGGGCGCGGTCCAGGTGCGCTGCTTCACGCCGGCGACGCCGACGGAGGGCGCGGCCTGCACAGCGCGCACCAGCTCGGCCAGCGCGGCCGGGTCCGGGGCGGCGTCGTCGTGCAGCAGCCACAGCCACCGGGAGCCCCCGCCGGGCAGGTCCTCCTCGGCGGCGACGGCGCGGCGCACCGCGTCGCCGAACGTGCGGGCCCCGGGGGCCGTCAGCAGCGTCGTGCTGCCGGCGGGCAGCCCCGCCTCGCGCAGCACGCCGGCGAGGCCGGGGTCGGGGCGGTCGCCGGCGTCGACCAGCAGCACCCGGGCGGGGGCGCGGGGCTGGGCGGCGAGCGCGCGCAGGGTCGTCGCGACGAAGGGGGTGACGCCGCGGGCGACGACCACCGCCGTCACGGGTGCCGCGGCGGGCAGGGACCCGGTGGCGGGCGCGCCGGGGTGCAGCGTGCTGGCGGTCACGACGTCAGGCGCCCCGGCGGGCGCGATCAGACCACACGCCGCTTGAGCTTGCGGCGCTCACGCTCGGACAGCCCGCCCCAGATGCCGAACCGCTCGTCGTTGGCGAGCGCGTACTCGAGGCACTCCGCCCGGACCTCGCAGCCGGTGCAGACCTTCTTGGCCTCGCGGGTCGAGCCGCCCTTCTCGGGGAAGAACGCCTCGGGGTCCGTCTGGGCGCACAGCGCCCGCTCCTGCCACCCCATGATGCCGTCGTCCTCGGGCGTGCCGAAGAGCGGCAGCACGGGCGCGACCGCCTCGGGCTGGGTCGTGCGCGCCTCGGACGGGAAGGGTCCCTCGTCGTCGAGCAGACTCCACATGTGTGCCTCCCCCGTCGTGCTCGTGTCGATGGTCCACCGGTCGTCCGCAGTCCCCCGCGTGCCACCCGTTCCAGGGAATTACACGCGTGTCGTTCCGCGTAGTCAAGCGGAAGACTGGTACTGGAGGCCTGACCGGGCGATATGTCCGGATCCGCGTCAACACGGGCCCCTAGGCTGCTCCCGTGCCCTCCTCGACGCCCCGCCCTGCCGCCTCCGTCGCCGACGTCCTGTCCGCGCTGCTCAGCGAGCCGGGTCGCCCCCGGCTGACCTGGTACGGCCCCGCGGGCGAGCGGATCGAGCTGTCCGGCGCGGTGCTCGACAACTGGGTGAGCAAGACCACCAACCTCCTCGTCGAGGAGCTCGACGCCGGACCGGGGACCCGCGTCCTGCTCGACCTGCCGCCGCACTGGCGGTCCGTGGTCTGGGCGCTGGCGGCCTGGCGGGTCGGCGCGACCGTCGCGACCGACGCGCACGCCGCCGCGGGCACGGCGGACGTGGTGGTCTCGGACCGCCCCGCCGACCTCGGCCTCCCCCGCGGCGCCGGCGTCGTCGCCGTGGCGCTGCCGGCGCTGGCCCGGCGGTTCGACGGCGACCTTCCCGCGGGCGCGCTCGACGCCGCGCAGTCCGTGATGACCTACGGCGACGTCGTCGGCTGGGCCCCGGCCGTCGAGCCGGCGGAGCCCGCCCTGGAGGTCGGCGCGACGCCCGTCCCGCACGCCGGCCTGGTCGCCGCGGCGGCGGGGGCGGCGCCCGTGGACGCGGGGTCGCGCGCGCTGCTGCCGGTGGCCGACGAGCGCGCCGCGACGGCCTCGGTGCTGCTGACCACGCTCGGCGTGCTGGCCGGCGGCGGGTCGGTCGTGCTGCTGCGCCCGGAGCCGGGCGACGCGCCCGACCGGGCGGAGCGGATCGCGACGTCCGAGCGGGTCACCGCCCGCCTCTGACGCGCTCTCAGCCCGCCGGCGCGACGGTGCCGTCCTCCTGCACCAGGCCGACCCACACCTCGCTCCACGTGGTGTCGACGGTCCGCGGGACCCCGGTCAGCGTGCGGCCCAGCGTGGTCGACCCGGTGCCGCCGACGGACGCCGCGGGCGGCACGGTCCACGCGTAGCTGCCCGGGTCGAAGCTGAGCGCCGCGACCGGCCCGCCGCCCCACGCCGCGCGCACGGCGGCGAGGTCGGCCGTGCTCGGCGGGGTCACGAACTCCACCACCTCGACGTCGCACAGGACCCGCAGCGTCGCGAGGTACCGGAACGGGCTGGAGTGCGTCCACACCACGCGGTCGACGCCGAGGTCGGCCAGCTCGTCGCACACGGCGTGCGCCTGCGTCGCCCGGCCGGACAGCTCGACGACCGCGGCGCCCGGCCGCCAGGTGCTGAGCGGGAACGCGACGACCGCGAGCGCGAGCACCCCCGCGGCGACCCGCCGGGCGACGCCCCACGCACCCGCGTGGGACGGGGTGGAGCGTCCTGCCCGACTCGCCGGCGCGTGCCGGGCAGGACGCTCCACCCGAGGCCACCGGCCCGCCAGCGCCGCGAGCGCCGCCGTGGCCGTGAGCAGCAACCCGGGCAGCGTCGCAGGGAGCAGACGGCGCACCGCCCAGATCTGGTCCGGGGTGATGCTGATCCGGACCAGCGGGAACACCGCCGCCACGCCGAGCACCGCGACCAGCAGCGTCGTCGCCGGGTCCCGCCGGGCCACCGCGCGGCGCGCGAGCACCGCCAGCCCGGCGAAGCCGAGCACGACGGCCGGGACGCCCAGGTACCAGCCGACCCAGGCGAGGGTCCGCTCGTCGTAGGACCGGGCGGCGTCCAGCGGCTCCCCCGCCGCGGCCTGCAGCACCTGGACCGCGTAGCCGTAGCCGGACGCCGGGTCGGTGAACCGGCCCTCCCACCACAGCGGCCGGGAGGCCAGCACGACGCCGAGCAGCAGCGCGGCGCCCGCCGCGCACCAGCCGAGCACGGACCCGTTCCGGTGCAGCCGGCGGCGCAGCCACCCGAGCCAGCCGCCGGGCAGCAGCAGCACCACGACGGCCGCCGCCAGGAGCACGGCGGTCGCCGCGAGCAGCGAGGTGAGCTGGGAGTCGTGCTCCCGGACGTACTGAGGGCTCAGCCGCAGCACGTCCAGCATCCCGAGCGTGACCATGGCAGCCCCGGCCCCGATCGCGGCGAGCGCCGCCCGCACCGCGGCCCGCCGGTCCTGCCGGCCGAGCGGCGAGGCCCCGACCAGCAGGTACCCGAGCGCCAGCCCGACGACGGCCACCGCGCCGTCGATGCGCGCCGCGCCGACCGCGCCGACCAGCGCGCCCGCGAGGAGGTGGGGTCCCACGCGCCCGGCCGACCTGCCGCGCCACGCGCCGTGCGCGACGACCAGCCCCGCGCCGAGCAGCGCGACGGTGAGCGGCTCGGTGTAGGCGGCGCGGGTGAAGGTGAGCATCGGCAGGCTCAGCGCGAGCGCGGCGGTGGGCACCAGCGCCCACAGCGGGCCGACGAACGACCGCCCGACCGCGAACACGGCGAGCAGCGCCACCAGCCCGATCACGAGGTTGCCCGCGAGCACCGCGCGCTCGCCGCCGGCCCAGCCCTGCACCGCCAGCAGCGCGGGCAGCATCGAGTTCCCCTGGGCGTACAGGTGCCCGTCCTGCAGCCACCACGCCTCGGTGCCGGCGGCGGCTCGGGCCACGGCGGCGTCGACCGCCGCCGCGCCGCCCACCGGCACCGGCGCGGACGGGTGCCCGGCGAGCCACAGCGCCTTGAGCGTGAGGAACCCGGGGTCGCGGTTCACCACCACGTACTCGGCGACGTACCGGAGGTTCACCAGCAGCCACCCGGTCCCGAGCACCAGGACGCCCGCGACCGCGCCGAGGTGCGCCCGGGTCGGCCGCGGTGCCCGGGGCACCCAGCGCCACGTCACCGCGGCGAGCGCGGCGGCGAGCGGCAGGACCACGACCGGCCGGAACGCCCCGGCCAGGACCGCGAGCAGCGCCGCGAGGCCGAGGCAGCCGAGCAGCACCGGCGCGCGGTCCGGCACGGCGAGCAGGCCGCGGGCGAGCAGGTCCGCCGCCCGCCCGGACGACGGGGACGGCCGGGGCGGCGCTCCGGCCGGGGTCACGCGCCCGGCTCGCCCACGGCGCCCGGCTCGACCGCGGCGCCCCCGGCGCGGCCCGGCAGCGCCAGCACGGCGGTCTCCCGCGGGTAGGGCAGCGACGGCACCCACCCCCGGTACCGCCGCACGACCAGCCCCGACGCGGCGACCGCCGGTGCGTACCGCGGCCGCTGGCTGTCGTCGAGCAGCACGAGGCCGCCCGGTGCGAGCCGCCGCGCCGCCGCCGCCAGGCACGCCCCGCGCGCCCGCCCGTCCACGACCACCAGGTCCAGGTCGCCGTCGACGGCGTCGATCGCCCGGACGTACCGGCCGTAGTCCAGCCCGGCCTCCCCGCGCCGCCCGGACGGCACCACCGGCGCCGTCGACCGCTCGGGCGCGACCTCGAGCAGCTCCAGCCGGTCGGCGACGCCCGCGTCGCGCGCGAGGTCCCGCACCAGCGCGGCGAACCCGGGGTGGTGCTCGACGCTGGTCACCCGCGCGGCCCGCCGGGCGAGCCAGACCGACGACGCCCCCGAGCCGTACTCGAACACCCGCGCCCGGCCGCCGAGCGCGTCGAGGTGCGCGGCGACCCGCGCGGCGGCGCCGTACGTCCACCACGGCACGTCGAGCCGCACCAGGTCGGCGGCGTCGTGGATCGCGAACAGCGACCGCGCGTGCGCCGCCGCGCCCCCGGGCCGGTCCGCGGCGCGCCGGTCGAGCGCGGCGAGCACCCCGGACGCCTCGGCGGCGCGCCGGCCGGACCGCCAGAGCCCCACGTACGCGGAGCGGGCCAGCGAGGACGGTGCGGGCACGGCGGGGCCTTCCTGTCGGGGTGCGAGGCCCGAGCGTAGCCGCCGGGCCGGACGGCTACGCTCGCGGGGTGCGGGGCCGGGTACGACGTCGGGTGCTGGACGCCGCGTTCCTGGTCGTGGCGCTGGCCGGGCTCGGCTGGGCGCTCGCCTCGCAGGCCGGGGCCCTGCGGTCCGCGTGGCACCGGCTCGACGCGGGCGACGTGCTCGCCGCGGCGGGCTGGGCGGCGCTCGGGCTGGTGGCCCAGCTGGTGTCCTGGCGGGCGCTGCTCGCCTCGGCCGGGCCGGTGCCGTCGTTCGCGGACAGCGCCGACGTGTACTTCCGCGCGCAGCTCGGCAAGTACGTGCCCGGCGGCGTGTGGACCGTGGTGGGCCAGGCCCGGTTCGGCGGCGCGCACGGCGTGTCCCGCACCCGCGGCACCGTGGTCGCGCTCGGCGCGCTGGCGGTGCTGCTCGTCGTCGGCGGGGCGGTCGCGGTCGTGGGGCTGCTGGCGGGGTCGCCCGGTGCGGTGACCCGCTGGTGGTGGCTGCTCCCCCTCGTGGCGCTCGGCGCGACGGCGCTCGCCCCGCCGGTGCTCGACCGGCTGCTCGCCCTGGGCCTGCGCGTGCTGCGCCGCCCCGGCGACGCGGTCGAGGTGCACGGCGGCCAGGTGGCCCGCTCCGCCGGCGCGGCGCTGGCGATGTGGGTGGCGTTCGGCCTGCATGCCACCGCGCTGGTGGCGGCGCTGCGCCCGGTGACCGCCGCCGACGCGCTGCTCACCACGGGCGCGTTCGCGCTCGCGTGGGTGGTCGGGCTGCTGGTCGTCGTCGCCCCGGCGGGTGCCGGGGCGCGCGAGGCCGCGCTGGTGGTCGCGCTCGGCCCGCTGCTCGACCGCCCGGACGCCCTGCTCGTGGCGCTGGTCAGCCGGGTGCTCATGGCCGTGCTGGACGCGGCGGCCGCGGGCGTCGCCGCCGGCACCGCGGGTGCGCTCAGGCGCCGGGCCGGCCGTCGTACTGCAGGCGCTTGATCCGCTCCAGCTGCTCCTCCAGCAGCACGCGGTTGGTCCGCAGCAGGTCCGAGAGCACCCCCAGCGCCACCGACAGCAGGCACGCCACCGCCATGATGGCGCCGAAGATCAGCGACTGGACGTTGCCGGCCTCGCCGTTCGCCAGCCACAGCACGAGGAACCGCACCATCGGCACCAGCGCGAGCACCCCGAACACCGCCGCGAGCGTCGCGAACACCACGTACGGCTTGAACATCAGGTACGAGCGCACGATCGCCGACGCGGACCGGGCCATGTGGTGGAACACGTTCCGGAACAGCCGCGACGGGCGGGTCCGCGGGTTGGTCACCACGGGGATGCTGACGATCCGCAGCCGCTTGTGGCCGGCCTGGATGATCGTCTCCATCGCGTAGGAGAACTCGGTGACCACGTTCAGCCGCAGGAGGGCGGACCGGGAGTACGCGCGGAACCCGCTGGCGGCGTCGGGCAGCCGGGTGTCGGCCGCGCCGTTCACCACCGCGCTGCCCAGCCGCTGCATCCGCTTCTTGAACGGCGAGAACTCGGCGATCGTCGCGGTCTGCCGGTCGGCGATCACGACGTCGGCGACGCCGTCCAGGATCGGCCGAACCAGGTCCCCGATCCGGTCCTGCGGGTACTGGTTGTCCCCGTCGGTGTTCACCACGACGTCGGCGCCGTGCGCCAGCGCCCAGTCGACGCCGTCCCGGAACGACCGCGCCAGCCCCATGGTGCGGGTGTGCCGCACCACCGTGGCGCCGTGCGCGCGGGCCACCTCCGCGGTGCGGTCGGACGACCCGTCGTCGACCACGACGACGGCGATCTCGTCGACGCCCTCGATCCGGTCCGGGATCGAGCCCAGCACGGTCGCCAGGGTCTGCTCCTCGTCGAGGCAGGGGACCTGCACGACGACCTTCATGCTGCGCTCACGCCCGCCCACGCCTTCCGCTCCGGGGTCGTCGGTAGCCTAGCCACCGGGTAGGCCGCCCGAGCGGTCGTCGCCCGAGCGCCACGACGAACCGGAGACCACATGGCACGCGCACTGATCACGGGCATCACCGGCCAGGACGGCCTCTACCTCGCCGAGCTGCTGCTCGCCAAGGGGTACGAGGTCTACGGGCTGGTCCGGGGGCAGAACAACCCCAAGATCGCCCTGGTGCGCGAGGCCGTGCCGGACGTGCACGTGCTCACCGGCGACCTCACCGACATGCCGAGCCTGATGGCGGCCCTCGCGACCTCGCAGCCGGACGAGGTCTACAACCTCGGCGCGATCTCCTACGTCGCGTACTCGTGGCAGAACGCGCGGATCACGACCGACGTCACCGGCGCGGGCGTGCTCAACATGCTCGAGGCCGTGCGCCTGCACGCCGGCGACGACCCGGGCCGCGTGCGGTTCTACCAGGCCTCCTCCTCCGAGATGTTCGGCAAGGTGCAGGAGGTCCCGCAGCGCGAGACCACGCTGCTGTGGCCCCGCTCGCCGTACGGCGTCGCCAAGGTGTTCGGCCACTACATGACGATCAACTACCGCGAGTCCTACGGGATGCACGCGTCCTCGGGGATCCTGTTCAACCACGAGTCGCCGCGCCGCGGGCCCGAGTTCGTCACCCGCAAGGTGTCCCAGGCCGTCGCCCGGATCTCGCTCGGCCTGCAGGACGAGCTGGTGCTCGGCAACCTCGAGGCGCGCCGGGACTGGGGCTTCGCCGGCGACTACGTCGACGCCATGTGGCGGATGCTGCAGCAGGACGAGGCGGACGACTACGTGGTCGCCACCGGCGCCACCCACTCGATCCGCGAGCTGCTCGACGCCGCCTTCGGGCACGTCGGCGTCGACGACTGGTCCCACCTGGTGCGCACCGACCCGCAGTTCGTGCGCCCGGCCGAGGTCGACCTGCTGGTGGGCGACGCCTCGAAGGCCCGCGAGCGCCTCGGCTGGGAGCCGAAGGTCGACTTCCGCGGGCTCGTGGCGATGATGGTCGAGCACGACCTGGCCGAGCAGCGCAGGCTCGCCGCGTGACGGTCGCCCTCGTCACCGGCGCCACCGGGCAGGACGGCTCCTACCTGGTCGAGCGGCTGCTCGCCGAGGGCGCCGAGGTGCACGGGCTCGTCCGGCCGGGCGACGACGTCGCCGCCGTCGGCTGGACCCCGCACGCCGTCGACCTCGGCGACCGGCCCGGCCTGCACGCCCTCGTGGCGCGCCTGGCCCCGGACGAGCTGTACAACCTCGGCGGGATCAGCTCGGTCGCCCGGTCCTGGGCCGAGCCCGAGGCCACCGCCGAGCTGTCCGGGCTGGCGCCGCTGGCCCTGCTGGACGCCGCGCTCGCCGTCCAGGACCGCACCGGCCGGCCGGTGCGCGTGGTCCAGGCGTCGTCCGGGGAGATCTTCGGGCACCCCGAGCGCGTGCCGCAGGACGAGACCACGCCGGTCGCGCCGCGGAACCCGTACGGCGCGGCCAAGGCCTTCGCGCACCACCTCGCGGGCGTCTACCGCGAGCGCGGGCTGCACGTCGCGTCCTGCGTGCTGTTCAACCACGAGTCGCCGCGTCGTCCGGAGCAGTTCGTGACCCGGAAGATCACGCGGGGCGCGGCGCGGATCGCGCTGGGCCTCGAGGACCGCCTGGTGCTCGGCAACCTCGCCGCGCGCCGTGACTGGGGCTGGGCGCCGGACTACGTGGACGCGATGGTGCGCGCCGCGCGGCACGACGCCCCGGGTGACTGGGTGGTCGCGACCGGGCAGGCGCACTCCGTCGAGGACTTCGTGCGCGCGGCGTTCGCCCGCGCCGGCGTCCCGGACTGGCGCCGCCACGTCGAGGTCGACCCGGCGTTCCTGCGCCCGGGCGACGCGCCGCTGCTGGTCGGCGACCCCGGTCGGGCCGAGCGGGAGCTCGGCTGGCGGCGCACGCACGACTTCGACGCCCTCGTCGGGGCGATGGTCGACCACGACCTGGCGCTCGCGCGCGCCTGACCGCCGGGCCGCCGGACGGCGAAACCGGTCAGGGCACGTCCGCCTGGACCAGCCGCGCGCACCCCTCGACCTCGAGCGTCCCGTCCGACGCCGGGACGAACGCCGCGTCGCCGCGGCGCAGCGCCACCGACGCCCCGGAGGCCGCGCGCACCGTCGCCTCGCCCTCCAGGCACAGCAGCACCCGGGGGCCGCGGCCGGGCAGCGGGTGGGCGCCCGCGTCCTCGACGCTCGTGATCGACAGCTCGAAGTCGTCGACCGGCGCGTAGTACACCCGGGTCGCGCCGTGGAACCGCTCGGGGGCGATCCGGATCGGGGGCGCCGCGACGTAGTCGACGTTGCGGAGCAGCTCTGCGACGTCGACGTGCTTGGGCGTCAGCCCCGCGCGCAGCACGTTGTCCGAGGACGCCATGATCTCGACCCCGACGCCGCGCAGGTAGGCGTGCACGCCGCCCGCGGGGACGAACAGCGCCTCCCCCGGGTGCAGGGTCACCGGGTTGAGCAGCAGCGACGTGACGACCCCGGGGTCCCCCGGGTACGCCTCGGCGAGCCGGACGACCGTCCGGTCCGCGCGCGGGGACGGCGAGCCGTCGGCCAGCCGGCGGGCGCAGGCGTCGACGACCTGCTGCACCTCGTCCGGGCCGGGCCGGGTGGCCGGGTCGAGCAGCTGCGTGAACGCCGCCTCGATGCCGCTGGCGTCCCGCTGCGCGAACAGCAGGTCGTGCAGCTCCTTGGCGAGCGGGGCGTCCAGCCCGACGAGCAGCTCCGCGGCGCGGCGCGGGGCCCGGAAGCCGCAGACGGCCTCGAACCGGGTCAGCGCGTACACCAGCTCCGGCTTGTGGTTCCGGTCGCGGTAGTTGCGGTGCGGCGCGTCCACCGGGATGCCCGCGGCGTCCTCGCGGTCGAAGCCCTCGGCGGCGGCGGTGAGGTTCGGGTGCACCTGCAGCGACAGCGGGGTGTCGGCGGCGATGACCTTGAGCAGGTAGGGCAGGCGCGCGCCGAACCGGGCCACGACGTCCTCGCCGAGGGCGCGGCGCGGGTCACCGGCGATGGCCTCGCTGAGCGTGCGCGCGGGGGCGTCGTCGGCACCGTCCACGAGCGACGGCCCGGCGTGGTGGGACCCGAACCACGCCTCGGCGACCGGGTCGCCGGTGGCGGGCACGCCGAGCAGCTCCGGGATCGCCGTCGGCGACCCCCACGCGTAGCTCTGCGCGGCACTGCGGATCCGGAACATCACGCTCCCTCGTCTCGATTTCGGACAGATTGGCACAAACCGGACAGGGCGGCCAGCGCCTCACCCGGACGGCCGACCGCCGTTCCTCCATCCGGGCGGGCCGCGGATGCGCCACACTGTATGACCATGCGAGGCATCATCCTGGCCGGTGGATCCGGCACCCGACTGCACCCGATCACCCTCGGCGTGAGCAAGCAGCTCGTCCCGGTCTACGACAAGCCGATGATCTACTACCCGCTCTCGACGCTGATGCTGGCGGGGATCAAGGACGTCCTGGTCATCACCACGCCGCACGACGCCGAGCAGTTCCAGCGCCTCCTCGGCGACGGCTCCCAGTTCGGCATCTCGATCAGCTACACCGTCCAGGCGGAGCCGAACGGGCTGGCGCAGGCGTTCGTGCTCGGCGCGGACTTCGTCGGCGGCGACTCGGCGGCGCTGGTCCTCGGCGACAACATCTTCTACGGGCCCGGCCTCGGCTCCCAGCTCACCCGGTTCGAGGAGATCGACGGCGCCGCCGTGTTCGCCTACCGGGTCGCCGACCCCACCGCCTACGGCGTGGTCGAGTTCGACGCCGACGGCCGCGCGCTGTCCCTGGAGGAGAAGCCGGCGCAGCCGAAGTCGTCCTACGCCGTCCCCGGCCTCTACTTCTACGACAACGACGTGATCGAGATCGCCCGCGACCTGAAGCCGTCCGCGCGCGGGGAGTACGAGATCACGGACGTGAACCGGCACTACCTGGAGCAGGGCCGGCTGCAGGTCGAGGTGCTGCCGCGCGGCACCGCCTGGCTCGACACCGGCACCTTCGACTCGCTGCTCGAGGCCTCGGACTACGTCCGGACCATCGAGAGCCGGCAGGGCCTGAAGATCGGCTCGCCGGAGGAGGTGGCCTGGCGCCGCGGCTTCCTGTCCGACGACGAGCTGCGCACCCGCGCCGAGGGCCTGGTGAAGTCCGGCTACGGCAGCTACCTGCTGGGCCTGCTGGAGTCCGGCGACCGCTGAGCCGCACGACGACGGCCCCGGCCGCGGCGAGGGAGCCGCGACCGGGGCCGTCCGCGTGTCAGAGGTAGTACTTCTGCGCGATGACCAGGACGCTCGTCACGTGCAGCGCGAGCACGCCCACCGCCACCGTCCAGGCCGCGACCGCCGCCGCGGGCCGCCGGCGGCTCAGGCGCTCCGCCAGCAGCGGCGGCAGCGCGAGCAGCGCCGGGACCACCATCAGCAGGTAGCGGCCCTGCAGCAGGTTCGTCAGCCCGGTGGACTGGAAGAACCCGTACTCCACGCCGTACATGCCGAGCAGCACGCCGAGCCCGGAGAGCACGCACAGCGCGATCATCTGGTCGATCCCCCGCACCGCCTCGTCGACCGCCCCGCTCCGGTGCTCGCGGACCAGCAGCACCAGCCAGACGACGGTCGCCAGCGCGAGCACCAGGTAGGTCGCCCAGATCACCTGCTGCGCGCCGAACGGCAGCGGCGTGTTCACCCAGCCGAAGTTGCCCCACAGCTGGTCCACCCACAGCTGGCGGAACTCCGCGAAGTCCGGGCTGACCTGGGAGCGGAAGTACGCGATCGGCCCGCGCGGGCCGTCCTGGGCGCCCTCCGGGAAACCGAGGCCGGTGTCGATGCCCAGCACCCGGGCCGCCACCAGCCACACGCCGTACGTCAGCGCCACACCGACCGCGGCGAGCAGCGGCTCGCCGAGCAGCACCCGCCAGTCGCGCACCCGGTACCGGACCTTGCCGAGCAGCCAGCCCAGCGCGATCGGGATGACGGTCAGCGCCGCGAACGGCTTGCCGAGCGCCGCCGCACCGGCGACGGCGCCCGCGGCGAGCATCCACCACGGCCCGCGGGCCGTCCGCACCAGCCGGGCGCCGATCCACAGCGCGGCGAACCCGGCCGCGATCACCCAGCCGTCGTTGTTCACGAGCGCGAACTGGTGCGCGAGCATCGGCTGCAGCGCGATCGCCGTCACCACGCCCGCGCGGGCCGTGCGGCGGCCGGGCAGCACCTCGCCCGCGAACAGCCAGGCGAAGACGATCGCCCCCACGCCGAGCAGCGCGGACCACAGCCGGACGGCGTACACCTGCGCGACCGTGTCGTCCGGGGCCAGGTGGTAGAAGCCCGCGCCGACCGCGTAGTACGGGGGCGGGTAGGAGGCGGCGGGGCCGGTACCGTCGGACTCGGTGCCCGCGGCGGCGTCCTCGCGCCGCAGCCGCTCGACCGACTCCTCGTCGTAGTCCGGGCGGTCGGTCGGCTGGAACCGCGAGACGCGCATCTCCTGCGCGGCCGCGCCGAGCGAGTCCGAGTAGGCCTGCGAGCGCTCCTCGGTGTTCCAGTTCGGCAGCCGGCCCTCCTCCGCGATGAACTGCACGTTCGCGAAGTGCGCGGGCTCGTCCATGCCCTGCAGCGGCGGGATCAGCACGGTCCACAGCAGGCCGCGGGCCACCACGAGGACGATCACCGTGACCAGGCCCCAGCGGGGTCGCAGCGCCAGCAGCGCCACGCACGCGAGCACCAGCGCCGCGAGGGTCACGACCCAGCCCGGCGAGCCCCAGACGGGCGCGTAGGCGGCGACGCGGTCCAGGACGAGGCCGACCGCGGACAGCATCGGCCGGTCCGGCTCGCCGTACAGCGCGACCGCGGCGGGGTTCCCGTCGAGGGTCTCCCAGATCGCGGGCGGCAGCGGCGAGTCGTCCGAGACGCTCAGCGTGACGGTGAACTCCTCGTCCGCCGAGTCCGGGACCGGGTCGAACTCCACGACCGGGGTGAGCACCGTGTCCGCCAGGTCGGAGCACTCGGTGTCCTGGGACGCGAGCTCGTCGCCGTCGCGGGCGATGGTCGCGGTCAGCGTGCAGTCCGCCGAGTCCGTCCAGGTGCCGAGCACCATGCCGACCGCGCTGAGGTCGTCCTCGGTGGCGGTGAGCTCGAAGCTCACCGGGGCGTCCGGGGCGAGCGAGCCGTCGCCCTCGGTCAGCGTGAAGCCCTGCGTCGCGTCGCCCTGCACCGGGCCGACCCGGGCGGACAGCGCCAGCACGACGCCGAGCAGCGCGATCGCCGCGCACAGGGCCGGCGCGAGCCACCGGCGGCGCCGCGACGGCGCCGGCCGGTCGTCCTCGCGGGGGTCCGCGGTGCGCACCGCGCCGTCGTCAGCGGTCGCCGCCACCTTGCCTCCTCCCGCGCGCGCCCGACAGCACGCACGGCCAGACATCGTGCCACACCGGTGTGCGCGCCCCGGGGAGGCGGCGCGGAGGACGGGTGCGCCGGACCGGCGTCGTCAGGCGGGCCGGGTCGGCGCGGTCGCGGCGCGCGGCGCGTCCGGCACGGCGTCGGCGGCGCCGCGTGCGGCGGGCCCGGCCGGGGCCGCGGGCTCCGCGGGCACCGCTCCCACGGGCTCGGCGGGCGCGGTGCCGACGGGCTCGGCCGGCACCTGCTCCCGGGCGAGCCAGCCGAGCAGCACCGTCCACGCGGCGATCGCCAGGACGGCGCCCACGACGAGCAGCGCCGCCGGCAGCGGCGGCTGCCACGGGTCGGGGACGGGCTCGAACCAGGGCGCCGAGGTGCCGGCGACGTAGCGGCGCAGGTTCTCCGCGAACGACAGCAGCTGCACCACGCCGACGAGCGCGAGCAGCAGCCAGGTCACCCGGCGCGCGACCGCGGCGGCGACCGGCGCCCGGGAGTCGAGCAGCATGCCCGCGATCAGCGGCACCCCCACCGAGACGGCCAGGAGGTACCGGCCCTGCCACGGCAGCCCGACCTGGGTGGCGTTCGGCACCTGCAGCACGACGGGCATGGCGATCACCAGCAGCGCGACGGTCGCGAGCACGAGGGACTCGCGCAGCCGCGCGGCGGCGAGCGCGAGCAGCACGAGCAGGCCGAGCGCGGCCGCGAGCAGCAGGTAGACGCTGCCGGGCGCCGGGGTGTCGTGCCACCCGAACCGGCCGAACTGCTGCTCGACGTACGAGGACGTCAGCCGCAGCACGTCGTTCAGCGCCTTGCGGAGCGTCATGTCCGGGTAGGCGATGATCCCGGCGCCGGAGACGGCCCCCGCGCGCAGGATCCACAGCACCGCGGCGACCGAGCCGAGGACGCCCAGCCCGAGACCGGGCCAGGTGCGCCGGTCGGCCAGCGCGGCGCGCACCCGGCCCCAGCCCGCGAGCACCGCGGCGGCGAGCACGATGATCGCGAGGAACAGCGGGGAGAACGCCTTGGCGTTGACCAGCAGCACGACGAGCAGGCCCGCACGCCACCACCGGCGCGAGGTCAGCGCGGGGTCGGGCTCGCGCAGCGCGAGGACGAGCGTGAGCCACAGCGCGATCCCGGCGGCGGCCTCGACGGAGTTCGGGTTCACGGTGCTGTTCATGAACACGACCATCGGCGTGGTCGCGACGGCGACCGCGGGGACGACCCAGCGCCGGCGGGCCACCTCCGCCACCGAGCGGAGGCCGAGCGCGAGGCAGAACCCGCCGAGCAGCGCGCTCATCAGGCGCATGAGGTACAGCGTGCCCAGGCTCGGCTCCAGCACCGTGGGCAGGCCGACGACCGCGTAGTACAGCGGGTTGTAGTTCCCGGCGGACGTCGTCGCGCCCTGGGTCGCCGTGACGTCGCCCCAGTCGGCGGGCCAGCAGGAGGCGGGCTCGGTGGAGCGGAACGCGTAGCAGCCGGGCATCTCCCCCGTCAGGTAGTAGATGCGCGGCAGCTCCGCCCGCCACACGCCCGTCTGGGCCTCCTCGAGCGGGGCGCCGCGCACGAGCGCCGCGGCGCGCACGATGTGCGCCGGCTCGTCCGGCGACGCGGCCATCGGGCTGGCGAGCGCCCACACGCCCGCCAGCGCCGTGAGCACGGCCCAGGAGAGCCAGAACACCGCGCGCGGCGACCGGGCGCCCGCCGGGCCGGCCGCGAGGCGTCGCCGGCGGCCCTCCGGCACGGGCGTCGTCGGCGCGGGCGTCGTCGCCCGGTCGTCAGCGCTGGTCGTCACCGGTCACGTCCTCCTCCGCCGGGACCGGCGGCACCGCCGGGCGCGGCACGGCCTCGTCGACGGCGATCCGCCGGGCGAGCAGCGTGATCTGCTGCTCCATGTCCCGGAACCGGCGGTAGGTCGTCACCATGTACAGCAGGAACGCCACGATCAGCCCGTAGAGCAGCAGGTCGGTCCCCCGGCCCACCCCCACGAACTCGGCGATCGCGTTCCACGCGTCCGGGAACACCACGGACAGCGTCGCGACCAGGGCCGCCACGACCACGGTCACCCGGCGCAGCGCCAGGTGCCGGGCGCCCGAGGGCGCGCGCAGGCCGAGGACGAACACGGCCGCGATCGCGACCAGGAGCAGGAGCTTGATGAGCACGCGGGTTACCTGTAGATCATCTCGGTCAGGATGTTGACGGCGTTGAACACCGACTGGCCCTTGGAGCGCGAGTAGTCGGTGTACAGGATGTGCACCGGGTGCTCCACCCAGCGCAGCCGCGCTCGGCCCACCTGCTCGATGATCTCCGAGGCGTGCGCCATCCGGTTCTGCCGGATCCGCAGCGTCGACGCGGCGCGGCGGTTCAGCGCCCGCAGGCCGTTGTGCGTGTCGGTCAGGTGCACGCCCGTCGTGGCGTTCGAGTAGACGATCGCGGCCCGCAGCACGGCGCGCTTCACGAGCCCCGGGCGGGTGCGGGCGTCGAGGAACCGGGAGCCGAACACGACGTCGGCCTCCCCGGACCGCAGCCGCGCCACCATGGCCTCGGCGTCGACGCGCTGGTGCTGGCCGTCGGAGTCGAACGTGACCACGTACTCGGCGCCCAGCCGCAGGGCCGTCTCGATGCCGGTCTGCAGCGCCGCGCCCTGCCCCAGGTTGATCGGGTGCTCGACGACGACGGCCCCGGCCGCCCGGGCGACCGCGGCGGAGCCGTCGGTGCTGCCGTCGTCGACGGCGACGACGACCGGGAACGACGTGCGCAGGTCACGGACCACGTCGCCGACGACGGTGGCCTCGTTGTACAGGGGGACGACCACGCACGTGTCGTCGTGCAGGGCCTGGTGGGCCACGGTACGAACTCTTCCCTCGGACGAAGCGGATGCCCCAGGGTACCCGTGACCCGGACCACCCCCACGCGTGCCACCCGCTCCCCGCGCGCCTCGTAGGCTCGGGGCCGTGGAGTCCCAGAATCACTACTACGGCCACAGCAGCGCCCTCGCCCGGTACGCCGGGCTCGACCGCCCCCGGCACCTGCCCGGCCTGCTGCAGCACGGCTGGACGGCGGCGTCGCCGCTGGGCACGCACTTCCGCGACTTCCCCGCGATCGGCACCCCGTCGGGGCCGCGGGACCGCGCGCTGTACGTGTGGTCGCACCGGTCGCGGGCCTGGGACCCCGCGGTCGCCGACCGGCGCAGCGTCGCGCTCGGCGCGCCGTGGCACTACCTGTGCGCCGTCGCCGGGCCCCGGCCGGCCGGGACCGGCACGGTGATCCTGCCCGTGCACGGCATCGCCACCCAGCCGCTGCTCGGCGACCACGCCGCGGTGGCGCGGGCGTGGGCGGACACCGAGGGGCCGGCGACCGTGTGCCTCTACCACGTCGAGGCGCGCGACCCCGCGGTGGTGCGGGCCTACGCGGACGCGGGCCACCGGCTGGTGACGCTCGGCACCCGCACGGACCCCGCGTTCCTCGGCCGGCTGCACACGCTGCTCACCGGCGCGGCGCGCGTGGTGTCCAACCGGCTCTCCACGCCCGTCGTGTACGCCGCCGCCGTCGGCATCGACGCGACGGTGTCCGGCGACGCGATGCGGCTGGCCGGCGAGCGCGCCGACGACGCCGGGACGCTCGCGGAGCGCTGGCCCGAGTTCTACGACGCCGGCACGGCCCTGGCCGAGCGGACCGCGGCAGCGCGCGCGGAGACCGGCGCCGACGACCTGCTGCCCCCGGCGGAGCTGCGCCGGGTGCTCGGCTGGGAGCGCCGGCACGCGGGTCCCTGGCTGGACCACTGGCTGCGGGCGCCCGCGCACCGCGCGGCCACCCAGCTCGGCCGGCGGGCGACCGGGCCCGCGGCCGGCGCCCCCGCCGGGGACGCGCCGTCGCTGTCGTTCGGGCAGTGGTTCGCCGCCGCGACGGAGTACCTGCCGCGCCCGCTCGGGTCCGCCCCGGCGACGCCCGGCGAGCCGCTCGCGGTGCCGGTCCCGGCCTAGGACGCGGGGCGGTCAGCCGCGCGCGACCGCCGCGGCCAGCGCCTCCCGGCGCACGAGGTGCACCGTCTCGACCGCCGCGAACGGGCGCAGGCCGCGGCGGGCCCACGCGCGCTGCACGCGGACGTTCTGCACCTGCGTGGAGATCACCAGGCGCCCGGCCCCGACCGCGGCGGCCCGGGCCTCGACCGCGGCGAGCAGGTCGCCGTACAGCCCCCGGCCCTGCGCGGACGGCACGAGCCCCGCGAGCAGCACCTCGACGTGGTCGTCGGCGCGCTCCAGGGTGGCGACCCCGACCGGCTCGCCGTCCAGCAGCTGCACGAGCACGTCGTCGGGGCCGCGGCGCACCGAGCCAGCGGCCCACTCCTCGTACCCCGCGAGGGCCGCGTCCCGGTCGAGCAGCGGGTCCGCGGTGTAGTGGTTGCCGTACGCGGTGAACGAGTCCCGCACGACCGACCGCACCGCCGCCTCGGCGGCCGCGGGGTCGAGGTCGCCCGAGGGGACGACCACCGTCCGCGCGGGGGCGGCGTCGCCGGCCACGGGCTTCTCCCAGTAGGTGAGGGCACCGGCGGGCAGCACCGCGCGCGAGGTCGACGCCAGCAGCGCCGGGACCTCCTGCCGCGCGACGTCGTACCGGGTGACGAGCACGTCCGCGGTCGAGGACTCGACCAGGTCGACCAGCTCGCTCCCCCGCAGAGCGCCCGGCCCGACGGTCAGCCGGTGCACCTCGACGCCGAACCGCGCGGTGTCCGCCGGGGACGGCGCGCAGACCACACCGGGTGCGGCGAGGGTGTCCCAGGCCACGGGTCAGGCCGCCTCGGGGCGGAACGCCACGACGGCGTCGCGGACCCGCTCGACCGACGACTCCGGCATCCCGGCCCACAGCGGCAGCCGCACCAGGCGTCCGGCGAAGTCGTCGGTCTGCGGGCACGGCGCGGGCGTGCGGCCGAACCGCCGGCCGGCGACGGAGGAGTGCAGCGGGATGTAGTGGAACGTGGCGCCGACGCCGGCCGCGCGCAGGTGGTCCAGCATCGCGTCGCGCGAGCCCGTGCTCGGCGCCAGCAGCCAGAACACGTGCGCCGGGTGCTCGGCCTCCGCCGGCGGCGACATGAGCGTGACCCCGGAGGCCTCCGCCCAGTCCGCGAGCCCGTCCGCGTAGGCGTCCCAGATGGCGTGCCGGCGCTTCTGGACGTCGTCGAACGCCTCGAGCTGCGCCGTGAGCACCGCCGCCGTCAGCTCGCTCGGCAGGTAGCTGGAGCCGCGGTCGATCCAGGAGTACTTGTCGACCTCGCCGCGCAAAAACCGGGACCGGTCGGTGCCCTTCTCGCGCAGCACCTCGGCGCGCGGGCGCAGCGCGAGGTCGTTGATCAGCAGCGCGCCGCCCTCGCCGCACTGGATGTTCTTCGTGGCGTGGAAGCTCTGCGCCGCGAGGACGCCGAACGTCCCGCACTCCCGGCCGGCCCAGCGCGCCCCCAGGCCGTGGGCGTTGTCCTCCACCACGGCGATCCCGGCGGCCTGCGCGATCGCGAGCACCCGGTCCATGTCCGGCGCGACGCCGCCGTAGTGCACGACCGAGACGGCCCGGGTGCGCTCGGTGACCGCCGCCGCGAACGCGTCGACGTCGAGGCTCCCCGTGCGGGGGTCGATGTCGACGAACACGGGGGTGGCACCGGTCATGATGATCGACGCGGCCGTCGTGGAGAACGTGAAGCTCGGCACGACCACCTCGTCCCCGGGCCCGAGGTCGAGCAGCCAGCTCGCCAGCTCCAGGGCGTGCGTGCCCGAGCCGGTGAGCAGGGCGTGCGGCGACCCGGTGATCGCCTCGATCCCGCGGGCGGCCCGCGACGTGAACGGGCCGTCGCCGTGGGTGTGGCCGCTCTCGAGCACCGCGTCCAGGTACTCCAGCTCGCCGGGGGCGCGGAACGGCTTGGAGAACGGGATCCAGGCGTCGGTCATGGTTGACGAGGATAGGCCCCCGGGGGCGGGTGCTCCCGTACACTCGGCGCATGCCCCTCAGCTCGTCCGCGCGCGTCGTCGCGCGCCCGCTCGCGTGACCGCGACGCTCGGGGGGCTCGTCCGCAGCGCCCTCGGCCACGAGCAGATCCGCTACCTGCTGGTGGCCGGCACGACGACGCTCGGGTACCTCGCGCTGCTCGCCGGGCTGCTCGCCACCGGGCTGCCGTACATGTACGCGATCCTGCTCGCGCAGGCCGTCACCATCTCCGTGGCGTTCCCCGCCTACCGCCGGCTGATCTTCCGGTCCACGAACCCGTGGCGCCGCGACCTGCCGCGGTTCGTGGGCGTGTGGGGCGGCGGCTTCGTCGCGGGCGTCGTCGCGACCCCCGCGCTCGTCGAGCTCGCCGGCATCCCCCCGCTGCCCGCGCAGGTGATCGCCGTCGTCGTGGTCGCCGTGCTGTCGTACCTGGGCCACCGGTACCTGAGCTTCGGCGGCCGCCGGTGACCGGGGCGGACGCGTCGGTGCGGCATCCTGGTCCGGTGCAGGTCAGCGTCGTCATCCCGTGCTACCGCTCGCAGGACACGGTCCCCCACGTGGTGGCCGACGTCGTCGAGCTGCTCGGCGCCCCCGGCTCGGGCGTCGACGACTTCGAGGTCGTGCTCGTCGTGGACGGGAGCCCCGACGGCACCGCCCGCGTCGCGCGGGACCTCGCGGCGGCCCGGCCCGACCGGGTCCGCGCGGTCGAGCTCCGGCGCAACTACGGCCAGCACAACGCCCTGATCGCCGGCATCCGCCGCGCCCGCTTCCCGGTGGTCGTGACGATGGACGACGACCGGCAGCACCGCGCCGACCAGATCCCGCTGCTGCTCGCGGCGCTCGGCGACGACGTGGACCTCGTGTACGGCGTCGCGGTCGAGGAGGAGCACGGCGCGCTGCGCT
Source organism: Cellulomonas sp. IC4_254 (assembly GCF_011603975.1). Classification (GTDB taxonomy): domain Bacteria; phylum Actinomycetota; class Actinomycetes; order Actinomycetales; family Cellulomonadaceae; genus Cellulomonas. The sequence goes on along the minus strand of NZ_JAANNB010000002.1, from coordinate 35,241 downwards.
CGCTCGCCTCCCGCCTGGTGAAGCGCACCCTCGCGATGGCCGGGGTGCCCAAGGCCGACGACGTGTCCGCGTTCCGCGCCTTCCGCACCTCGCTGCGGGACACGTTCCGGCACGTGACCGACCCGTACTCGTCGCTCGACGTGCTGCTGTCCTGGGCGACCACCTCGATCGGCCGGGTCGTCGTCCGCATGGACGAGCGCACGGTCGGCACCTCGTCCTACACGCTGCGGTCGCTCGTGCGGCACGCGCTGAACATGGTCACCGGCTACAGCAACGTCCCGCTGCGGATGGTGGCGTGGCTCGGGTGGTTCTGCGCCGCGCTCGGCGTGGTGCTCGGGGCCGTCGTGGTCTGGAAGTTCGCGGCGGGCGACACGACGGTGGCGGGCTTCACGACGATCGCCGCGATGGTCGCGCTGTTCTCCGGCGCGCAGATGCTCTCGCTCGGCGTCATCGGCGAGTACCTCGGCCGGCTGCACACCCGGAGCATGGGCAAGCCCACCTACGCGGTCCGGCGGGACACCGGCGCCGCGCCCGTCGACGAGGACCTGCAGGGGCGCGACGCATGACCGTGGACCCGGCCACGGAGGTCCCGCCCTCCCCCGGGGCGGGCGCCACGCGCCGGTCCCGGCGCACGGCGGCGCCCCGCGCGGGCGGCCTCCCGGCGCTCGCGCTCGCGCGCCTGCCCGCGGCGGTCGCCGTCGCCGGCGTCGCGGCGGTCCTGCACCGCTACGGCACCCCGGTGCCGGTCACGCTCGGCTACCTCGGCTACCTCGGGCTCGCGGCCACGCTGCCGGGTGCCCTCGCCTGGCGCGCCGTGCGGGGGCGGCGCGTCTCGCTCACCGAGGACCTGGCGGTCGGCACCGCGATCGGCCTGGCCGCGCAGGTCCTGCTCGCGTTCGCGCTGGCGCCCCTGCACCTGTCGACCTGGTCCTGGGTGTGGGCGCCGGCCGTCGTCGTCGCGTCGGTGGCCGTGCCCGGCTGGCGGGCGCGCGCCTGGAGCCGTCCCGCCGCCCCCTCGACCGCGGCGTGGTCCGCGTGGGTGCAGGCCGCGACGGTCCTCGCCGCCACCGTGTGGCTCGGGGCGACCGCCCTCGCCGCCAACCCGGTGACCTACGTCGACGGCTGGGGCCCGTGGAGCCGGGCGATCCCCGTGTCCGTGTACGTCGACCTGCCGTTCCACCAGGCGATCGCCGGCGGCGTGGACACCCACTACCCGCTGGTCTACCCGTACCTGTACGACGAGCCGCTGCACTACCACCTGTTCGTCTACGAGCACCTCGCGGCGGCGTCGCACGTGGCGGGGCTCGACCTCACGTGGCTGCTGTACCGGCTGGCGCCCACCGCGCTGCTCGCGCTGGGGGTCGTCCTGGTCGGCGTGCTCGCGCGCCGGCTGACCGGCTCCGCGTGGTCCGCCCCGCTGGCGGCCGCCGTCGTCACCGCCTCCTCGGCCGCCAACGTCTACGGCTGGACAGCCTTCCCGTTCCAGAACCCCGGCCTCCTGCACTTCGCCGTGTACCGGAGCCCGACCCAGACGTTCGGCCTCACCCTGTTCCTCGCCGCGATCACCGCGGCCGTCGTCCTGCTCCGCGAGGGCGCGCTCCGCCGCCACCTGCCGCTGGTCGCGGTGTTCACCGTCCTCGCGTGGGGCGCGGGCGGGTCGAAGTCGACGTTCCTGCCGGTGCTCGGCGCCGGCCTCGGGCTCGCGCTCGTCGCGGCCCTGGTCCGGCGGGCGCGCGCGGCGCGGGTCGCCGCGGTGCTGCTCGGGCTCTGCGTCGCCGGCTTCGGCCTGCTGCTGGTCGTGGTCCTCGGGGGCCAGTCGGGCAGCCTCGCGATCACCCCGCTGACCACCACGCGCGCGTTCGCGGCGGCCCAGCTGGTCGCCGACCCGGCCAGCACGCGGCACACCCTGCTCATCACCGCGCTCGGCCTGGCCTCGTGGCTGTGCGCGAGCGCGGGCGTGCTGCTGCTGGCGCGGCGGGAGACGCTGCGCGACGTCGCGTTCTGGCTGCTGCTGGGCGTCGCCGGCTCGGGCATCGGCGCCTGCCTGCTCACGACGGCCAACGGGCTGAGCCAGCTGTACTTCCTGTACGCCTCCTGGCCGGCGCTGGGCGTCCTCACGGCGTGGGGCGTCGTGGCCGCCACCCGCGCCTGGCCCCGGTGGACGCGCGCGCTGGTGCCCGTGGGCCTGCTCGCCGGGACCGCGCTCGTGTGGGCGGTGCGCCGGGCGGACGGCCTGGAGGCCCCGACCGTCGCGCCCGCGCCCGCGTTCCCCTACCGGGCGATGGCCGGGCCGTGGCTCTGGCTGCTCGGCGCCGCGCTCGTCGCCGCCCTGCTCGTGGCCCTGGTCGTGCGCCTGCGTCGCCGCGACGGGTCCGCCGTCACCCCGGTGACCGCGGGCCTGCTGACCGTCGCGCTGCTCCTGGCGGGGACCTCGCTCTACCAGCGCACCCTGGAGACGGCGCACGCCGCGGTCTCCGTGGTCCGGGACGGGCAGGGCCCCGGCGAGGGGTACCCGGTCCCGCGCGACGGGGCGCTGGCCGCGCTGTTCGTGCGCGACCACTCGGGCACCGACGAGGTCGTCGCGACGAACGCGCACTGCTACGGCCCCGAGGACGCCTGCGACGCGCGGCACTTCTGGGTCTCCGGCCTCACCGAGCGCCGGGTGCTGGTCGAGGGCTGGGCGTACCCCGAGGGGTTCCGGCCCGGCCTGACCCGCACCAGCCCGTTCTGGGACATGGACCGCTACGAGGCCAACGAGGCCGTGTTCGACGACCCGTCGGACGCGGCGGTCGCCCGCCTGCGCGACGAGTGGGGCGTCCGCTGGCTGGTGGTCGACCGGACGATGGGCGTCGAGAGCCCGGAGCTGCGGGAGCACGCGACGCTCGAGCTCGAGCTCGACGACGCCGCGGTCTACCGGATCGACTGAGCCGGACCGCCGGGTGCCCGGCGGCATCGCGCCGGGTGCGGCGGGCTCAGCCGAGCGCCGCGCGCGCCCGGGCCGACCGGCGCACGACGAGCAGCCCGGCGACCGCCAGCGCGGCGGCCGCCGCGACCCGCGCGGCCGACCAGCCGCCGTCGACCGGCAGCACCGCGCCGAGCGCGCTCACGGCGACCCAGAGCAGCAGCACCAGCGGCATCGCCGGCGGCCACCACGGGTGCTCGGCGACCCGCCGCTGCACCGCGGTGGTCCCCGCGGCGAGCAGCAGGTACGCGATGAGGTACCCGGCACCGACCCCCACGAGGCCGGCGGCCGCGGCCAGCACCGCGGCCGCGCCCAGGCCCACCGCGACGGCGAGCGGCGTGCTCAGCGCGAGCCAGCCGGTGCGGCCGCGCGCGAACACGAGGTGCCCGCTGGCCAGGTAGACCACCGACGGCACCGCGGCGGCGGAGGCCAGCGCGACCGCCGGGACCAGCTCGGCCGGCTGGTAGGACGCCGGGGCGGCCAGGCGGACCAGCCAGGGCGCCAGCAGCGCGACGCCGCCCGCGAGCACCGCCGCGACCAGGGCGATGACCCGGGTCGTCTCGTCGAGCACCCGCGCCCGGTCGGCCGGGGCGGCCCGGTACACGACCGGCGCCCACGCGTTGTTCAGGCCCGCGGTCACGACCGTGGCGCCGGCGCCGATCGTCAGCGCGACGTTGGCGCGCCCGCCGTCGCCGAGCACCCGGTCGGCGACCACGACCAGGCCGGCGAGCGCGAGGTAGAGCGAGACCTGGTGCGGCACAGTGGGCGTCCCCACCCGCAGCGCGGCGGCCACCCCGCGGCGGGTGAGCTGCGGCCGGCCGGAGCGGGCGACCAGGACGAGGCCCGCGACGCCGGCCAGCAGGTAGCCGCCCGCCACGCCCGCGAGGTAGACGGCGGCGGTGCGCTCCAGCACGGCGACCGCCACGAGGCCCGCCGCGGGGCCGACCAGGCTGGCGGCCACCGCGAGGAGCACGAACGGACCCGGGCGGTCGGCGCCGCGCAGGTACGACTGCGCGAGCACCATCCACGCGCCCCCGGCGCCGGCGACCAGCGCCAGCAGCACCTCGAGGGTGAACGGCCGCCCGAGCAGCACGGGCGCCCACAGCGGCCCCGCCGCCGCGACGACGGCGGTGAGGACCGTCGCGATCCCCGCCCCCGCCACGACCACGCCGCGCGCACCGGCGGCGCCGTCCGCATCCAGGATGTACTGCCGGGTGATCGCCGCCCCGAGCCCGAGGGCCACCAGGATGTAGGCGACCTGCACCACGACGGTCGCGACGGCGACCAGGTCGTACTGCGCGACCGGCAGCAGCCGGGTGACGACCGGGATGACCGCGAGCGACGCGAGCGCCGGGCCGGCGGTCGCGATCGTGTAGAGCGAGCCCCGGCCCAGGACGGCGCGGGTGGCGGACGGCTCCGCGGCGGGAGCCGGCCCGGCCGGCGGCGCGCCGGCCGCCGGGTCCGGGACGGTCACGGCCTAGCGGCCCGCGACCGCGCGGCGCACCTCGTCGACCACCCGGTCGACCTGCGCGTCCGTGAGGTCGGGGAACAGCGGCAGGGAGATCTCCTGCTCGTAGTACGCCTCGGCGTTCGGGCACTGGCCCCGCTGGTAGCCCAGGTCCGCGAACACCGGGTGCCAGTACGCCGGGATGTAGTTCACCTGCACGCCGATGCCGGCGGCCCGCAGCGCCTCGAACACCTCGCGCCGGCGGCCGTCGAGCACGCGCAGCGGGTACAGGTGCCAGGCGGGCTCGGCCTCGGCGCGCCGCGCCGGGGTCAGCACGCCGTCCAGGTCCCGCAGGCCCTCGTCGTACCGGGCGTGGATCTCAGCGCGCCGGGTCCGGAACGCCTCCAGGCGCCGCAGCTGCGACGTGCCGAGCGCGGCCAGCACGTCGGGCAGCCGGTAGTTCAGGCCGAACTCGTGCACCTCCTGGTGCCACGGGCCCTCGTCCGGGAACCGCTGCCGGTCCCGGTCGCGCACCAGGCCGTGGTTCTTGAAGCCGCGCGCGCGCCGCTCCAGCTCCGGGTCGGCGGTGACGACGGCGCCACCCTCGGCGGTGGTGAGGTTCTTGGTCGGGAAGAACGACAGCGTCGTGAGGTCGGCGAACGAGCCGACCGGTCGGCCGTCCCACAGCGAGCCGATCGAGTGCGCGGCGTCCTCGAGGAACAGCGCGCCGTGCTCGTGGGCGAGCGCGGCGAACGCGTCCGGGCTGGCCGGCAGGCCCGCGTAGTCCACGGCGGCGACGACGCGGGTGCGGTCGGTCACCGCGGCGCGCGCGGCCTCGACGTCCAGGTTGCCGGTGTCCGCCTCGACGTCGGCGAACACGACGGTCGCGCCGTGCAGCGCCGCGGCGGCGGCCGTCGCGACGAACGTCAGCGGGGTGGTCACGACCTCGTCGCCGGGGCCGACGCCGGCCGCCGCGTAGGCGACGTGCAGCGCGGCGGTGCCCGACGTGACGCTCACGGCGGGGGCGCCGCCGACGTGCGCCGAGATCGCCTGCTCGAACGCCTCGACCGCGGGCCCGGTGGTCAGCCAGTCGCTGCGCAGCGCCGCGACGACGGCCTCGACGTCGGCCTCGTCGATCGACTGGCGCCCGTAGGGCAGCACGCCGGCCGCCTCAGGCGAACCGCGCGACCATGTCGCGCAGCTCGTCGGTGCCCAGCCACAGGTCGTTGCTGTCGGACCGGTAGGTCCAGCCGTCCTCGACCGGCTCGCCGCCCGCGGGGGTCTCGTAGCCCCAGCCGCCGACGTACGGCATGACGACGTAGCGGTCGCCGAGGCGGACCGTCCGGCGCGAGTCGTCCGGGGCGATCATCTCCTCGTGCAGCTTCTCCCCCGGGCGGATGCCGATCTCGTGCATCGCGGAGCCCGGGGCGACCGCCTGCGCGAGGTCGGTGACCTTCATGCTGGGGATGCGCGGGACGTAGAGCTCGCCGCCCGTCATCAGCTCGAACGAGTCGAGCACGAACTGCACGGCCTGCGGCAGCGTGATCCAGAACCGCGTCATGCGCAGGTCCGTGATCGGCAGGGACGCGCCCTCCTCGGCCAGCTTGCGGAACACCGGGATGACCGAGCCGCGCGAGCCCATGACGTTGCCGTACCGGACCACGGAGAACCGGGTGTCGTACGCGGCGGCGTAGTTGTTGCCGGACACGAACATGCGGTCGCCGCAGAGCTTGGTGGCGCCGTACAGGTTGATCGGGCTGGACGCCTTGTCCGTCGACAGCGCCACGACCTTCTTGACGCCCGCGTCGATGGAGGCGTCGATGACGTTCTGCGAGCCGTTGACGTTCGTCTGCACGAACTCGAACGGGTTGTACTCCGCGGTGTCCACCTGCTTGAGCGCGGCGGCGTGCACGACGTAGTCGACGCCGTGCATGGCGCGCGTCAGGCGCTGGCGGTCCCGGATGTCGCCGATGAACCAGCGCAGGCGCGGGTCGTCGCCGAGCTGCCGCCGGACCTCGTACTGCTTGAGCTCGTCCCGGCTGAAGACCACGAGGCGCCGCGGGTCGTGGTGGTCCAGCACCTCCTGGAGGAAGGCCTTGCCGAAGGACCCGGTGCCTCCGGTGATGAGGATCGAGGCTCCCGAGAGCAGAGACATGCCGTGGAACTCCAGACGGTCGGGTCGGTGGACGCGGGGTGCCGTCCCCGCCGCACGGGGCGTGGCTCCCGATAGAGCATCATGGCACGGTGCGCCCGGACCCCCAGCCCCGCCCCGCCCGCGTCGTCGCCGTGATCCAGGCCCGCACGGGCTCCTCCCGGCTGCCCGGGAAGGTGCTGCTCCCCCTGGCCGGCCGGCCGGTGCTCGGCTGGGTGGTGCGCGCCGCGCAGGCCGCGCCCGGCGTGGACGACGTGGTGGTGGCGACCTCCACCGCGCCCGGGGACGACGCCGTGGCCGAGCTCGCGGCCGGGCTCGGGGTGACGGTGGTCCGCGGCAGCGAGCTGGACGTGCTGCAGCGGTTCGTCGCGGCGCGGGACGCCTCGGGCGCGGACGCCGTCGTCCGGCTGACCGCGGACTGCCCGCTGCTCGACCCCGCGCTGATCGGGTCCGTGGTCGGCGCCTGGCGCGCGGAGCCCACCCTCGACTACGTGGCGACGACGCTGGTCCGCACGCTCCCCCGCGGGCTGGACGTCGAGCTGGTGTCGTCCGCGGCCCTCGACACCGCGGACGCCGCGGCCCGGGACCACCACCGGGTGCACGTCACCTCCGCGCTGTACGCCACCCCCGGCGAGTACCGGACCCTCGGGCTGGTGGTGGCGCCCGACGCGCACGACCTGCGGGTGACCCTGGACACCGCCGAGGACGCCGCGCTGCTCGACGCCGTCGCCACGACGCTCGGCGACCGGCCGCCCGCGTGGCGGGACCTCGTCGCGCTGCTGCGCTCCCGCCCGGACCTCGTGGCGCTCAACGCCGCGGTCCGGCAGAAGGCGCTCGAGGAGGCGTGATGCGCGCGGTGCTGCGCTGCGACGCCAGCGCGGGCTCGGGCGTCGGCCACCTCGTGCGCTGCCTGGCCCTGGCCGAGGCCGCCGGGGCGCGGGGCTGGGACGTCACGCTGCTCGGCGACGTCGACGCGCCGCTGGGCCGGCGCCTGGTCGCGGCCGCGGGGGTGCCGGTGCGGCCGGCGCCCGCGGACCTGCGCCGCGCCCTCGCCGACGACCCCGGCCTCGCCGGGGCCGACGTGCTGCACGTCGACCACTACGACGTCGCCGGGGACCTGCGCACCGCCGGCGGGCCGCTGGTGTCCTCGATGGAGGACGGCGCGTTCGGGCGCCGCCCGGCGGACGTGGTCGTGGACTCCACGCTCGGCGCGCAGGACGCGGGGCGCCCGGCCGACGGCTCCGGGACCGTGCTGCTCGGGGTGCGGTACGCGCCGCTGCGCGCCGCGGTCCGGGCCGCCCGCCGCGCCGCGGGCGCCGGCCCGGACCGGCCCGGCGACGACGTGCTGGTCGTGATGGGCGGCACCGACGCGTTCGGCGTCAGCGCCGCCGCCGCGCGGCTCGCGGTGCTCGCCGGCGCCTCCCGGGTCCGCGTCGTGGCGTCCGGCCCCGCGGCCGACCGGGTGCGGGCCGAGGTGCCCGAGGCGGAGGTGCTCGGCCCGCAGGACGACCTGCCCGCGCTCGCCGCGACCGCCGGGGTGGTGGTGAGCGCCGCGGGCACGTCGGTGTGGGAGCTCGCATGCCTCGGGGCCCCGACCGCGGTCGTCGCCGTCACCGAGAACCAGCGCACCGGGTACGAGCGCGCGGTCGCGGCCGGGGTCGTCGTGGGCCTCGGCCCGCTGGACGCGGTGCGCGCCGCCGACGACGACGCGGTCGCCGCGCTGCGCTCCCTGATCGGCGACCCGGCGCGACGGGACGCGGTCGCGCGGGCGGGTCGCGCCCTCGTGGACGGCCTCGGCGCCGACCGGGTGCTCGACGCGTGGTGGGCGGGGCTCGGCCGCGCGGTGCTCGCGGCCCGGCCCGCGACCGCGGAGGACGCCGACCTGCTGCTGGACTGGCGCAACGACCCCGCGACCCGGTCCGCGTCGCGGGACCAGGCCGTCGTGCCGCGCGCCGCGCACGTGGCCTGGCTGGACCGCGTGCTCGCGGACCCGGACCGGCTGCTGCTCGTCGTGGCGCACACCGGCCGGCCCGCGGGCACCGTGCGGTTCGACCGCGAGGCCGACGGCCTGTGGGAGGTGTCGATCACGCTCGCCCCGCACGCGCGGGGCCGCGGGCTGGCGGCGGGCGTCCTCGACGCCGGCGAGCGGGCGTGGCGGGAGCGCGTCGGCGAGCGCCCCGCCGTCCTGGCGTGCGTGCGGCCGGACAACGCGGCGTCGGCGCGGCTGTTCGAGGGCGCGGGCTACCGGCGCCGGGCCGAGCCCGCGGCCGACGGGCTGGACGCGTACGTCAAGCCCGGTTCCTGACCGCGCGCCGCGGCGCCCCGCGCAGGGCGCCGCGGCGGCAGGTCAGACCAGGTCCCAGCCGAGCGCGGTGCCGCGCGCGACGTCCGTGCGGAACGTGCGGCCCAGCACGGTGTCGAGGTGCACCGGCTCCAGGCCGCCCGCCGGGCGGATGGACCGGACGTTGTCCTCGGTGACGACGTCGCCCGCGCGCACGTCCGCCACCACGTACAGCGAGCGGCGCAGCCGGCGGCTCTCCGCCTCGCCCGCGGTCGGGTCCAGGCGCACCTCGCCGAGCGCCTGCCAGGCGACCTCGGTCTCGGTTGCCAGGGCGGCCAGCTCGTGCGGCTCCAGCGAGAAGTCGGAGTCGACCCCGCCGTCGGCCCGGGCCAGCGTGACGTGCTTCTCGATCAGGCACGCGCCGAGCGCGACGCCCGCGACCGCGGCGCCGATGCCCTTGGTGTGGTCCGAGAGGCCGACGACCACGTCGAACGTGTCGCGGATGACCGGGATCGAGCGCAGGTTCGACTCGCTCGGCAGCGCCGGGTACGACGAGGTGCACGCGAGGACGACGACCTGGTCGTTGCCCTCGGCGCGGATGGTGCGCACCGCGGTGTCGACGTCGGAGATCGACGCGGCGCCGGTGGAGATCACCATCGGCTTGCCGGTGCGCGCCACCCGGCGCAGCAGCGCGAGGTCGCCGATCTCCAGCGAGGCGATCTTGTACAGCTCGACGTCCAGGTCCTCGAGCAGGTCGACCGCCGTGCCGTCGAACGGGCTGGAGAACGGCACCAGGCCGTGCTCGCGGGCGCGCTCGAAGATCGGCGCGTGCCACTCCCAGGGGGTGTGCGCCTCCTCGTACAGCTGGTAGAGGTTCTTGCCGCCCCACAGCTCGTGGCCGGCGGAGACCCGGAACGCGGGCCCGTCGGCGTCGATCGTGATGGTGTCCGCGCGGTACGTCTGCAGCTTCAGCGCCTGGGCGCCGGACTCCGCGACCGCATCGACGATCGCGAGCGCGCGGCCCAGGTCGCCGTTGTGGTTGCCGGACATCTCCGCCACGACGAACGGGCGGTGGTGGGCGTCGACGGTGTGCGCGCCGACGGTGATCGAACGGTCCGCCATCAGGCGAGCACCTCCTTGGCGGCGGTGGCCCACCGCTCCTGCCAGTCGCCGATCGGCTCGACGCCCGCGGCGCGCAGCGCGTCGTGGCCGAGCACGGAGAACGACGGGCGCGGCGCCGGGCGCACGTAACCCTCGCTCGTGGTGGGCCGCACGATCTCGGGGTCCAGGCCCGCGGCGGCCACGGTGGCCCGCGCGAAGCCGAACCAGGAGGTCCGGCCCGAGGACGTCGCGTGGTAGGTGCCCGCCGGGGCGCCCGCGTCGAGCAGGCGGACCGCGAGGTCCGCCACGTCCACGGTCCAGGTGGGCTGCCCGACCTGGTCGTCCACCACGTCCAGGCCGCCCTTCTCCGCCGCGACGCGCGCGATGGTCTTCGGGAAGCACGAGCCGTGGGCCCCGTAGAGCCACGCGGTCCGCAGGATCAGGTGGTCGGCGCCCGCGGCGCGGACGGCCCACTCCCCCGCGAGCTTGGTGCGGCCGTAGGCCGACCGGGGCGCGGCGAACCCGTCCTCCGCGTACGGCTCGGTGGCGTGCCCGTCGAACACGTAGTCCGTCGAGACCTGCACCAGCCGGGCGCCGTGCCGCGCCGCGGCGCGCGCCAGCGACTGCGGGCCCACGGCGTTCACCGTGAAGGCGTCGGCCTCGCGGGTCTCGGCGTCGTCCACCGCGGTCCACGCGGCGCAGTTCGCCACCACGTCGAACCCGGCGACGGCGTCGAGCACCGCGGCCCCGTCCGTGATGTCGAGCTCCGCGCGGTCCAGCGCGACGACCTCGTGACCGTCCTCGCGCACCCGCGCGACCAGGTCCTGGCCCAGCATCCCCCGGGCTCCCGTGACCAACCAGCGCACCGCATCCTCATCTCGTCGGCGTCAGTCCGACGGCCAGCGTAGTCGGCCCCGGTACTCTGGCTGGCGCCGCGCGCCCGCGCGGAGACCGACCGAAGGAGATCCGCCGTGCAGTACCGCGAGCTCGCCGTCCCCGGGGCGTGGGAGATCACCCCGAAGCAGTTCGGCGACCCGCGCGGGGTGTTCCTCGAGTGGTTCAAGGCCGCGCCGTTCGCGGAGGCCGCCGGCCACGCGTTCGACCTGCAGCAGGCCAACCTGTCGGTCTCGGCCGCCGGCGTCGTCCGCGGCATCCACTTCGCGGACGTCCCCCCGGGGCAGGCCAAGTACGTGACGTGCGCCCGCGGCGCGGTCCTCGACGTGGTGGTGGACATCCGCGTCGGGTCGCCGACGTTCGGCCAGTGGGACTCCGTGCTGCTGGACGACGTCGACCGCCGCGCGATCTACCTGGCCGAGGGCCTGGGCCACGCGTTCATGTCCCTGGAGGACGACTCGACGGTGCTGTACCTGTGCTCCGCCGGGTACGCGCCGGGCCGCGAGCACGGCATCCACCCGCTCGACCCGACCGTCGGCGTCGCGTGGCCGACCACCGGCCGCGACGGCGCGCCGCTGACGCCGCAGCTCTCCGAGAAGGACGAGGCCGCCCCGACGCTCCTCCAGGCGCAGGCCGACGGCCTGCTGCCGCAGCACGCCGACGTCGAGGCGTACCTGGCGAGCCTGCGTGGCTGACGCGGCGCCGGCCGGCGTCGTCGCGGTCGTCGTCACCTTCCACCCCGACGTCGCGGCGACGACGGTGCTGCTGCGCGCCCTCGCGCCGCAGGTCGACCGGGTCGTGCTGGTCGACAACGGCAGCGCCGACGGCGCCGTCGCGGCGCTGCGGGCCGAGCTCGACGCCGTCGGCGGCGAGCTGCTCGCGCTCGGCGCGAACCTCGGCATCGCCGAGGCGCAGAACCGCGGGATCGACCGCGCCCGCGGGATCGGCGCCCGGGCGGTGCTGCTGTCCGACCAGGACTCCGTCCCCGCCCCCGACATGGTCGAGCGGCTCGTCGACGGGCTGGCCCGCGCCCGCGCGGCGCACGGGCCGGTGGCGGCGGTCGGCCCGGTCACGGTGGACGAGCGGAACGCGGGTGCCGCGCTGCTGTTCTCCGACCGCCGCTGGGGGCCGCGGCGCGCCACGGTGCCCGCGCAGGACGGCGCGCTCGTGCCGGCCACGTTCCTCATCGCGTCCGGCTGCCTCGTGGACGCCGACGCGCTGGACGCCGTCGGGCCGATGAACGCCGACTGGTTCATCGACCACATCGACCTGGAGTGGGGCCTGCGTGCGCGCCGCGCCGGCTACGGGCTGTTCGGGGTCGTCGGCGCGCGGCTCGGCCACGCGCTGGGCGACCGGGTGCAGCGCATCCCCGGGCGGGAGCGGGACGTGCACATCCACTCCCCCGTGCGGAACTACTACATGGCGCGGAACACCGTGCTGCTGGTGCGCTCGGGCCTGCTGCCCGTCGCCTGGCGGGTCGGGTACCTCGCGTGGATCACCAAGTACACCGGGTTCTACGTGCTCGCGGTCGCCCCGCGCGCGCGCCGGGCGGGGCTGCTGCTGCGCGGCCTCGCCGACGGCGTGCGCGGGCGCACGGGCGCGCTGCGGGAGGGCTGATGACCGAACCGACCACCACGCCGGCCGCCGACGTCCTGATGCTGGCGTTCGGCCCCGAGCACTACCTGCACGAGGCCGTCGCCGCGGTGCTCGCCTCCGAGGGCGTCGACGTCCGCGTCGTGCTGGTGGACAACGGGTGCACCACCGACGCCGTCGCCACGCTGCCGCCCGACCCCCGGGTCCGGCTGATCGTGCCGGGCACCAACCTGGGCTTCACCGGCGGGATGAACGCCGCCGCCGCGGCGACCTCCGGGCGCCCGGTCGTCCTGGTCAACTCGGACGCGGTGGTCGCGCCGGACGCCGTCGCCACGCTGGTCGGGGCGCTCGCCGCCGACCCGCGGCTGGGCGTCGCGGGCGGCCTGGTCCGGCTCGCCTCCGACCCCGAGCGCGTGAACTCGGCCGGCAACCCGCTGCACGTCCTCGGGCTGTGCTGGGCCGGCGGCCTCGAGGAGCCCGTGTCCGCGCACGCGACCGGGCGCGAGGTCGCGTCCGCCAGCGGCGCGCTGGTGGCCGTGGACCGCGCCCTGTGGGACGAGCTCGGCGGGTTCCCCGAGGAGTTCTTCGCCTACATGGAGGACCTGGAGCTGTCCTGGCGGGCCTGGCAGCACGGCCGCACCGTGCGGTACGTGCCGGAGGCCAGCGCGGTCCACCACTTCGAGTTCAGCCGCTCGCCGCTCAAGATGTACCTGCTCGAGCGCAACCGGCTGCTGTTCGTGCTCACGACCTACCAGGCGCGGACGCTCGCCCTGCTGGCGGTGCCGCTGCTCGCGTTCGAGGTCGCGATGCTCGCGGTCGCGACCGCGCAGGGCTGGGGCCGGCAGAAGGTGCGCGGCTGGGGCTGGGTGCTGCGGCACCCGGGTGCGGTCGCCCGCCGGCGCCGGACGGTGCAGGCGTCCCGCACGGTCCCCGACCGCGACCTGGCGCACCTCATGACCGACACGTTCGACTCGGCCCAGTTCCCGCTTCCCGCGGCCGCCGCGCCCGTGCAGGGCGTCCTGCGGCTGTGGTGGCGGCTCGCCCGGAGGGCCCTGTGAGCGCCGGCGTCACCGCGGTCGTCACCGCGTTCCGGCCGGACGCCCGGCTGGCGGACGTGGTCCGCTCGGCCGCCGGGCAGTGCGACCGGGTCGTCGTGGTGGACAACACCCCGGCCGGCGAGCCGGGGGCCGACACCCTGCCCGGGCTCGCCGACGACGCCGTGCTGCTGCGCCCCGGCACGAACCTCGGCCTGGCGGCCGCGCTGAACGCGGGCGTGCGCGAGGCCGGCCCCGAGGACGACCTGCTCCTGCTCGACCAGGACTCGGTGGTGCCCGCGGGGCTCGTCGCGGGCCTCGCCGCCCGGCTGGCCGCCGACCCGCGGGTCGGCGTCGCGGCACCCGTGCCGTGGGACGCCGCCGCGGACCGCCCGCTCGACCCGCGCGCCGCGCACCGCCCCGAGGTGGCCGACCTGCCGGTCGTCATCACCTCCGGGATGGTCGTGCGCCGGGCGGCGCTGGACGCGGCCGGGCCGTTCCGCGAGGACTTCTTCGTCGACTGCGTGGACCAGGACTTCTGCCTGCGGGTGCGGCGCGCCGGCTGGCGCGTGGTCCAGGACGCGCGCGTCCGGCTCCCGCACAGCCTCGGCGAGACCCGCTGGCGCGGCGTCGGCCCGCTGCGGCTGCGCTCGACCGCGCACGCCACCTGGCGGCTGTACTGGACGGCGCGCAACGGCACCGTGCTGACGCGGGAGAACTGGCGGCGCGAGCCCGCGTGGGTCGCGACCTCCGCGGCGCTGCAGGCCTACGTCGCGCTGACCGTGCTGCTGTTCGAGCCGCCGCGGCTGCGCCGGCTGGCGACGCTCGCGCGCGGCGCACGGGACGGCTGGGCCGGGCGCACCGACCCCGCGATGCGCCCCGGGGGCGCCGCGTGACCACCCCCACCACCCCGGCGACCTCCTACCGGCGCGACGCGCTGCTGGTGGCGGTCGCGCGGATGGCGCCGCTCGGCGTGCAGCTGCTCGCGACGCCGCTGGTGCTCGACCGGCTGGGCGACTCCGCCTACGCCGCGTGGGCGCTCATGATGACGACGATCAACCTGCTGCTCACGGCGGACCTCGGCGTGGTCGGGATCATGCAGCGCTACCACGGCGTGGCCCGCGGGCAGCAGGACGTGCGGCTGGGCGGCCGGATCACCGCGTCCGTGCTGCTGGTGCTCGGGGCGCTGCTGGTGCTGGTGGTCGCCCTCGGCCCGCTGATCTCCCGGGGCGTGCTGGCCGTGGTGCGGGTCCCGGACTCGGTGCACGCGGACGCCGCGCTGCTGTTCCGGCACGCCGGCACCCTCGCCGTGCTGCAGCTGATCGCCCTCGCGTTCAGCTCGTACCTGGCCGCGCACTCCCGGTTCGTGGCGGTGGCCGTCCAGTCGCTGACCGCGCGCGCCGTCCTCGCGGGCGGCATCGCCTGGGCGCTGGTCACCGACCAGGGGCTGCCCGGCCTGCTGCTCGCCTCGTTCGCCGACGCCGGCGTCGCCGTGCTGCTCGGCGTCGTGCTGTGCCGGCGGCACCTGCTGCGCGAGGTCCGCCGCCCCACCGACCGGGCGCAGACCCGCGAGCTCTGGGCGTACTCGTGGCGCAACCAGCTCTCGGCCCTCGGCTTCGTCGCCCAGCGCGAGCTCGACGTGGTGCTGGCCGGGATCCTGCTGCCCACCGCCGCGCTCGCGAGCGTCTCCGCCTCGGCGCCCCTGACGGCCGCGGTGTGCCTCGCGCCCACCGTGCTGCTGACGCCGGTGTTCACCTCGCTCAGCGTGCAGGCCGGACGCGACCCGGCCGGGCTGCCGGAGGCCGGCGCCCGGGCCGAGCAGGGCTGGCTGAAGCTGGTCCTGCCGTTCGCCGCGCTGGCGCTCGGCGTGCTGCCGTTCGCCGCCGCGGAGTGGCTGGGCCCGGAGGTGTCCCTCATCACGCCGCTCACCGCGGTGCTCGCCGCCGGCTTCGTCGTCTCGCTCGCCGGCAACGCGCGCGCCGTCCTGGTGCGCGCCGCCGGCCGCCCCGGCATCGAGACCCGGTCCTACGTCGTGTACGCCGCGGTGAAGATCGTCGCGGGCGTGGCGCTCGCGCTGGTCGGCGGCATGCTCGGCCTCGCCGCCGCCGGGATCCTCGCCGCCGCGGCCGCGCTCGCCGTCCTGCTGCGCGGGTCGCGCGGCCTCGTCGCGCCCGGGTCCTGGGTCGGTCGACGTGCGGTGCTGGGCGCCGCCGCCCTCGCGGCCGGCACCGGTGCGGCGTCGTTCGCCGTGAGCCGGGTCGTCGACGGCCGCTGGACCACGCTGGCCTGCCTGGTCGTCGTCGGCCTGCTCGGCGCCGCGGCGGCGGCCCTGCCGGTGCTGCGCGCGCGCCGCGCCGTCGCGGCCTGACCCGATCTCGTCCCGGGCCCCCGGGCGGCCTAGTACGCTGCTCGGGTGTCAGCCCCGAGCCCCGACCGCGTGCTCGTGGTCATCCCGGCCTGGAACGAGGAGGACGCCCTTCCCGGCGTCCTCCGCGAGATCCGGGCCGTCTGCGCCGCCGAGCCCACCCTGTCCGCCACGGACGTCGTCGTCGTCTCCGACGGCTCCCGCGACCGCACCGCGGAGGTCGCCCGCGCCCAGGGGGTGCCGGTGCTCGACCTGCCGATCAACCTCGGCGTCGGCGGTGCGATGCGCGCGGGCTTCAAGTACGCCCTGCGGCACCGCTACGACGCCGTCGTCCAGCTGGACGCCGACGGCCAGCACGACCCGGCCGCGATCCCGCAGCTGCTCGCCGCGGCGCGCGAGCACGACGCCGACGTGGTGATCGGCGCCCGGTTCGCCGGCGCCGGCACCTACACGGCGCGCGGCCCCCGCCGGGCCGCCATGCGCGTGCTCGCCGGCGTGCTGTCCCGGGTCACCGGGACCCGGCTGACCGACACCACGTCGGGCTTCAAGCTCGCGGGCCCGCGCGCGGTCCCGCTGTTCGCGTCCGAGTACCCCGCCGAGTACCTGGGCGACACCGTGGAGTCGCTCGTGATCGCCGCCCGCGCCGGCCTCGTCGTCGCCCAGGTGCCCGTGTCCATGCGCGAGCGCCAGGGCGGCCGGCCGTCGCACAGCCCCGTGAAGGCGGCGGTGTTCCTCGGCCGCGCGGTCCTCGCGCTCGGCATCGCCCTGAGCCGCCCGTCCAACCGCACCGCCCGGGCGCGGTTCCACGCGGCGGCGGAGGTCAAGGGATGAGCGGCTACCTGACCGCGCTGGTCGTGTGCGCGGTGACCGTCGGCACCATCGGCTACCTGCTGCGCTCCCGCCGGATCCGCGAGAAGTACGCGGCGGCCTGGATCGCGCTGGCCGTGGCCGTCGTGGCGGTCGGCGCCGTGCCGTCCGTGCTGACCTGGCTCGCCCGGCTGCTCGGCGTGCAGACGCCCGTCAACCTGCTGTTCCTCGTGAGCGGCGTCGTGCTGCTCATCGTGTGCGTGCAGTTCAGCGTCGAGATCTCCCAGCTGGAGGAGGAGACCCGCACGCTGGCCGAGGAGATCGCGCTGCTGCGGCTCGACGTCGAGGACCTGCGCGACCGCGGCGTGCGCCCGGGCGGCGACGCCGACGTGCGGCCCCCGCCGCCCGCACCGCCCGCCTGAGAGCGAGCACGACGGGCCGGGAACCCCCGCGGGGGTTCCCGGCCCGTCGTGCGTCCGGGGGCGGCGGGGCCGCCCGCCGGTCAGCGGAAGTACCCCGCCACGTCCAGCACGACGTGCGTGCTGCCCTGGTCGTTGTAGAGCCGGACCGCTCCCCCGTCGCCCACTCGGACGACGACCGCGTTCGCCTGGGTGAACCCGCGCGTCGCGTTGAGGTCCGAGGTGCCGGTGAGCGGCCGCCCGGCCGGCCACACCCGCAGGTGCGTCCACGGGGCGGTGTGGTTCACGGCCGTGACCGTGCCGACCACGGCGGTGGCGTCCGCCGGGACCGCGCCGCCGGTGACGGTGGCCTGCACCTGCCCCGCGGGCCCGACCGGCGCGCCGGAGCGGGTGTCCAGGACCCGGGAGGGCTGGACCGGGGTGAACAGCGCGCCGGTCGCCGCGCCGCGGACGCCGTACCAGCCGACGACGTCGACCAGCACGTGGCTGTACGAGCCGGCCGCCGCGACCGTGATCTTGCCGCCGACCACCGGGACGACCGCGCGGTTCGCGATGTCCGCGCCGGCCACGAGGTTCACCGTCGACGACGAGGGCAGGGCGCCGGAGCCGTAGGCGACCACGTAGCCGTTGCCGGTGGCGCGCGTGGTGGTGACGTTCACGGTGACCGCGCTGAGCGAGGAGGCGGGGACGCCGAGGGCCGCCGCGACGTCGACGGTGCGGGTGGTCCCCGGGGCCACGGAGGCGCCCGAGCGGGAGTCCATCGCCCGGACCGGGTCGATCGCGGTGTACCGGGCGGACGCGGCGGTGTCGGTGGTGTAGTAGCCGAGCACGTCGACCAGGTAGTGCGTGGTGCCGATGGCGTTGTAGACGCTCACGGAGCCGTTGCCGCCCACGCCGACCGTCACCTGGCTGGCCTGGGTGCGCCCGGGGGCGGTGTTCAGCACCGAGGCGTTGGGCATCGCGGCGCCCGCGGGCCAGACCCGCAGGTGGCCCGCGACGCTCGTCCCCACGGCCGTCACGTTGAGCACGACGGCGGTGACGCCGGACGCGGGCACGCCGCCGCGGCCCAGGACCGGCACCTCGGCGCGGCTGCCGGACCCGAGGGCCTGGAACGTCGTGCGGGTGTCGACCAGCCGGGTGGGGGTGAGCGGGACGTACCCGCCGTTCCCGACCAGGGCGACGGCCGGCGGTGCGGCCGCGTCCGCGGGCTGCCGGACGGTGACCGTGGTGGACACCGTGTTCGAGGTCCGCCCCGAGGCGTCGGTGCCGACGAGCGTCAGGGCGTAGCTGCCCGGCCCGACGTACACCGGGTCGGCGGCGGTGCGGCCGTCGTAGGTGCCGAACCAGGTCGCGTTGAACCGGACCCCGGCCTGGGCGCTGCCGGTCGTGCGGATCACCTGGCGGTTGGTGCTGCGGTCCACGACCGTGAGCGCCCAGGTCATCGCGAGGTTCGGCGTCACGCCGATGCTCATCTGGCCGCCGTGGTCGATCGTGGTGGCCGACACCGCGACCGAGCCGAGCACCGGGGTGGTCGCCCGCGGCTTCCACCAGCTGGAGCGCAGGCCGAACGCCGGGCTGTTGACGGTGGCGTTGCCCGTCGAGCACTCGAGCCGGACCTGGGAGATGCGGCCGCCGAGCGGCCCGTTGCCGGTGCGGCCCGTCACGACCAGGTTCCGCAGCGTCCCGCCGGACGGGCAGGACTGCGCCACGCGCGCCACCGTGAGCTCGGCGGTCCACGAGGTGACCGTGTCGCCGGGCGCGGTGCCGGTCCAGGGGTCGGCCTTCGCCACCTGGTACGGGACGGAGCCCGCGGCGGTCCAGCCGCCGTTGGACGAGGAGAACTCGGTGAACGCGACGGCGCCGTTCCACAGCCGGATCTGCCCGCCGGTCGCGGCGATCGCGGCGTCGGTGCGGCTGTCCTCGTAGGAAGTGGTGAGCGAGCCGGCCGCGTTCGCGTCGCCGCGCCCGTAGTAGACCTGGCAGGTGGTGGTGTCGCACAGGGTCTGGCCGTTGGTGACCTTCCACCACGCGTACGAGCGCGCGGCCACGGCCTGGGCCTGGAGCGCCGCGGCCTGCCACGAGGCCGGGGACTCGCGCGGCACCACGCTGCGCAGGTAGTCCTCCATCGGGAGGCTGTTGGTCACGTTGAACGCGACGCCCGAGGTCGGCTCGATCCGCAGGTCGCCCCGGTACCACCGGCCGGTGGTGTCAGTCTGGTTCTTCGCGATGACCATGCCGTACTCGTTCTGCGACTCCAGCCGCAGGACGCCGGTGTACTGCCGGGTGTCGACGACCGGGCCGTTCACCATGGTCCGCTTCACCGCGGTGACCGTCTGGCCGGAGACGGTGATCGTCCAGCGGCCCGGCGACAGGACCTGCTCGCCGTTGAGCGGCCCCATCCGGATGTTCCGGTTCTCCGGGCTCCAGATGGTCACCGTGCTCGACGGCGCGTACGCCGCGAGCGTGGTCTTGACGTACTGCCCGGAGATCGAGCCCGTCGAGGTCCCCGGGTAGTAGAAGGCGAGGATCTCCGCCGCCGTGCGGCCCTGCAGCGCCGCGCCCTGGGCGCCCCACTGCGAGAGGCCGCGGCCGTGCCCGTACGCGCGGCCGTCGACCGTCCACGACCCGGAGGCCGGCGCGGGGTAGACCTCCTCCGCGGCCGAGGCCGCCGGCGCGACCGCGACCAGCCCCGTCCCGGCGAGGACGGCGGCGACCACCGTGGCTGTCAGGCGGCGCAGGAGTGTCACGGCGGGTCCTCGGGAGGTGCGGCGGTGGGGACCGCCTCAGGATAGGGACCCCGGGTCCCGTTCCGGGGGCCCCTCGCCAACCCCGGGCGGATCGCCCCGAAATGTCCGATCCGCCCCGCCCGGGACCGTCAGCGGGTGCGGACCCGGGACGCCACCTTGCGCGCGAGCGCCGACGGCCCGCCCGCGCGGAGCACCCGCGCGGCCGCCACGGCCTGCCGCCCGCCGGGCAGCCCCGCCGCCCGGGCGATCAGCTGGGCCCGGCGGTCGTCCGGGATCCCCGGGTGCGCGTCGATCCAGCCCTCGGCGACGTCGAACGGCTCGTCGTCCTGCACCGGCACCCAGCCGGTCGCCTGCCGCGGCCCGTGGGCGCGCCGGACGGCGGCCGCGCCGCGCAGGGCGTCCAGGTAGGCGCCGGCCTGCGCGTGCGGGCCCCAGCGCAGCAGCGCCTCGCGGCGGGCGGCGGCGCCCACCCGGCGGCGCAGCAGGGCGTCGTCCAGCAGCGCGCCGACCGCGCGCTCCCAGCCGGCCTCGTCCGTCGCGAGGAACCCGGTGCGCCCGTCGTCGACCGCCTCGCGGAACGGCTGCGTGGGCGAGGCGACCGTGGGGGTCTCGACCAGCGCCGCCTCGAGCCACTTGATGGCGGACTTGGCCTCGTTGAACGTGTTCTCGAGCACGAGCGGCGCGAGGTTGACGTCCACGTCGCGCAGCCGGCCCGGCAGCTCGTACCAGGGCAGCATCGGCAGCCGGCGCACCCGGTCCGCGAACGGCTCCAGCGCGGGCCCGGTGGTGAGGAACCCGCCTAGCCACAGCTCGACGTCCGGACGCGCCGCGAGCACCCGCGCGACCGCGGGCTCGACGACCGCCCAGTCCGCGTCGTGCGTGTTCGTGCCGCTGAAGTAGCCGATCCGCAGGGGCCCCGGGGTGCGCGCGCGGGCGCGGGCGCGGTCGCTCTGCTTCGCGAGGTCGACGCCGACGCCGTTGGCGAACCGGAACGCCGGCAGCCCGGTGGTCGCGGTGGCGTGCTCGCACAGCCGCTCGGTGCTGCCGACGTAGGCGTCCGCGAGCTCCATCGTGGTGCGGTACCGCGCGACGCCGCGCCACCACAGCGCGTGCTCCTCCGGGGACAGCACGTCGAGGCCGTGCACCTGCCCCTCGAGCGCGGGGTCGAAGATCAGGTCGTCGATGTCGAACAGCACCGGCACCGGCCGGGGCCGCGCGCGCACGTCCTCGACCACCTGGGTGATCTGCGGCGTCGCCGGCACCCGGTAGAGCACCAGCGCGTCGGCGCGGGCCGCGAGCGCCGGCACCTCGGGGTCGCGGTAGTGCCGGACGTCCGCGTGCACCCCGCGCAGCCGCAGCGCCTCCGCGGGCAGGAACCCCCGGTAGCGCAGGGCCGCCCCCCGGATGCCCACCACGAACAGCACCCGCTGCAGCAGCGCGTCCTCGGCCTCGAGCGCGTCCTGCTCCGACATGCGGTCCTCCTCCTCGTGCGACGGCGCGACCAGGCCGGCGTACAGCTCCTCCAGCCCGTCGAGCTGGTCGGTGAACTCGCGGATCGCCACGTCGTCGTGCCCCTCGCGGAGCCGGGCGACCAGCGCCGGGTCGGCGGCGAGCCGCGCGAGGGCGGCGCCGAGCGCCTCGGGGTCGGCGGCGGGGACGACCATCCCGTTGACGCCGTCCTCGACCACCTCCTGCGGGCCGAGCGTGTCCGTGCAGACCACGGCCAGGCCGGCGGCCAGCGCCTCCCGGGTGACGATCGAGTGCGACTCGCGCATGACCGACGGCAGCACCAGCACGTCGTGCGCGGCCATCACGTCGGCGACGGTCGTCCGGTCGTAGGCCGGCGGGAACCGCACCGCGGCGGGCAGCGGCCCGGCGCCGCGCGCCGCCGCGGGGTCCACGCCGTACAGGTCGAGGGTCCAGCCGTCGCCGGGCAGCGCCGCGAGCGACTCCAGCAGGACCGGCAGGCCCTTCATCGGGTCGGCGCCGCCGGCGAACATGAACCGGACCGGACCGCCCGGCTCGCGCGCGGCGGGCGGCCCGGCCTGCGGCGCTCGGTCGCCCTGCGGGACCCCGTTCTCGTCCACGACCAGCCGGGCCGGGTCCACGCCGTTGGCCGCGAGCACCTGCGCGGCGCTCGTCGAGGGCGCGAGCACGACGTCCGCGTGCTCCAGCTCGGCGTGCAGCCGCGCGTTGCGGCGCTCCAGCCAGTCGTGCGACACCGCGCACGGGCAGGTGCCGCAGTCGACGACCAGGCTGCACGGCCGCATGTCCGGCGCGACCAGGAACTGGCGCGCGCACGACCACCAGAAGTCGTGCATGGTCACCACGACCCGGGCGCCGGAGCGGTGGGCCGCCCCGACCAGCCCCGCGCCGAGCGTCTGCAGCGAGTGCAGGTGCACCACGTCCGGCCGGACCTCCGCGAGCCAGCGCTCGAAGTCCGCCGTCACGGCGGGGTTCAGGCTGTTGCGCGGGTCGGACCAGGCGGTCCACGGCGTCGTGACGACCCAGCGCACCGACACCCCGTGGCCGTCGTCCTCGGTCCAGGTGCTCAGCGGTTCGCGGTCCTCGTCCAGGTACCCCGCGTACACGTGCACGTCGTGCCCCCGGTCGGCCAGGCCGCGGGCGATGCGCTGCGGGACCAGCGTGCCCCCGCTCACCAGGTTCGGCGGGAAGTGGGCAGACACCTGGACGACACGCACCCGGCCGAGTCTAGACGCTGGGGCGTCGCTGCCGTCCCGGGCCCCGGATGCTCTAGTGTTCCCGCCATGTCCGATTCGCCGACCCGTGCGCCGTGGCACGCCGACCTCGCGCGACGCGACCGGGCGGCCCACGAGCGGATGGCCGAGCGCGCCGCCGCGACGGCCGAGCCCCTCCTCCAGCAGCGCTTCGACGCCGTGACCGCGGAGCTGCACGTGCTCCGCGCGGCCGTCGCGCGCCGCGACGCGCTGCTCCGCGAGCAGACCCACGCCCTGCGCGAGCGCGAGGCGTACGTCCGCGAGCTCGAGGCGCAGGTCCAGCAGCGCCCGGCCTCCGCGGCCGGCCTGCTCCGGAAGGCGGTCCGGCGCGCCCGGTCGGTCGCCGGCCGCTACGTGCGCGCGGGGCTGTCCCAGCGATGAGCCCCGTCCTGTCCGTCGTCCTGCTCGGGGGCGGCGACGACGCCACCGTGCTCCGCACCGCCCGGAGCCTGGCCCTCGACCCCGGCGCGCCGGCCCGGCTGGTCGCCGACCCGGGCAGCGTCTCCCCGCAGGGCCGCGAGGCCGTCGACGCCGCGCTGCCCCGCCGGGTCGAGTGGGTCGGCGGCCCGCTCGGCGCCCGCGCGGCCGGCGCCGGCGGCGACTACCTCGGCCTGCTCGCGCCCGGCGACGAGCTGGAGCCGGGCGTGCTGTCCGCCGCCGCGGAGTACCTGGCGGCCCGGCCCGAGGCCGACGTGCTGTACGTCGACGAGCAGTGGGACGCCCCCGGGATCGAGGGCATCCACACCAAGCCCGGCTGGGCGCCGCACTACCTCGAGGGCTGGGACTACCTCGGCCGGCTCTGCCTGGTCCGCCGCACGCTGGCCGAGCGGGTCGGCGGCGTCGCCGACGACGAGCGCGCCGCCGAGTGGGACCTGCACCTGCGGGTCACCGAGGCCACCGACCGCGTCGAGCACCTGCCGGTCATCGGCGTGACCCGGCTGCGCCCGCCGTCCACGGACCCCGCAGACGTCGAGGCCGGCCGGCGCGCCGTCGCCGCCCGGTACGAGCGGCTCGGCGTCCCCGCGACGGTCGAGGTCGCGGACCCGGCGGGCTACCTGCGGGTCTGGCGGACGCTGCCGGAGCCGCCGCCCCTGGTCTCGGTCGTGATCCCGACCGGCGGCGGCCGGCGCGACGTCCGCGGCGAGTCGACGCTCGTCGTCGAGACCGCCGTGCGCTCCCTGGTCGAGCGGACCACCTACCCGCGGTGGGAGATCGTGCTCGTCGCGAGCGAGAACACCCCGGAGGGGGTCGTGGACGTGGTCCGCGACCTGGCCGGCGACCGGCTGACGGTCGCCCCCGTGACCGGCGAGTTCTCGTTCTCGCACTCGGTCAACGAGGGCGTGCGGGTCGCGCGCGGCGACCTGGTGGTGCTGCTGAACGACGACACCGAGGTGGTGGAGCCGCGCTGGCTCGACCGCATGGTCGCCGTCGCGCAGGACCCGGGCGTCGGGGCCGTGGGCGCCAAGCTGCTGTTCGAGGACGGCACCATCCAGCACGTCGGGATCGTGCACGACGACGCGTGGCTGCCCGTGCACGCGCACCGGGTGGGCGCCGACGACGCGAGCCACTTCGGCGCGAAGATCGTCGACGTCGACTACCTCGCCGTGACCGCCGCGTGCGTGCTGGTCCCCCGCGACCTCTACCTCGAGCTCGGCGGCTTCAGCGAGGAGCTGCCGATGGCGTTCAACGACGTCGACTTCTGCCACAAGGTGGTGGCCGCCGGGCGGTCGGTGGTGTGCACGCCGTTCGCGACGCTGTTCCACTACGAGAGCTCCAGCCGGGTGGCCGACGTGCGGCCGTTCGAGCGGCAGTACCTGGTGGAGAAGACGGTCGAGCTCGCGAAGCACGACCCGCACGTGAACCACCGCTCGGTGCGCTGACGCGCGGCGCCCGCGCGGGCAGCGGTGCCCGCGGGGGCACCGGTCCGTTGGGCGCCGACGCGGTCAGCGGCGGCGGGCGAGCCGCCAGCGCACCTTCGCGACCACCTGGCGCACGCCGCCGGCCCGCAGGTGCCGCCAGACGGCGCCCGCGTCGGTGCGCAGCGCGCGCAGCCGGCCGACCCGCGGCACCGCGACCGGCACCGGCGCGGCCGGGTCGGACGTGGCGAGCCGGTGCGCGTCGGCCGCCCGGCGCGGCGCGCGGCAGAACTCGACCAGCGGCGCCAGCACCACGGGCCAGGTGAACTCGCGGGCCGTCTCCGCGACGGCGGCGCGCGCGGCCGCCGCGGCGTCCGCGTCGGTCAGCAGCTCGGCGAGCGCGTCCGCCAGCGCGTCCACGTCCTCCGGCGGCACCGCGCGGCCCAGGCCCCGCTCGCGCACGAGGTCGGCGAACCCGTCGCCCTCGGTCGACACGATCGGCAGCCCGGCCCACAGGTAGTCCAGGATGCGCGTCCGGAACGAGAACTCGGTCTCCACGTGCGGGAAGTGGCAGCTGACGCCCACGTCCGCGTCCACCAGGTAGTCCGCGCGGGTCTCGTACGGCACCCAGTCGTCGTTGAAGAACACGTGCGAGCCGGTCAGGCCGAGCTCGTCGGCGAGGTCCCGGGTGCGGGTGGCCACGGCCATCTCCGGCACGTCGGGGTTGGGGTGCTTCATGCCGAGGAAGTACAGCCGCACCTCCGGCACCCGGGCGCGCACCCGGTCGACCGCGCGGATCAGCGTCAGCGGGTCGAACCAGTTGTAGACGCCGCCGCCCCACAGCACGACCTTGTCGTCCGGGCCGATCCCGGGCGTGGCGCCCTTGATGGCGTGCCGCGCCTGCACGGGCGCCTCGGGCGCGGTGCCGAACGGGACGATCGTGAGCAGCGACGCGAGGCTCGGGTCGGCGTCGTAGGTGTCCGGGTTGATCCGGCCGGCGGCCGAGAGGTGCCCGAACCACAGGTCGCGCTGCCGGCGGGACGCGCACAGGAACAGGTCGCCGCGGCGCAGCTGGTCGCGGAGCTCGCCCAGCGCGAACGCCAGGGCCCGCTCGCGCTCGGCGGCGGGCTTGTACCGGTCGACCTCGAGCGTCTCGATCTGGAACGGGTCGTACAGGTCGACCACGATCACCTGCGGGCAGTCCTGCAGCCACGCGAACGCGTTGAACACGAAGCCCTGGACGACCACCACGTCCGCGGCGTCGACGTCCGCGCGGAACGCCTCGACGGTCGTGTGCTCGGCCCGGAAGCCGACGCCGTCGCGGCTGCACCGGCCGAAGGTGACGAGCCGGACGTCGTGCTCCTCGCTCAGCGCCCGGGAGATCTCCCAGGCGCGGATCGCGGGGCCGGCCATCCGGTCGGCGATCGTGTCCAGCGTGACGACGAGGACCCGCTGCCGGGTGCCCGCCGGCGCCGGCGCGGTCACGACCAGCGCCCGTCGAGCGCCAGGTAGCCGCCGGACTCCACCGGCGTGCCGAAGTCCACCACCAGCCGCGCGCCCTCGCGCACGTAGTCGTAGACGTGCGTCGTGGACTGGTCGACCACCGACGCCATCACCTGGAAGGTGCCCGGCTGCAGCGCGAGCCGCGGGATGGTGCACTCGACGACGCCGGAGCCCTCGATGGCGTCGATGCGGTGGCCGAGGTCCCGGGTGTTGTTCGCCCACAGGTAGACGCCGTCGTGCGACTCCAGCGCCAGGCCGAACACGGGGTTCTCGATGCGCTCCCGCGCGGTGTACCGGAGCCGGATGGTCACCTCGTCACCGGTGCGGAACGAGGCGGCGGGGCCGGACGGGCCGACCAGCTCGACGGCGTCGATCTGCGCCTCGCCGGAGCCCCAGCGGACCTCGCCGTCCCGGCCGGTCCGCTGGTCCGTGCGGGTGGAGTCGAGGTAGCGCTCGAGGATCGGCTTCGCCTCGCCCGTCTCGACCAGCTTGCCGTGCGACAGCCACGCGACGTTGTCGCACATGTTGCGCAGCGACGGCATCGAGTGGCTGACCACGACGACCGTGCGGCCGTCCCGGCGGAACTCGACGAACTTCTCGGTGCACTTCTCCTGGAACGCGGCGTCGCCCACGGCGAGCACCTCGTCGACCAGCAGGATCTCGGGGTCGACGTGGATCGCGACCGAGAACCCGAGCCGCACGTACATGCCGGAGGAGTAGTTCTTCACCGGCTGGTCGATGAACTGCTCGACGCCGGAGAAGTCGACGATCGCGTCGAACTTGCGGTCGATCTCCTCGCGGCTCATCCCGAGGATCGAGCCGTTCAGGTAGACGTTGTCCCGGCCGGAAAGCTCGGGGTGGAACCCGGAGCCGACCTCGAGCAGCGCGGCGACCCGCCCGCGGGTGACCACGTCGCCGGAGTCCGGGTACAGGATCCGCGCCAGGCACTTGAGCAGGGTCGACTTGCCGGAGCCGTTGTCCCCCACCAGGCCGAACGTGCTGCCCTGCGGGATCTCGAAGCCCACGTCGTCCAGGGCCAGGAAGTCCTCGTAGACCGACCGCCGGCGCCGCATGACCGCGGCCTTCAGCGTCTGGTTCCGCTCGTGGTACACCCGGAACTTCTTCGTCACGGAGTCCACCGTGACGGCTGCCTCGCTCACAGCGCCTCCGCCAGCTTCTTCTCGTGCCGGCTGAACACCCACACGCCGAGCAGCACCGACCCCACGGCCCACGCGACGCAGTACAGCGTCGAGTCGAGCGGCGGCCAGGTGTTGTCGTACAGCGGCGCGCGGAACAGCTCCACGAACCGCTCCATCGGGTTCAGCCGGTACACGTCGTACAGGGTCACCGAGCCCAGCAGCGGGCCGAGCTTCTCGGACTGCTCCAGCACCAGCGACGTCGGGTACACGATCGGCGTCGCGTAGAACCACGCCTGCGTCAGGATCCCGACGAAGTGCTGGGTGTCGCGGAAGTACACGTTCGCGACGGAGAGCATCAGCGAGACCCCGAACGCGAACAGGAACAGCAGGGCCATCACGACGACGACCGCCGGGGTCCACAGCAGCGACGCGGCACCGAGCAGCGTCAGGGCGATCAGCAGCACCACCATCTCGATGGACCACGAGAACACCAGCGACAGCGCGTTGGACAGCGGCAGCGCCGCCCGCGGGAACGCGACCTTCTTGATGAGGTTCTCGTTGCCGACCAGCGAGCCCATGCCGCCGTTCAGCACGTTGACGAAGAAGCCCCACGGCAGCAGGCCGCACAGCAGGTAGACGGCGAAGTTGTGCAGCCCGGACGGGTCGCCCGTCGGGATCGGCACCCGCAGCACGAACGAGAACACCGCCGTGAAGATGAGCATCTGCGCCAGCGGGTTCACCAGCGACCAGAGCTGACCCAGGACGGTCCGCTTGTACTTGCCCTTGACCTCGCGGCGGGTCAGGTTCGCCAGGAGCTCCGGCGCCTGCCGGAGCTCGCGCACCATGGTGATCACCGGGCGCCCCCGCGGACCTTGCCGTACAGGGACCGGGGCACGCGCAGCAGCCGCCAGCCCAGCGTGCCCTGCACCTCGCGCAGCGAGGCCACGGCGGCGTCGCGCTCGGCGCGGGCGCGCTCCGCGGTGTCCCGCAGCGTCGCGACCTGCGACCGCAGCGACTCGCGCTCGGCCACCGCGCGGCTGAGGGCGGCGTCGGCGTCGTCCCGGACCGCGCGCAGCACGAACTGGAACGTGGTGGCGTCCTCCTGGGCGCGGACCCAGTCCACGACCCCGGGTGGCAGCGCGGCCGCGTCGATCTCCACGTCCGCGTCGAGCGGGTCGCGGAACGTGGTGCGCAGGTCCGCGGCCGCCAGGCCGGTCTCGGCCAGCAGCTCGAGCACCGAGCGCCGCGTGAAGAACCGGATGTGCGTCCGGTCCAGCAGGCCGACCTCGGTGTACTGCCAGCGGCCCTGCAGCAGCGCCAGGCGCAGCGAGCCGTGCGCGACGTTCGGGATGGACATGACGACCGAGCCGCCCGGGCGCAGCAGCGTCAGCAGGCGGCGCAGCACGTCGGCGGGGTCGGCGACGTGCTCCAGGACGTCGGCGAACACGAGGACGTCGTACGTCCGGTCCCCGAACTCCGCCGCGACGTCCATCGTGCTGAGGTCGCCGACGACGAGGTGCTGCAGGTGCGGGCGCGCCTTCTCGGCGGCCTCGGGGTCGTACTCGACGCCGCTGACGGTGCAGCCGCGCGCGGTCAGCGCCTCGGCGAGGTAGCCGGTGGCGCACCCGACGTCGAGCACGTCGCTGCCCGCCGGGACCAGGCTGAGCACCTGCGCGTGGCTGGTGTTCGACACCGACAGGTCGAGCGTCGTGTCGTACTGCGACATGGGAAGACTTCCGATCGTCCGGGGGCGCGAGCGCCGCGTCAGCATACCCGCGGTCGCCCGCGCCCCCGTCGGACCGGCTCAGTCGGCGAAGTACCCGAACACGTCCGCGACCACGTGGCTCGTGCCCAGGTTGTTGTACACGTTGACCCGCCCGGCGCTCGGGGCGACGTACACCTGGTTGGCCTGGTCACGCCCGGCGCCCGCGTTCAGGTCCGACGTCCCGGGCCGCGCGCCGGCGCCCCAGACCGTCAGGTACGTGGCCGCCGCGGAGGCGTTGGTCGACGTGAGGTTCATCGCCACCGACGAGGCACCCGCGGGCAGCCCCGCCACGTTGAGCGAGCGGGTCTCCCCCGCGCCCAGCGGCGCACCCGAGCGGGTGTCGAACGCCCGCACCGGGGCGATGGGCGTGAAGGTGGCCGACGCGGACGAGCCGTACCAGCCGACGACGTCGACCACGACCTGCTGCGCGACGCCGTCGACGTACACGTCCAGCTTGCCCCCGGTCAGCGTGACCACGGCGCGGTTCGCCACGTCGCGGCCCGGCTGGTTGTTCACCGTGGACGTGCTGCCCACGGCGGCCCCGCTCGGGACCACCGCGACGTAGCCGTAGCCGCCCGGCCGCACCGACACGACGTTCACCGCCACCGCCGTCGCGTCGGCCGGCACGCCACCGGTGCCCGCCACCTGCACGGTGCGTCGGGTGCGCGGCTGCACGGCGCCGCCGGACTGCCGGGTGTCGAGCACGCGGGTGGCGCTGCCGAGCGCCTCGTAGCCGGTGCCGGACGCGCTCGTGTAGTACCCCGTCACGTCCACCAGGAGGTGGGTGCTGCCGAGGTTGTTCCACAGGCTGACCTTGCCCTCGCCCCCGACGCCGACCACGAGCGAGCCCGCCGTGGTGCGGCCGGGGTCGGTGTTGAGCACCGAGGCGTTGGGCATGGTCTGCCCGGCGGGCCAGGCCCGGATGTGCGTGATCGTCGAGGAGTTGACCGCCGTGACGGTCAGCGCGACGGCCTTGGCATCCGCCGGGATGCCGGACACGCCCGCGACCTTGACGTCCACGCGGGAGGCCGCGCCGAGCGAGGCCGCGGACGGACGGGTGTCGAGCACCCGGGTCGGCGTCATCGGGACGAACCCGAGGTCCCCGGTGAGCGCCACCGGCGCCACGGTCGGCGGGTTCTGGCTGCCGGTGACGGTGACGTTCGCCGTGTAGGGCACGAGCGTCGTCGCCCCGTACGTGCCGGTCAGGGTCAGCCGGTAGGTGCCGGGTCCCGCGGCGTTGCCCGCCGAGGACGTGCCGTTCCAGGTCGCGATCGCGCCGCCGCCGGAGGCGCCGGAGCTGCCGTTCACGCGCTGCACGATGATGCCGGTGCGGGTGTCGGTGACCGCCAGCGACCAGTTCGCGCCGGTGATGACGCCGCCGGTGACCGAGACCGACCCGCCGATGCCGATGGACGAGGCGGTCGCCGCCGGGTTGACGAAGCCGGCGCCGATGATCGCGCGGGCCCGGTTCTTGATCGCGCCCAGCACGGCGTAGCCGGCGTTGCCCGGGCACGCGGTGTACGCGGTGTCCCGGTGGCCGACGACGACCGGCAGCGCGAGCGACGTGCCCGCGGGGTACCGCGAGTTCTCGCCGCCGAGGGTGGTGTAGCCGACGGTGCTCGTGGGGTCGCGGTGGTACTGCGACAGCCGCCAGGCGATCAGCCGGGCCACGGACTCCTGCGTGCCGGCGGACGGCGTGATCGAGCTGTAGTCGCCGAGCATCGAGATGCCGACCGTCGAGGTGTTGAACCCGCCGGCGTGCACGCCGATCACGGGCTGGGTGCCGGAGTTCGCCCGGCCCTCGTACACGTTGCCCCACTTGTCGACGAGGAAGTTGTAGCCGATGTCGCACCAGCCGCGACCGGTGATGTGGTACGCCTGGTCGTTCCGGATCTGCTGCATCGCCTGGGCGACCGACGTGTAGGAGTTGCTGCCGGCCGTGTGGTGCACGACGGCCGCGAGCAGCGTGCGCGCCACGTCCGGGGTGCACGACGGGGCGCGGGCGCCCCACTCGGCCCGGGAGTACACCCGCGGCGCGTCCACCGCGGCCGGCACGACAGCGGCAGCGGTGCGGATCACGGCGTCGCCGGTGGACGCGGCACCCTCGACGCTCGCCGCGGCGTCGTCCTGGGCGCCCGCGACGGCGGGCTCCTCCTCGGGCGAGCTCACCTGCACGAAGGTCATGTCCTGCGGGCCGCCCTCGGCGGTGGCGGCGAACGACAGCTGCACCGCCTCGGCCTCGCCGATCCACAGGGCGTCGGTCCCGCCGCGCAGCTCGTGCTCGGCGTCGACCCCGCCGGCGTCCGCCGCGAGGTCGGAGGCCTCCAGGTCGGTCCAGCCGGACCAGGTGCCGTCCGACAGCGTGCGGGCCTGCGGCGCCAGGTCGGCCGCCTCGGCGCCGGCCGGCCAGGTCACGCCCACGGTCTGGGCGCCGGTGGTGTCGACCGGCGGGGTCACGACCCGCTCCGGCTCGGTGGCGTCCAGCAGGTCGGCGACGACCGGCTCGTCCGCGGCGTCGACCGCGGGCAGGTCCTCGGGGGCGGGCGCGGCGTCGGCGGCGTCGGGCTCGGCGGCGTCGGGCTCGGCTGCGTCGGGCTCGGCGCCCTGCGCCGTGCGGGCCGCGGCGTCCGGGGCGACCGGCTCGGCGTCGGCCTGCGGGGCCACGACGAGCGTGGCCTCCTGCACGGTCGTGCCGACGGCGGGCTCCGCCGCGTCGGGCTCGGCGCCGGGCGTCCCGAGGGTCGCCTGCAGCGACTCCTCCGACACCCCGATCGGGTCGGCGGCCACCGCGGTGGCCGGGGCGGGTGCTGCGGCGGCCGCGGCCGGCGGGAGCCCCGCCGGGACGGCGGTCGCGGCGGCGACCGCGAGAGCGAGGAGGAGGCGCGAAGGCATGGCGGAGGTCCCGTGGTGGACGACGGCGGACCCTCGCAGGGTCAGCCACGGAGTGACTGCAGTCAAGGACGGCCTCCGCGTGTCCCCCCGCGGCGTCCGGTTGGTCCCGGTACGCCCGGGCCCCCGGCGTGATCGGTACGCTGGGTGCCGCCCACTTTCACCTCGGAGGTCCTCTCGTGCGCATGCTCGTCACCGGCGGAGCCGGTTTCATCGGCTCCAACTTCGTGCACCAGGTCGTGCGCGAGCACCCGGAGGTGCAGGTCACCGTCCTGGACGCGCTCACCTACGCGGGTGACGAGAAGAGCCTGGCCCCGGTGTGGGACCAGGTGACCTTCGCCAAGGGCAGCCTCACGGACCACGACATCGTCGACGACCTGGTGAAGAACAGCGACGTCGTCGTGCACTTCGCCGCCGAGTCGCACAACGACAACTCGCTGCACGACCCGTGGCCGTTCGTGCACACCAACGTCATCGGCACGTACACGCTGCTCGAGGCGGTGCGCCGGTACGACGTGCGCTACCACCACATCTCCACCGACGAGGTCTACGGCGACCTCGAGCTGGACGACCCGGCCAAGTTCACGCCGGACACCCCGTACAACCCGTCGAGCCCGTACTCGTCCACCAAGGCGTCCTCGGACCTGCTGGTGCGCGCGTGGGCGCGGTCGTTCGGCGTGCGCGCCACGATCTCGAACTGCTCGAACAACTACGGCCCGTACCAGCACGTCGAGAAGTTCATCCCGCGCCAGATCACCAACGTGATCGACGGCGTGCGGCCGAAGCTCTACGGCACCGGCGAGAACGTCCGCGACTGGATCCACGTCGAGGACCACAACTCGGCCGTCTGGGACATCATCACGAAGGGCCGCCTCGGCGAGACCTACCTGATCGGCGCGGACGGCGAGGAGAACAACAAGACCGTCGTCGAGCTGATCCTCGAGCTGACCGGCCAGGCGCCCGACGCCTACGACCTGGTGAGCGACCGCCCGGGCCACGACCTGCGGTACGCGATCGACGCGACCAAGCTCCGCACCGAGCTCGGCTGGGAGCCGCGGTACACGACGTTCCGCGACGGCCTCGCCGCCACGATCGAGTGGTACCAGGCCAACGAGGCCTGGTGGCGTCCGCAGAAGGACGCGACCGAGGCGAAGTACGCGCAGCTCGGCCGCTGACGCACCGACGACGCCCCCGTCCGGGTCACCGGGCGGGGGCGTCGTCGTGCTGCGGGGCCGCGGCCCGCTCCGGGTCAGGGGCGGGCGTGCCGCCAGGCGTCCCACGCGCTGGCGAGCGTGCTGGCGAGCGTCTCCTGCGCGCGCCAGCCGAGCACCCGCTCGATCGCGGCGGGGTCCGCCACCACCTCGGCCGGGTCCCCGGCCCGCCGGCCGACCACCTCGGTCGCGATCGGCGTGCCCATCGCGGCCGCCAGCCCCTCGACGACCTGGAGCACGGACGTGCCGGTCCCGGTGCCGACGTTGAGGCAGCGGTACGGCTCGGCGTCGTCGGCCATCGCGTCCAGCGCAGCGACGTGGGCGCGCGCGAGGTCCATCACGTGCACGTAGTCGCGGACCCCGGAGCCGTCGGGGGTCGGGAAGTCGGTGCCGAACACCCGCGGCCGCTCGCCCCGCCCGACCGCGTCCAGCACACGCGTCACCAGGTTGGCGACCGCCGGGTCGCCGAGGTCCGGCCAGCCCGCGCCGGCGACGTTGAAGTACCGCAGCGCGGTCCCGCGCAGCGCGCCCGTGGCGGCCACGTCCCGCAGCATCCACTCGCCGACCAGCTTGGTCCGCCCGTACGGGTTCACCGGGGCGGTGGGGGCGTCCTCGCGGACCAGCCCGCCGGCGACGTCCCCGTACACCGCGGCGGACGACGAGAACACCACCGACCGCACGCCCTCCGCGACGCCCGCCGCGAGCACCGCGCCGAGGCCGTCGAGGTTCTGCGCGTAGTAGCGCAGCGGGTCCGTCACCGACTCGTCGACCCGCTTGCGGGCCGCGAAGTGCACGACGTCGGTCACGCCGCGGCGGCGCACCAGGCGCCCCAGGGCCTCCGCGGCACCCGGGCCCGCGACGTCCAGGCGGACGAGCTCCGCCCCGCCGACGCGCTCCGCCGTGCCGGACGAGAGGTCGTCGACGACCACGACGTCCCGGCCGGACCCCACGAGCAGGCGGACGACGTGCGCCCCGATGTAGCCGGCGCCGCCGGTGACGAGCACGGTCATGCGCGCCAGCCTAACCAGCCCCACCTGCACACATCCTCCACCGGCTCACCCCCGTGGTTACCCCTGCGGGCGCGGGTGTGCTCCTATGCTCGTCCCTCGTGACCTCCCGCCATGCCGCTCCGCCGCGCCCGCGTGCCGTCCGCCACGGCCGCCCCCGGCGCAGCCACGGCGTCCTGCGCGGCGCCGCCCTGGCCGTCGTGGCGGTGCTGTGCTTCGGCGCCTCCGGGGCGGCGGCGCTGTACGTCCAGCTCAACAGCAACATCAACACGATCGACGCGAGCGACCTGATCCAGGCGCTGCCCGAGCCCGCCGTGACCGCCACCGGCCCCGCCGACCCGGACGACCCGGCGAGCGGCCGCGACGTCAACATCCTGCTGATGGGCTCGGACGAGCGGGACGGCGAGAACGAGGCGATCGGCGGCTACGTCGGCGGCATGCGCTCGGACACCACGATCGTCGCGCACATCTCGGCGGACCGGACCCGGGTGGAGCTCATCTCCATCCCGCGCGACTCCCTGGTCACGATCCCGTCCTGCACGATGAGCAACGGCTCGACCACCGGGGTCCAGAAGAACGCGATGTTCAACTCCGCGTTCTCGATCGGCGCCGACAACGGCGGTGACATCGCCTCGGCCGCGGCCTGCACCGTCAACACCGTGCAGCAGAACACCGGCGTGCGGATCGACCACTTCGTCGTCGTCGACTTCGCGGGGTTCACCAAGATGGTCGACGCCATCGGCGGCGTCCCGATCTGCATCCCCAACGACATGGACGCCCCGAAGGCCGGCCTGCAGCTGACCGCCGGCCAGCAGACGCTCGACGGCACCCAGGCGCTGGCGTTCGCCCGGGCGCGGACCGGCGTCGGCGTCGGCGACGGGTCGGACACGAACCGCCTCGGCCGCCAGCAGGAGCTGCTGGCCGCCGTCGTGCGCGAGCTGCTGAGCAAGAACATGCTCACCGACATCACGCAGCTGATCCGGTTCCTCGACTCGGCCACCGAGTCGCTGTCGATCGACTCCGGGTTCAGCTCGATCTCCGACATGGCCGGGCTCGCCTACAGCCTGCGGGGCGCGTCGGCTGACAACATCTCCTTCATGACGATCCCGTTCGCCGCAGCGCCGAGCGACCCGAACCGGGTGGTGTGGACCTCCGAGGCCGACGCGATCTGGGCGAACGTCGCGGCCGACCAGCCGATGCTGTCCGGCACCAGCCAGGACACCGCGGCGGGCGGCGACACCGGTGCCGGGACGGGCGACACGGGCACCGGCGACACCGGCACCGGCACCGGCGACACGGGCACCGGCGACACCGCGACCGGGGACCCCGCC